>JAAYAD010000080.1 GCA_012719545.1 Clostridiaceae bacterium
CATAGTACTCGATTTTGTCCAGTTGTTTACCAGTATATGATTTATTCAAAAATCTGTGGTTAAGGATTATTTCATCCTCCACCTTTTCTGACCCATTACTGGAAGGTATAACCTTAATAACTCTATCTGTCGCAATAGAATAGTCATATATTATGTCAAAATCGCCTTCGGGAACCTTTGGGGTTATTACTCCTACTCCCATGCTGTCATAAATATGACCCCCTGGTTGTATCTGCCTTCTAATTTCTTCCCTGGCAGCTTGTGTTCCGTCAAATCTGACCTGATAACGAGTACTGTTGGCACGCATTGATATACAAGACTCATCTTCAATGAGGAATTGAGAGTTTGCTAAATGTTCAAATATTTGGGGGATATTACTTGTAAGCCTCCTACCATTTGTATTTGTAATCTTCCCAGCCAGGTACTTTTCTTCCCACTTAATCGCATCTCTTAAGGTCATAACTGTTGAAACCCCATTGACTAAAGGGTATATTATTGGTTCAAAGAAGATTTTGTACACACCTTCATACCTTTCCCCTTTGTGATAAAAAATGCCATTTTTAAAATCGTCTGCTGAAATATTAGCCCCAACTAATTTAGCTATTTTAGATATGTTTTTATATGTATTCACACCGTTAACCGGGCTTTCAAACCAATTATCCCACATTTTCTTCCAATTATCCCACATATCCTGAGTGGCATTAAATACTGGAGGCATGGTATTTATAAAGGCTTTTATTTCACTGTCCTCATAATCCTCATAGTTGTAGGGATTATCTTTATCAGTTCTAATTGAATCGTAGGGCATATTACTATTCATGTAATCATAGATGGATAAATCAGTAAACTCCTCAACGTAGAATCTTGGGCCTGTTTTTGTAATATCCATCTTTCTACCAACTAGTATTACACCCTCACCTGTCTCAAATAGCTCCTGTGCAGATTTACCATCCTTATTTGGTGCAAAATAAATCGAAAGCCTTATTCCCTCAAACTGAGTTGAATAGTTCCATAAATCAGTTTCTTTACCAGAGCCTTTATAGGGATTTGAAGGGAGACTATCATTGTTGCCAGCATATGCTGGCAACGTTAACAAATTGATAATTAGAAACCATAGCAAAAGTATTTTTAAGTTTCTCATCTCTCACTCACCCTGTCACTGGTTTGTAGGTCCAGTCCAGTACCATTGTCCATTATAATATTCATACCATTTGCCATATTTTTGTCCATTCTTTGGATTTTTAACTTCTTCATACGCTTTATTACTGTAATACTTACGTATTTCTTTCCATTCAGACCACCAGTGCCCCTCACCATATTTGTCAACAAGATAGGTTTCGCCTAAATGGCCTAAAGAAGCAGTGCCAAGCTGTCCATGCTCTACTAGGCTTCCATCAGGAAATGCCATTCCTCCGTAAAGATCGCAGTTCTGGTTTTCTCCCAATACTCCTGCAGGGCCAATCTTTAATATTACTTGCGTTCCATCGGGCTTTATAAAGGTATCTCCTTCAATAGGCAAGGGTCTGTACGGATCGTCCCATCTTAATATGGTTGGCTCACGGGTCTGCTTAGGCTCTTCCTTTTTAACACCTTCTACTTTCGCTCTTTCACTGGGGTCAAGATAACGAATTATAAATGCTGCCGCCTGGGCTCTTGTGGCATAGTCATTGGCTCCAAAGCGTCCGTCCGAATATCCTGAGATTATTCCTGAGCCGTAGGCTATAAGAACATGTGGCTGTATGTCTTTAGGAATTTGATTGTAATCCTTTATTTTACTTATAAACTGCTGGCAATCCTCAGATGTTAATCGGTTTTTCTCAAATTTATTGTAGGCTCTGACTATAATCTTTGCCATTTCACCCCTGGTAATGGGCTCTGCAATATTCTTAAGGGTGTATTCCCTTGCCGCAAGAAATCCCAATTCCTCTGCCTTCTTTACATCCCTTGCTGCCCAGTGGTCGAAATCAGGAACGACATCTATTAAAATTTCCGGGTCATACATA
>JAAYAD010000051.1 GCA_012719545.1 Clostridiaceae bacterium
GGAAAAAGCTAAATCCAGATATGAACCCTATTTTGCAATTTCTTATTGAATTTTTACCAGTATTTAGAGAAAAATCATTGATGTATTTAGAAAAAACGGTTATGGTCTAAAACCACAACCGTTTTTGTCTACAATCTGAAATGAAGATATTAAATCTTCATTTTACATATGCCCTTATCAGCTTTCCATAAATTTTGCCACTAAATCGTTGAATTCATCCTTCTGGTCATAGAAGGACCCGTGGCCCGAGAATTGGAATGGCACCAGCATGGAATTTCGGATCATTTTGTGCTGTATCTCCCCTAAGTGGAAAGGCACTATTTTGTCATGGATTCCATGGATAATCAAAGTAGGCACATTGATAAGTTCCATGTCAGCAAACAAAACTTCGTTAATCCATGTTCTTGCAATGAATGCAGTTGCCCACCCTGCCGCCTCAAGGCCCAATTGGAAGAACCATTCCGAGAAGGCCTGAGTTGTATGCTTGAAGAAAAAGTCATTTCCAAAGTTCTGAAGCATCTGAGGACGGTCATTATAAGTGTCCTCAATTATCTGCAATACTCTTGCCCTGTCAAGGCCATAGGGAAAATTGGGCCGCTGTATGAGGCTTGGAGCAGCTGCAGCAATAAGAATAAGCCTGTTCACCCCAAATCCTCTGTGCCGTCCCATATATCTTACCGCAATTGCACCACCGGTAGAATGCCCTGCCAAAGCAAAGTCACGTAAGTTCAGTGCTTCCACCACGCCTCTCACATCATCCGAAAGGGTGTCGTAGTCATAACCAAAGAAGGGTTTGTCTGATTTTCCAAAGCCCCTTGTGTCAATACCAATACACCGATAGCCCAGTTGAGGCAGCCTGTCAAACTGGTACTCAAACAAATTATGATTGGCGGGCCAGCCATGAAGGAACAAAATGGTCTTTCTGCCTTCCGGATTCAAATCCTCAACGAATATATTTACATTATTTTTTACCTTGACGTAATACCCCATATGACCTCTCTCATGGATAGATTACAAATAATAAATATTCATTGATGACAATGGTTATGATGCCTAATATTTGTCAGCCCAGGGTTTCAAAGTGCCCTTTTTCCTATATTTTTCGGGAAATTATATGATATAATAGCAAATGTAAACTTATACCTTAGTTATGCTTAAATGTTTTCGGAGGAAATTAATGAAGAAACTTACCTTTACCATGGAAAATTATCTTGAAGCCATTTATGAGCTTTCCGGCGGCACATCGGGCGCCAGGGTTTCGGATATTTCCGAAAGGCTGGGTGTTACGAAAGCAAGTGTCAACAGTGCCATGTCAACCCTTGCAGAAAAGGGTCTTGTTATTAACGAGAAGTATAAGGAAGTATTTTTGACTCCAGCAGGTCTTGAGCAGGCAAAGCTCATATCCAAAAAGCATTTTATAATCCGTGAATTTTTAATGAAAGTCCTGAAAGTTGATGAAAGCATAGCCGACAAGGATGCCTGTTCCATAGAACACGTAATAAGCAGCGATTCAGTCCATGCCATGCAGGAATTCATGAAAGAAAACGATATCAGTTGCCCGGAAATATAAATTACATTATACGAATTATAAGATACGGTCCTGTAAAGTAAAGAATTGGTATACATGAAATAAACCCCTTTTGTATGTTTTCTGCAAAAGGGGTTTTTATTGCAGTTTGGGAACTTTTGGCTATATATTAACCACTTTGGGTTCAGCAACCTTTTTTGCATGGTGCTTTCCTATAGGCACAACAAGGGGTTTGCCGTTAATTGGGTCTTTTATTACCATACAATCCAGGTTAAAGACTTTTTTTATCAATTCCTCGTTAATGGTTTCCTCGGGAGTTCCCTGAGCAAAGATTTCTCCGTTTCGGGCACAGAAAATATAATCTGCATAGCGGGCAGCAAGATTAATGTCATGGAGAACCATCACTATGGTTGTTCCGCGCTTTTTGTTCAAATCAGTCAATAAGTCGAGAATCTCAATTTGGCATGCAATATCCAGATATGTTGTAGGTTCGTCCAGAAGCAGAATATCTGTTTGTTGAGCCAGAGCCATTGCAATCCACACCCTCTGGCGCTGTCCGCCGCTTAATTCGTCGACGGAGCGGCTGGCAAGATGGGTAATCCCCATGATTTCCATTGCTTCTTCCACCGCTTCATAATCCGACTTTTTAAGGCCTTTAAAAAAACTTTGGTATGGAAAGCGCCCACGTGAAACAAGGTCAGCCACCGTGATTCCCTCAGGTACAACCGGCGACTGAGGTAGTAACCCCATAGTTTGGGCAACCTTTTTGGGATGTATTGAATTAATGCGCTTTCCATCCAAAATCACATCGCCCGATACAGGCTTGATTAAGCGGGCAAGGGTTTTAAGCAGGGTGGATTTTCCGCAGGCATTGGCCCCTATAATAACACTTATTTCATTAGCAGGAATTGATACATCAACATTATCCAGAATTATTTTTTTACCATAACCGGCAACAAGGCTGCGCCCCTGTAAGGAAACTATCTTTTTCATGCTGCTCCTCCTTTATTCATGCGAATAAGCAAATAGATAAGGTATGGTGCGCCAAGAATTCCTGTAATAACTCCCACAGGAAAACGGGTGTCAAAAAGATTCTGTCCGATAATGTCGGCCATAAGTACAAGAACCGCACCGGTAAGGGCTGACGGGATAACATTGGAACTTCCCCTGCCCGCTAACCTTGAAGCAATGGGTCCTGCAAGAAAAGCTACAAAAGAAATGGGGCCAGTAACCGCAGTTGCATAAGCAATTAAAATAACCGAACTTATAACCAGAAGCATTCGCACCTTATCTGTTTTCACACCCAGCGTAATGGCTGACTGCTCTCCAAGTTCAAGAATATTCAAATACCTGCTCAAAGCCGTCAATATATAGCCAAAAACAGTTACAATCACCAGAAGCAACGGTACATCCTTCATCTGCATACCGTTCAGGCTTCCGCTGAGCCATCTCATGGCAGCCGGCACATCATATTGATTTGCTCTTATAAGAAGAAAATAGATTACCGAATTAAACATTGCCTGAACGCCAATGCCAATCAGAATAAGTCTTGGGCCTGAAAAGCCGCCTCTGTATGAGAGAAAATAAATCAATGCGGCAATGGCAACTCCCGTAACCACAGCAGCAATCGATATTACGGTTTTGCTTAACTGTAAAAATATAATGCAAAATACCGCAGCCACACTGGATCCTGCCGTCACTCCAATGATGTCAGGACTTGCAAGCGGGTTTCCAAGCATAGTCTGAAAAGTATTTCCGGCCATCCCGAAAGCCATTCCGGCAAGCATCCCTATTAACACTCTGGGAAGGCGTATGGTTCGGATGGCAAAGGATGCACCCTTTATTTCTTCACCCAATAACACTCTGAAAATTACATCCGGCGGATATTTGGTATTACCAAGGTAAAGAGCGGCACTGCAAAGAGCAAGAACAACTGCGCTCAGAGCAAAAACCACTAATAACCTTCGCGCCTTTCTACGGCGAAATCCTAAGCTAACCGTATCAGTCATATTTTATGCACCTTCGTTCTCATAGCAATAAATATCATTACAGGAGCGCCTAAAAAAGCTGTGATTATACCTGCTTCAAGCTCTCCGGCACCGCCTGCAAGCCTTCCCAAGATGTCAGCCAGTGTAAGAAGAACGGCTCCGCCTGCTGCCGACATGGGAACTATGTACTTTAAGTTTGGTCCGCAAATTAATCTCATGGTATGAGGTACCATCAATCCCACAAATCCAATGGGACCTGCAATTGCCGTGGTTGCTCCGCACAAAATTACACCTGCCATGGCACCTATAAAGCGGACTGTCCCAACACGCACCCCTAATCCTGTTGCAACATCATCCCCCAAAGCCAATGCATTCAGAGCCGGTGTTGTAAGGATACCAATAATTAAGCCTGCCGCCAGAAAAGGCGATACTGCAAGGATTCCCTCCCATGTGGCACCGCCTGTGCTCCCAACCTGCCAGAACCGGTAATCATTCATGGCTTCGGTTCTGGGCAGAACTATCATGCTTACCAGTGAAGATAATGCCGCACTTGAAGCCGCCCCTGCCAATGCAAGCTTAATGGGGGTTGCTCCACCTGCGCCAAGAGAACCTATTCGGTACACAACGGCGGAAGTCAGAGCAGCTCCCGCCAGAGCAAACAGAATAAACTTATTTGCAGTATTTATCTGAAAAAATGCTATACCGCAGACAACAAAAAGTGATGCTCCTGTATTTACACCCAAAATAGCCGGATCAGCTATGGGGTTGCGGGTTACGGCCTGCATCAGAGCGCCCGCAACTCCCAGCGAAGCCCCCGCAATAATGCTGAAAATGGTTCTGGGAATGCGTTCACGAACCACAAGGGCATCAAAGGAAACATCCCCTGAGTTTAAAAGAGCACTTATCACTTTTGATAGTTCAACGCTTCGTGCCCCAAGGGCCAGTGAAAGAAAGATGCAAATAAATATGGCTATAACACATAAGCATAGAAGGGATATAATTCTGGATAATTTCATTTAACTTTGTCAGCCGCCTCTGCAATTAATTCTAAATATTCATCAATGGTATAAGGTATGGACAGTGCACTGGGGTTAACTGATGCCGCCAAGGGGCTGTTATCCTTAAGCATTACAACAGAACCTCTTTTAACTGCCGGAATTGTTCCCATTAAAGGATCTGCCTGCATATTTTTAAGAACTGTCTCATCACCGTAAGCAATAATAATATCTAAATCACTCAGAAGATCTGCCTTTTCACCGCTGACTTCAATTGCAAAGCTGTATTGACCCCCTGCAAGTTTTTCTACACTTTCAGGAAGTTTTAAGCCCAAGTCTGTAAGGAATGCTGCTCTTGGATCCTTCAGAAGGTAAATGTAGAAAGTGCTGAAGTCAGCGGGGTAAACATAGAGGAAAGCAGCAGTTTTGCCTTTGATATTTGGATATGCGCTAAGCTTTTGGGAAATGAGATTTTCAAGGTCAGCCACAAGGGCTTCTCCCTCAGCCTTCATACCCATACCCGTTGCATTCATTATAATCTGCTCCTTCCAGCCAATGTCCCAGGCTTCTCTTGGAAAAGCAACGGTAGGTGCAATTTGGCTTAGGATATCATAATCCTCCTGGGTAATGCCCGAATACGCCGCAAGTATAACATCTGGCTGGACATCGCTGATTGCTTCAAAATTAAGACCGTCAATATCATCAAATACTACCGGATTATCTACACCCAGGCCTTTGAATTTCTCAAGTGTCCATGGAAGCAGTTTTTCATCTCCCGAAACACCATAGTTAGCCCTGGATACGCCAACAGGAATTACTCCTAAAGCAAGAGGAACATCATGATTGCCCCAGCCAATTGTTGCAATACGTTGGGGTTTCTTTTCAATTACGGTTTCGCCAAAGGCATGTTTGATTGTAATAGGATATTCATTGGATGCGTTATTGGACTGGCTTGGTGTTACAGATGGTGTTTCTGTGGATGTTACTTCCGATTCCTTGTCGGCTGATTCATTTGACTTTGTACAAGCCGTAAAGGACGCTATTAATGCAAGAGCTATAATAAAACCGACTAATCTTTTTAATTTCATTGATTCTCCTCCATTTTGCTGTTGATTTAAAGTTCTAATTTTTCAAAATTGCTGGCATATCAAATGTTTGATTAATCTAACATTTTGTTAGATTATTCTAACATTGTCTTTTTTCCTTGTCAAGCATTCCCAATCACATTTTGAAACTCTTTTTCGAATAGCCGGAACACACATGTCCGGCTTAAATCATATTAATATTTAGAGACAACTGAAAGGAATGACAGAAATGTATAGCTGGAATGGTTATTACCCATGTCCCTACTGCGGCAATACGTCAATGTATAACTCCAATAATATGTATCAGTGCCCTTTTGCCGCAATGCTGACAAGCAGCCCTAATTCATGGAACAATTATTATAATTATTATTCACAGCATGATGAGCACCACCATACCGATAACCCTATAGTGTTAAAAGATTATGGCCCCAATCCCTTTGCTGTTAATATTGAGGAGGCAGCAAAGCAAAATAATAATTTCCGTATAGCACTATGGACTGGAAAACACCTGCAGCTTACCTTAATGAGCATCGAAGTTGGAGGAGAAATCGGTCTTGAAGTTCACCCCAACCTTGACCAATTTATACGTATTGAAGAAGGACAGGGACTTCTGAAAATGGGTGACAGCAAGGACAGACTTGATTATCAGAGAAGAGTATCGGATGATTATGCCATCATTATACCTGCAGGCAAATGGCATAACTTAATCAACACGGGAAACAAGCCCCTTAAGCTGTACTCAATCTATGCACCACCACAGCACCCCTTTGGTACTGTTCACAGAACAAAAAGGGATGCTGATTAAATAAAAAGTCGGGTAAAGTTGTTCATCCTTTACCCGACTTTTGAATATCAAGCCTTTTTTCTTTCCGAAGGGCGCCTTACCGGAAGTCTTACAGCATTTTAATTCAGCTTTGCTGCTTTAACTGGTTTAACTTCCTTGCCACTTCCAAATAGCGCTTATTTAATTCCTCTTTTTCAGACTCATCCTTAGCTACATCAAGTTTTCCTCCCAGATATGCAAGTTCAAGTTCAAGCTTCATAATGCTTTCGGCAGCACTTTTCTCGTGGTTATCCTTTTCATCATCAGCTTTTTTTCTGCACTTTGCCAAATAATATTCATAATTGCCGTCAAATATATGAAGCTTTTTATTTTCTATAAGGAAGATCCTACTTGCGAGCCTGTTAATGAAATATCTGTCATGGGAAACAAAAATCATGCTTCCCTGAAATTGCTCCAATGCCTCTTCTATCTTTTCCTTTGACTTTATATCCATATAGTTTGTAGGCTCATCCAGTACCAGTAAATTAGCACCTGACAATATGAGCTTTGCAAAAGCAACCCTGCCTTTTTCGCCCATGCTTAAATGTCCAATCTTTTTATATACATCATCGCCCCGAAAAAGAAGGGATGCCAGTAATAGCCTTGCTTCCTGATAAGTTACCCCTTCAACCATCACATCATCCAAAATTGCTGCATTCTGGTTCAGATTCTCAAGTTCCTGGGAAAAATATCCGATTTTGACTGTCGGGCTTATATTGAGGCTTCCAGTGTAGTCGTCAAAAATGCCGCAGATAGTCTTTAATAACGTTGACTTACCGGACCCGTTGGCTCCTATTACAGCAATCCTGTCCCCTCTCTCCACATTAAATGAAATGCTGCTAAGAACCTGATTTTCTCCGTAGCTTTTGCTTATATCCTTTCCCTGAATAAGAAACCTTGGAAATTTTCTTCCAATTATATTCTTGTTTATGACATCGAAGGCAGGAGATACTTCTTTCTGAGGCTTCTCTATCCTATCCCTTTCAAGACGCTCAAGCTGCGTTTTTTTAGCATTCAGGGTATTGGCCTGTTTCTTTGCTCTGGCTCTTAGGTAATCATTCTGCCCTGCCGCTTTATGCGCCCGATGATACCAGTTTTCCCTGTCGCTTATCATGGCTTTAAGTTCCTGGATTCTGGTCTGCTGTTTTTCGTATTCCTTTAATATGTTCTTCTCCTCAATTTCCTTCTGAAGCTTATAGCTTGAGTAATTTCCCTCATAAACCTTTAATTCCTTTTTTGTCAGCTCCCATATTTTATTTGCAGTATTGTCAAGAAAGTAGCGGTCATGGGATATTACCAGCATTGGCTTGTCAAGATTTTTAATAAATTCCTCCAGCCATTCATGTCCCACCATATCCAAATGATTAGTAGGTTCATCCAGAATCAGAAAATCAAAATCACACACAAGCATTCTTGAAAGTGCCAGTTTTGTTTTTTCTCCTCCGCTTAAACTGGAAGCCTTCTGGTTCCACAGTTCTTCTGAAAGCCCCACTTTGCTTAAAGCTTTTTTGGCAAGCGCCTCTTGCCCTTCGGTTTTCTCATCTTTCCATTTATCCTTATTCCAGCTGCATATAAAATTTAAAATATCCTCAAGGACAGAGCATTCCTCATCAAATTCAGGATACTGCTGTATATACAGAATTTTTATATCTCCGGAAAACATTATATCGCCTGAATCTTTCTCTTCATTTCCGGTCAGGAGCTTTACCAATGTGGTCTTTCCAACTCCATTGGACCCGATTAAGCCAATTTTATCCCCATTATTTATTTGTCCGTTCAAATTATCAAATATTGTTTTTCCCTCATAACTCTTTGAAAGACCTGAAAAGCTTATTCTCATATATCTCACTTCCCCTTTTCTTTGCCCCAAAAGGAATGACAGAAAAATAAAAACTGCAGTAAACACACCAAGCGTTATACTGCAGTTATTAACCAATTCAAAACCTGTTTATGCTGTACATGCCAAACTTTGGCCCATATATAGAGGCACACCTATAATTCGCCTGTAAGTGTTTTTAACTATCATTCCTCAAAAAGGGCATACCTAAAATAGTCATGCCGACTTTTTGGAAATATTAAATTTTAATAGTTAAAAAACACTCTCTTCATTTCGCACCTCATGATTATAGAATTAGTGTGGTATTTGATTAATATTATACTAATCAAAATGCCTTTATGGCAAGAACCTGAATATCAGATATTTATTTTGTCTCCTTCGGAATCAACCCTATGGTCCGGACAAGTTCTGAATGCCTCTACTCTTTTGTCAGCCAATATTTCTTCGATGCATGGTATTGATGCCCCCACATAAGTACACATCAGATCAATATCTGTAGCTACGCACCAAGAGCGGTCTTTAGGCCACCATAAACTTGCGCTTTGCCAGAATAGCGGAGAAATTGATTTTTGAGCGCAATCTATAGAACCTTTAACAAGATAATAATTACGATCTCCCAGCTTTAAAAGCACTGCTTCAGTCCACGGTTTTTCCCCGGAAAAGTTCCATCCATCCCAAATTGCGAAATAGCATTCCTCAGGGGTATTTGTATATTTGCGCAAAATGTAAGAAAGTACCTTGGCCTGCCTTTCGGGAAGGTTTCCGGTAAATGGAGGTGTAATCCTTTCAAACATGGAATTGGAGCCCTCAAATTGGGCTATTTTGTGCCACTGCATCTGGGGATGAGCCTTGCATGATAATATATCTGCTATTTCAGCCCATTTGATTTCCTTCATATCCTGATTGCTATACGCAGGATGAAGTATTCGGGCATAATCAGGAAATCCCTTTGGGATTATTGAAGCAACATAGTTTCTATCACTTTGCCGACTCCATGGCTTTTCAAGTGACGTTTTTATCCACTCTGCAATTTTAGTATCAAATACAGGCATAAAATTCAGCATCATATACCTCAAATCCAATTCTTATTGGTGTTCTTTATCTTTTTTTGATGAACACTGACACTGTTTATACAAGTCACTATTGACTTCTTTGCTCAATAATCTCTAAAGCAATAATAATATATCTCAAAAAAATAATATCACAATATCCTGTCCATGAATATAACTGCTGATTTTTCAGGCAAAAAAAGAGCCGGAAATTTTCCGGCGATAACGGGAGAACATTTTATGCAATTATCAATACAGGATAGGGTCAGTTTATTTGCACACTCCTTCGTACAGGACACGAGTTATGGGGAAACCTTCTTCTTTTACATCAGTTGCGGTCTCCCAGAATATTAATCCACCCAGGCCGTGCTCTAAGACATAATCAACCTTTGCCTGAGCCGAGCGTTCATTTTCAAAGGAAAGATATACCTTGTCCTTTGTGTCATACAGGTAAGGAGCCTCTGCCTCTTCATCATAGTAGTATTGGTAACGCTCGGTATCCAGAAGCATCTTCTTTATTGTTGCAAGCCTGAAACATCCGCCGGGATAGAGCCCGTACCATTTGCCAATGACTTCAGGTATATCTGTTGCCTTATGCTTTCCTTCAGACCATCCCTCAGTTACTTCATAAATGCCTGTTCCGGAATCGCCGTCTCCCCTGTAGTACCTGGAATTGGGGTCAGCGTCGGGATGAGCCGTATCTTTTGCAGGATTTCTGGTTCCTGCAGGCTGTCCTCTTAATTCTCCGTTTTCATCAGGAACTACATTTGCCCAGCCTCTTGAGTATGTTGCAACACCTACGTTAAGCTGTTCAGGCTTAAAGTGATTCAGATAGCCCTTTATAGCCTTATCCACTGAAAATGGAGTATAAGCATTTGAATACAACGCGGCATGGTGGCCTGTGGTCTCATTATATACACCAGTCATGTCATAGGTCATAACATTTACGAAATCAACATATTTGGCAACCTCATCAAGCTGCTGGTTTGCCGCAGTTTTTTCATAATCGGCTGACTCACAAATGGTAAGAAGCTTATCCTCATACCCTGCCTTATCCATAGCTTCTCGGAGTTCCTTAAGAAGAGCCGTAAAGTTCTCCTTGTCAACCGATACATCATGACCGCCCACACCTGAACCGAAATCCACAGGATCATCCAGTGCGTCTGTTACCGGATCACGGTATACGCCAGGATACTCCCAGTCAAGGTCAATACCGGCAAGCCATGGGGCTCTGTCCAGCATCTCTATGCAGCTCTTTATGAATATTTCCCTGGTTTCTTTGGTTAAAGCCATTTCAGAGAACATTTGACCGCGGGTCCATCCGCCAACAGAAATCATTATATTTACATTTGGGTATATACGGTGCATCAGTTCATAAACCCTAAATATTCCTCCTGCCCCGGCACCTGCATCCATCCATATATCTGCCCAGGAATCTGTAAATGCAAGGGAGTACTTGGGAGCAAGAGCCCAATCAAAAGTATCATCCGAAGGTGTTCCGTCAGAAACAGTCAAAAAGCCGTGGTTAAGATGAGTGAGCATATTCCATGGAATTTCTGCAGGCTTTAAAGTTCCATATGCCTGCCAGTTTCCATAATATCCAACTACATTTTTGCCTGGCATGGGTGTAGGATTTGATTTATTCTTATATATTTCATACATTACATGGGCAACCTGATACCTTGTTGCAGGAGCGGACAAATCGGCAATAATTGGTGCTATGCACTTGGGATCAGGCCTTAATGTATTGTCCTCCTTAACTGCCTTTTCAACTAAAAGGAACAAATCATTACATGTAACAAGCTGGTCTGGGTTAAATACATCGTTATCAAAAGTGTTCATATATCCTGCTGCCACAGCGCTCTTTGCATAGCTCTCATACCAGATGCCTTCTTCCACGTCCGTAAAATAAATATCATCCCCTCCGGCTAAACCAAAGGTTTTTGAGATAAATACCGAAAAACTTGCTCTGGTAACTTCCCCTTCACCATTGAATTTGCCGTTATAGCCTACTACAATGCCTGCTTTCTTAAGTTCATTCACATAAGCAAATTCATCAGTAACATCTGAAAAGTCTTCAGCTGCCAACAACGGAAGCATGCCGATTACCAGACTAAAGATGAGAATTACAGAAAAGATTAGCGCTGGAGTTCTTCTGATTTGCATTCTACCAAACCACCTTTCATGCTATGAATTGGGGATCATGTTAATTTTATCATTGCAATCCACAAAAAAGATGGTCTTAATTGCTTGTATTTGGTCAATATTGTCAATCACAGAAGAAACACTCTCATCTATATTAAGATACAAAGAATACGATACAAGGGAGATAAGAGGAAAACTAGGATCGGGAACTGTGGTATACATAATATTTCCCGCATTATAAGGCTATACATAAGAATATTCACCTCCTAAAATGAAAAACTATCATTAACTTAATATGAGGAGGTATAAAAGTGTCAGACGGGAAATCAAATTCGGCAAATAAGCCTAAAAAGAAGGAAGATGGCAGCTTCCCATCCAAGAACATAAAGCACGATCCGCAGGCTGAAAGCGCAAGAGCCGTGTTTGGACAAAAGGATGAGAATACCGAAAGGAAAGTAAACCGCTAATAATCCTTTAAAGAGCTTCATGGTAATGGCCATGAAGCTCTTTTTAGGTTAATGTTGCCTGTTTACCCAAAACCTCTAAATTTTATGGTAAAATACGTGAAAGATAGTTGTCTTTTTCCTGCATTACGAATCATATAATTCCTGCAAAAGTCTTGAAAAATAACCCAAATTAATTTAAACTCAAACAGAAAAGTGAATTGTTCAAAGCGAAATCTTGCATAATGTATATATCATTATCACGCTAAAGAGTTGAAAAATACTTGCTTTTAGTTTAAACTTAATCATATCTGTTTTTACATGTGAAAAAATATAGGGATATGGAGTGGTAAGATGAAAAAGAAGGCATTTGCAATTACCCTGGCTTTACTTACAGCAGTTGCATTGATTTTAGCAGGATGCGGCGGCAAAACCACACTTAAAATGGCAACCGGAGGCACTACCGGTACATATTACGCATTCAGCGGTACTGTTTCCCAGGTTCTGTCCTCCAAGATCAGCAATTTAAGCTTCAATGTTCAGTCCACAGGAGCATCCAAGGCTAACATCTACCTTGTGGCTGATAAAGAAGCTGATATTGCTATCGTTCAGAACGACGTAATGTATTATGCTTATAATGGCACTGACCTCTTCGCTGAAGAAGGTGCCGTAAAAGGTTTCTCTGCAATGGCCGGATGCTATGCAGAGGTTGTTCAGATTGTCAGCAAGAACAATATCAAATCCATTGAAGAGCTTAAGGGCAAGCGGGTTTCAGTAGGCGACATCGGTTCCGGATGTGAATTCAATGCACGCCAGATACTTGAAGCCTATGGCATGTCCTTTGACGATATCCAGATCAACAACTTAAGCTTCAGCGACAGTGCGACTGCTTTAAAGGATGATAAAATCGATGCCTTTTTCTGTGTAGCAGGCGCTCCTACCACAGCCATTGTGGAACTGGCTACTTCTAATGAAATTAACATTCTTGGTATAGATGACGCTCATGCTGAAAAGCTCATCGCCAAGTATCCGTTCTACACAAAGTTCAACGTACCCGGCGGAGCTTATAAAGGCGTTAATAACGATGTACAGACCGTTGCGGTTGTCGCAACCTATATTGTTTCAGATGATTTGAGCGAGGATCTTGTTTACAAAATGACAAAAGCACTTTTCGAGAATAAGGAAGAGATTGCCAAAGCTCATGCAAAGGGTGCCGAACTCGATCCTGAATACTCCGTATCAGGCATCTCCATCCCCATTCATCCCGGTGCCTTGAAATACTATAAAGAAATCGGCGTTAAATGAGGCCAATGAAGCGATTAATTTCGGGGACCGCGGTTGTGGTCATAATCGCGATCTCCGTTTTTATTTATTTTACTTTCTCCTCACACTATCTCGTATTGAGAAATAGTGATACGGGCCGTATTCTGGCGACATATAAGGTTAATAATCATAGTGAGTTTTCCATCACTTTTATCCATTCCGTTAACAAGACTCCGGTTACCGATGTATATGAAATCCGCGACGGAAACATTTTTGTTGTAAGGACTATTTATTACTCCTTTGGAGCCGGGGTTCAGACAGAGCTGGAAGATGGCCAAACTTTGGAATACGGAGATGACGGTTCAATGATTATCAGCGGTTTTAATCGCAGGATGGATAAACTGTCCTATATAGTTGGAACAATCTCCGACCATATTCTTAGGATCAACGGAAATTCAGTAAGCTTAAGGAAGCTTTGCGGAAGAAACACTCCGGTGATCATTACCTGTGAACGCAGGTTATTTTAAATGCTCATATCATAAGGAGGTTCTACATGTCATACACCAATAAAACTTTGGCGGAAGAAGAGCACATTAACGTAGAAGAGGTTATGGCCGAATATGATCGTGAATCCAATACCAGGCACTATGTTGGTGTGCCCAGGGAAATTGTCCGCTGGATTCTGGCAGCATTCACCATCTACGTCTTCTACATGAATCTTATAAGTGCATGGCCAGAACAAATCCGCAGGGCCTCTTTCGTGGGACTTATCATCTTTATGGCATTTATGATGTATCCCGCAAGAAAAAAGACGGCAAAACGTCTGAATTTTGTTCCCTGGTATGATATTCTCCTGGGTGTTGTGGGCTCTGCATGCTATTTCTATTACGTAGTTAATTTCTCCAGCATGGCTCAAAAAGCTACAAGAATTTCTCAGACCGATGTTTGGATTGGAATTATAGGTACATTGATTATTGCTGAGGTCTGCAGAAGAGTGGTAGGTGTACCCATCCTTGTAGTGGCAGGTGCCTTTATCGTCTATGCATTCAGTGCAGGCTATTCACTGAACCGCATTGTCTATACCCTGTTTTATACACTTGACGGCATAATTGGTACGCCCATTGGCGTCTGTTCAACCTTTATTGTGTTGTTCATCATCCTTGGTTCTTTCCTGGAAAAGACCAATATCGGTTCGTTTTTTATTGATATAGCCAATTCTGTCGCTGGCTTTTCCAGCGGTGGACCGGCAAAAGTTGCTGTTATATCCAGTGCCCTTGAAGGAATGTACTCCGGAAGCTCTGTTGCCAATACCGTTGGTTCCGGTAGTGTAACCATCCCCATCATGAAGAAAACGGGCTATGATAAAGATTTTGCTGCAGCAGTGGAAGCCGCGGCCTCCACTGGCGGTCAGATTATGCCCCCTGTTATGGGCGCCGCTGCATTTTTGATGGCTGAAATGACCGATACACCCTATGCCACCATTGCAGTAGCAGCTATTTTCCCTGCCGTTCTCTATTTTGCCGGTATCTTTCTCATGGTTCATTTTGAGGCTAAGAAGCTGGGATTAAAGGGCTTGCCTAAGGAAATGATACCAAACTTCTTCAAGCTCTTACTTACCAAGGGTTATTTGTTCCTTCCAATAGTGGTGCTGATTACCACTATGTCCATCGGATATACAGCTTCTCGTGCTGCCTGCCTGGCAATCCTTGCCGCAATTATTGTGAGCATGTTCCGTAGAGAAACACGCCTCTCACCCAAAACATTTGTTGAGGCTCTTGAGAACGGTGCCAAGAATACCATTGGCGTTGCTGCAGCCTGCGCAATTGCCGGTATCATCGTAGGTATTGTTTCATTGACGGGACTTGGCCTTAAACTTGCCGATACCCTTCTGATGCTCTCCGGCGGTATAGATATCGTTGCATTGTTTCTTACCATGATTGCATGCATCATTCTGGGTATGGGTGTTCCCACAACGGCAAATTATGTTATCATGGCCACAATTACAGCGCCCATTATTCTAAAGCTTATTCCAGGCACCCCAGTGCTTGCCGCTCATATGTTTGTGTTCTACTTTGGTATAGTAGCGGATATTACTCCTCCGGTTGCTTTGGCTGCATACGCAGGTTCTGCCATTTCAGGGGGAAATCCTTTGAGAACAGGTGTTATAGCTACAAGGCTTGCCATTACAGCCTTCATAATCCCATATATATTCGTGCTTAACCCGGCAATGCTTTTGATTAATACATCTATTTACAAGGTCATTCTGATTATCATTACTTCATCCATAGGCATGTTTGCCATCGCAGGCGGCCTTGAAGGCTATATGAAAAAGCCCATGCCCTGGTGGCAGAGAATCATTGCCATTATCGGAGGCCTTGGCATGATCGATCCAAACCTTTTGACCGATTTAATTGGATTGGCTTTAATCCTGTTTGTTATCTTTATGCAGTACATTGTAAAAGACAACAAATCAAAAGCCATTGCATAAATAAAATCAACTAACTCGCGTACATTCCGTGCGCATATCATATTAAACCCCTTAATAAACCCCTTAAAAGCAATATCTTTTAAGGGGTCTTTTTTACCTTGAAATGATTATTTTTATCCATGAATCTATTTTCTTATATTTTATTGAAGCCTTTTAAATAAAGAAGATTTGATATAATCATGTCAGACTTCCACCAGTTTTTGCTTACAGCCCACTCTTCCTGATAATCAGCCCATCCCCAAGGAATGAACCAGGAACCGTCTTCAAGCTGAGTTTTGATTATGAACTCGCACTCATAATCTGCCATCTCCTTATTATCAGCATAGAAGAAGCTTTCCGTATTTTTGAAAAATAGTGATGGTTTGCAAACATATGATACTCCCCACTGGGACTTATCCTTAGTGATACTGCGTGGAAGTTGCTCCTTCAATTTGCTTTTCAGAGCATTTACATCAAAAATCCCGTCAGCTCCCGCTTCTAAAGCATATTCCAAAAGCCTTACATAGCAATGCACCGTATGCATTGCAGAAAGAAAATCCTGCAACAGATAATAGTCTGCAGCCTCTTTTGCAATACGGCAGCCAAGAGCGTAAAGTTCGCTGTTCTTTTCAGCATATTTAATAATAAAGCCAGCCAGACATGCGGTAGGATTGTAGTTGTTCCGGTTTGTATCATCGCTTTGGTGCCACCATGGCGCATGGGGATAGTCATTATTGCTCTTTATGGTGTTGAACCAGATATGCCCGTCAAAATCCTTTCCACTTCCAAGGTAGTTTAAAATTCCTCTTATTATTGGATGGGAAGCATCAGTAAAATTAATTTCCCGAAGTATTTCGGTTGCGGTCATGGTTTGAATTGGAGAAGAATATGGGTTCCAGCTATCGGCCTCAAGGGCATGTCCAAATCCCCCGTCCTCGTTCTGGTAATAGGACAAGGCATTCAATACAGCTTCCCTGCTTCCGTTTTCAAAATGGTATTGCCACCTTGCAATATCCAAAGGCCTGGCATTGCGGTAAATAAATTCTTTTGCCCTTTTCATGACTTCATTCATATCAATTTCTCCTTTGCACTCTTACATTGTTCACTTTTAAAATAGCAGGGCAAACACGACAGCTGTATGTCATGTTCATATATATTTTTTTAATATATTTTGGGTGATTCTTATAATCTCTTCCCTGATTTCCTTAGGTTCCACAACCTCAACCTTATCGCCGAAACCAAGAAGCCAGCTTATCATATAGTCCTTGTTGGAAAAGCCCTGTTTAAAAAGCAGTCTTCCGTCATCCAGTTCTGTATAGCATCCTATACTGTATTCATCAATAAGACGGTATTTTAAACTACTGTCGAAAATGGCTGTAATTATGTAATCATCGGCATTAGTCACGTTTTCGTCCAAGTTATGGTCCGGTATTTTGCGAGGAGTAAAATCGGTTTCAGTAATATTAAGATTCCAGAGCCGGTTCAGCTTAAACATGCGAAAATCCTGACGCCTGGTGCAAAAGCCAAAAATGTACCAGCTTGACCACTTGAATACAATCTGATAGGGTTCGATGAGCTTATCCTCTTCTCCCTTGTTGTAATAATAATGAAAACTGACAAGCCGTTTTTGCTTTATAGCTTTTTTCAATAGCTCTATTTTTGCTGCAAGGCTGTCCTTATAATAAGAAGACAAATCAATGCGGATATTGTCAGATATATAGCTTTCCGGTTCTCTTCCTTTAATTTTACTTGCGAGCCTGTCTGTGTGGGAAGTAATGGAGATACTGTCCAGTGATTTTAGACCTGTAAAAATTGCTTCCAATTCATCAGTTGTAAGAACTGATGTGTCCAGGTTAAAGCCCTCCATAATGGAAATGCCGCCGTTTGCCCCCTGGGTTGTGACAATGGGAATTCCAGCGCGGCAAATATCCTCAATGTCACGATTTATTGTCCTTCGCGACACCTCAAATTTTTCTGCAAGATAGGGCGCAGTAACTTTTTTGTTCTGCTGCAGAATGCTGATTATGCCTATAAGACGGTCTATTTTCATTGGCAGCCTCCAGTTACAGCATACTTTTTTATAGGATAAATTACCGTTTTTATGAATTACGCTATCCAAAATAAGTGATATTTAAAAAAACGTTCAATTGAAGGCACTTAAATTAATTAAAATATTATATTTACAGAATACCAATTATCAATGATAAATAAAATACCTCGTAATTTTATGCCCTTAAATTGAATATCCGGATTTCATCTTGTACAGGTCCTAAAAAATAATTCAATTGTGATATAATTGAGAAAAATTATTAAAAGTGATATTACTGAGATTAGGCTTGTTAAAAAACTGTCCTTTAACATGTGGCTTATAAGGAGAACAGGAAAATGAAAATATTGTTTGTTGAGGATGATAAAATCATTGCATCTGGGCTTTGCTACTCTCTTACCCAGGAAGGATATGAAATCACCCACTGCCTTTCTGTTAATGAAGCAAAGAAAGAAATAAATGAAAATGATTTTGACATGGCTATAATTGATATCAACCTTCCTGACGGCAACGGTTACGATATATGCAGGCAGATAAAGCAAAAGGATGATATTCCCGTTATTTTCCTCACTGCAATAGATGATGAGGTTAATGTGGTAATGGGTCTTGACATGGGAGCGGATGACTATATAACAAAGCCTTTCCGCATAAGAGAGCTTCTCTCCCGCATCAAAACTGTCAGACGCAGGTACGAAAAGTCTGAAACCAGAAAAACAGTTATAGATTTTTGCGGCCTTAAAATAGACACAAAACAGGCAAAAGTGTATAAGGGACAAAATGAAATTCTGCTGACCTCCCTTGAATATCGGCTTCTTCTGATTTTTGCCAACAACCAGGGACAGGTTTTAACCCGCAATCAGATTTTGGAGAATCTCTGGGATATTGGCGGGGACTTTGTCAACGATAACACCCTTACAGTTTATATTAAACGCTTAAGAGAAAAAATTGAGGATGATGTTCAGAATCCCCAGATAATTAAGACTGTTCGTGGCATCGGATATAAAGGAGGCAACTAGTTTGCTGCGCAATAAAGAAATAAAGATATATATTGCAATTATGACGCTGGTTCTGATAACGGGTACATGGGTTAGTTATCATATAGATCCCTTAGCAGGTCTTATCACTTTTTTGTCCCTTTTATGCATAATAATAATTTCTTTGATATTTACAAACTGGAGATATAAAAAAATAGCACAGCTTTCCCAGTATTTAAAGCGCATTTCAGCAGGAGATTACACCCTGGATGTCCGGGATAATGACGAAGGAGAGCTGAGCATTTTAAAGAGTGAAATTTATAAAGTAACTGTTATGCTGTCAGAACAGGCAAACATACTAAAAAAAGACAAGCTGTTTCTTGCCGATTCCATCTCAGACATTTCCCATCAGCTTAAAACTCCTATAACGTCAATGTTTGTAATGAATGACTTACTCCAGGATGAAAATTTGCCACAGGATAAGCGCATTGAATTTACCAAAAATATAAGCTCGCAGCTTGAAAGGCTCCAGTGGCTTGTATCGTCTCTTTTAAAGCTTTCAAAAATTGATGCGGGAACAATAGAATTTAAAAAAGAAAATGTAAACGTAAGAAAGCTGATTGACAGAGCCGTAGAACACTTATTAATACCCATGGAATTAAAAAATCAGACCCTTGAAGTCACAGGCAATGAAAACGACAGCTTTATAGGTGACATGAACTGGTCTTCTGAAGCCATAACCAACATTGTGAAAAATTGCATTGAGCATACCCCGGATGGCGGAAAAATATCTATCTCCCACAGTGAAACCTCAATATATACCATGATTGAAATTTGGGACAATGGAGCAGGAATCCATAAAGAAGATCTCCCCTATATATTCAACCGTTTCTATAAAGGTAAAAATGCCCATAATGACAGTATAGGCATTGGCCTTGCCATGGCAAAAAGCATTATAGAAAAACAGAACGGAATCATTGAAGTGTCAAGTAAATTAGGCCAGGGCACTAAATTTACCATCAAGTTCTACAAAAGTGTTGTGTGACAAAAATGTCACCTTTTTTGTCACCTGCAAGTCACATTCCACAGATATACTTTACCATGGTTGCTCAAAGAATAATCCCGGTGCGATTTATTTATCTGTCTTTTGCAGGTATATACCTGAAAATAGCCTGTTAAGCTTATTAAATTGAGGAAGGCCAATACCTGTAAAGGCATAAATACTCTGAGCAACAAATCAGATGCTAATAAGGAGTGAGTACCATAGAAATCTTACGTGTTGAAAATCTTTCTAAAATCTACGGTAAAGGTGAAACAGCCGTAAAAGCACTTGATGATGTTTCTTTTACAGTTACAAAGGGTGAGTTCATTGCAGTTGTAGGGCCTTCTGGTTCAGGAAAATCAACTCTTCTTCACATTTTAGGCGGAGTTGACAGGCCCACCAGCGGAAGGGTTATTATTGAAGGAACAGACATTTACAAGCTTGACGAAACAAAACTGGCTATTTTCAGGCGCAGGCAGATAGGCCTTATTTACCAGTTTTATAACCTTATACCCGTTCTTAATGTTAAAGAAAATATGACTTTGCCTTTGCTGCTGGACGGAAGAACCCCGGATGAAGCTGAACTAACCAAAATAGTCAATACCCTTGGATTGTCAGACAGGCTTGACTATCTTCCCAATCAGCTGTCCGGCGGTCAACAGCAGAGAGTATCCATAGGACGTGCCCTCATCAGCAATCCCGCCATCATGCTTGCCGATGAACCTACGGGTAATCTTGACAGCAAAAACAGCAGTGAAATCATTGAGCTTTTGAAAGTATTCAATAAAAAACTCAAGCAAACTCTCATAATAATTACCCATGATGAGCGCATAGCACTTCAGGCAGACAGAGTTATGACAATGAAGGATGGCCGGATTATTACAGATGAGGTGATACGTTCATGAATATTGTCAACAGGCTTACGCTAAGGCAGCTGATGCTAAATAAGAAACGCACCATCGTGACAATTCTGGGTTCCATAGTATCTGTTGCCATGATAACCGCCGTATGCACCCTGGTCACTTCCTTCATGGATATGATGCAAAGACTTGTTATATCTGATTCCGGTGAATGGCATGTATTGTACAAAAACGTTGATAAGAGACAGCTCGATGCTATAAACAAGGATGAAGAATCAAAAATAGTTATTTTGAGCAGGGACAGGGGCTATTCCCCACTGGAAGGAAGCCAGAATCCAAATAAGCCGTATATTTTTATAAAGGAATATAATAAAAATGGTTTTGCAAAATTCCCTGTCAAGTTAGTTGAGGGAAGAATTCCTGAATCCCCCGATGAAATAATCATTTCACAGTCTATTATTTCAAATGCAAAGGTTGACCTGAAAATCGGAGACAGTATTACTCTTGACATAGGGCAAAGATATCACATAGAAGATGGCGAAAAATTGCGTCTTTCCCAGACTGACTCTTTGTCCAGAAACGAAAACGGCATAGCAGAGATTTTGACAAAAGAGTTTACAAAAACTTATACAATTGTGGGAATAATAGAACAGCCCAGCTGGGAACCCACCTGGTCTCCGGGCTATACTGCCTTGTCCTATGTTGATGAAAGTTTATTAGGAGAAGATGAAACTGTTAACGCATCGGTTATTGTTAAAAATCTCAACCAAAAACTATTTAAACATGCGGAGAATCTGGCACAAGAAAATGGTATCAACGAAGTATCGTATAATCATGAGCTTTTGAGATACTACGGCGTTATCAAGGATGACTCCTTGAAAAATACCCTCTTTATTTTCTCCGGCATACTGATGGTAATTATTGTTGTAGGCTCCATATCCCTGATATACAATGCTTTTGCAATCTCGGTAGCCGACCGCTCCAGATATCTTGGCATGCTATCCAGTGTCGGTGCTACAAAGAAGCAGAAAAGAAACTCAGTATTCTTTGAAGGAACCGTTATCGGCTCGGTCAGTATTCCCATTGGAATTTTAGCCGGACTTCTCGGAATTGGAGTTACACTATTTTTGGTTAATCCATTGATTAAAAATATATTGCCGGTTACTGCCAATATGCGTTTGGTTGTACACCCCGCAACCATACTGGTAACCGTATTGATATCTGTCGCAACCATCTTTATTTCATCCTACATTCCTGCAAGAAGAGCATCAAATATGTCCGCTATTGATGCAATACGTCAGACCAAGGATGTAAAGCTTACAAAGCGTCAGGTTAAAACGTCCAGGATTACACGTTTTATTTTTGGCATCGAGGGTGATCTTGCCTTAAAGAACTTAAAAAGAAATAAAGGCAGATATAAAGCCACATTATTCTCGTTGATTATCAGCATAGTATTGTTCCTGGTTGTATCCCAGTTCACACAGTATCTTAAAAAAACCGCTGAACTTACATCAGACGGAATAAACTACGATGTAGCTATATATTTCGAAGAATGGAATAAAGAAAAGAACAATATTATCATTGATAAAATAAAGACTTTGGATAATATAACAAAGTCAGCAAAAATTGATATTCTGTATGCCTCATCAAACATTGATGCGGACAAAGCCCCGGATTTCATAAAAGAACAATATACTGATTCTGATGCCAACGAATCAATACCCTACCAGATATATGTAAATGCATTGGATGATGCTTCCCTTAAATCTTACGCCAATGAGGTGGGAGTAGACTTCGAAAAGCTCAAAGACGCAAATAATCCTTCCGCCATTGTCATTGACACAGTGAACCGAAGATATTATACAAGTGAAGGCAATTTGAAATATGAAGAATCAAAAATGATTAATTTGGATATTGGTGAAAAGCTCCCTTTGAGCATATATGTATCGGAAGAGGAACCTGAATGGGAATTGGAATCTCTAAAAGTAATTGCATTGACAAATAAAGTTCCTGTTGGAATCTTTACCTTTGGTGGAGGTTCGATTATAAATGTGATAGTATCGGAGGATGTTTTTGATAAGATTACGGAAGATATAAAAAATAAAGATATAAAAAATCCTGTGTCATTAATGCAATCATCATTATTTTTAATCAGCAGCAATCCATTAAAATTGCAGGAAGATATAGAAGCTATACAGAATGAATCAGATAATATGTTCCACCTTTACAACCTGTATTTTCAAAGGCAAAGGGAAGCACAGCTGATTACATTGATTTCTGTATTCACCTATGGCTTTATCGCCCTAATAACTGCAATCTGCATAGCAAATATAATAAATACCATATCAACAAGTATAGCTCTCAGGAAAAGAGAGTTTGCAATGCTGAGATCTGTTGGAATGACACCTCAGGGGTTCAATAAAATGATAAACTTTGAAAGTTTATTTTATGGCATCAAGGCAATACTTTTTGGCTTGCCCATAAGTTTTGCGATAATGTATTTAATGCATTCCACTCTTGATGTCTCCTTCAGTTTTGGCTTTGCCCTGCCCTGGCTTGAAATTGGCATTGCAGTTGTTTCAGTCTTCGTGATTGTTGGCATAGCAATGCTGTATTCCGGTGCCAAAATCAAGAAAGAAAATATTATTGATGTTCTGAAGCAGGAGATTATATAACAAGTTTAGTTTTCAGCACCTTCACCTTACGCCCTGTATGGTATGCCTTGCATATTATACGGGGCATTATTATATTGACTTATGCAGTAATACTGTATAAAATAGGGAACAATAAATTTTGACAGATGTAAACTCCTAATACTGTAATTTTCTTTGGCAAAAGCTCCGTGGCTGCCGTCTCTTTTTGTAAGAGATGGATTTTTAATATTCCGAAAGGGTGATTTCTTTATGGAAAAATATCAGAAGAAAATTTCTGAATCTATTAACTCATCCTATCCTGAACTGGATGTTATTTTCACAACCCCACCCGACTCAAGACTTGGCGACATTTCCATGCCATGCTTTGCATTTGCCAAAATCTTAAGAAAAAGTCCAAATGTAATTGCAGATGAATTAAAAAGTAAGTTAATCAATCTTGATTTTATAGAAAAAATCGAGTCTACCAATGGTTACTTGTACTTTTTTATCAAGAAGGACATACTTTTTAAGGATGTCCCAGACTGAAGACAAAGCTCACTGAAAAGTGGGCTTTTTTTATCTAAAAGAGTAGTTAAGGACATAACAACCATGGTATAATATAAATACATGAAACGCTCATGTAATAAGGATTTCAAGGTGATTATGCGCTAAATAAAAA
>JAAYAD010000030.1 GCA_012719545.1 Clostridiaceae bacterium
ATCCGAGAATGGTAATGGTTTTTGTAACTGAGCCTGTTTCGTCATAAACTTCAAGCGCTCGAAGGTACTGTTCTTCTGAGTACATATTCTACTCCTTTCGGAGTGAATCCTAGTCCAACTTTTTGTCCGCACCCCCTTATCTCATATTGCAAATATATGTTAAAACTTAATTAGCATCTTTGTTTACGATAAATAGTAACTTTTTAATTTTTGATGGAGGGAACTTTATTATTTTTTCATGTTTTTCATTACTAACAATCCAAAAACTATCCCGCTTTTTTATAGAGCTGTATTGTTCTTTCTTAAAAGGGAAAGAAAGAAAATAAAAAGTATCTTTATTATAAAATAGTATTTCCATGTTAAATATAAATGGGCCTGTTAGAGCTATTACAGCACCTAAAGCTGTTATATCCAAATGAGTTAAGTAGTAACTAAAAAATAGCAAAGAAAGCCCAAATAGACTATGAGGCAGGTAATCAAACCAGTAGTTTGTCATCATATGTAATCCGGAATGTTTGCATTTAATTTTATAATAAATTATAAGCATTGATACATATAGCTTTGATAAAAATGATAAAACCGCTATAATAATTAGTAAACCGTCCAACATTCTGATTCCCTTCCAATCCAATTGGTACCCTTTCCTCCTAAGTGTTCAAGCTACAAATCATCAGGCACATTCCAAGAAGATGCATTATGTAGCAATATTGCTAATATCTTTTCCTTCAAAAAATTCATGTTCAGACTTTTCAGCATTTTTTCGGTTTATTCGCACTATGTTCAGTAGGGTTATCAATTTCAATCAATTCAATTATTTACAAAACCTGTAACACTTATTATTGTAATAAATTATCATAGGAAAGTAAACGTCACCTGTCTTAAGCTTCTGGAACCGCATTAAACGTTTCTTTAAGGCATTAACCTCAGCAATGGATGGTCAGACTTGATAATAGTTTTTAGCTATAAATATATAATCCGGTTAATGGTATTGTTCCGGAGAAGTGGAAGGACAGGACAAATGAATGTTACGAAAAGCAGTTGATATAACTTAAAGAGGGAAAGACAGGTCCGGCAGATGTTGATCAGTTAAATGCAATAAAAAAATCCCCTCATAGAGGGGACCTCCGTTATCTTTTTGGTGCCGAAGGTGGGACTCGAACCCACACGGTATTGCTACCAACGGATTTTGAGTCCGTCACGTCTGCCAATTCCATCACTTCGGCAAGTGTTGCTCTACTATATTAGCATATGGGCTCACCAAAATCAAGACTTGTATTTATCCATATTTTCGTGCATTTACTCTTTATTTTGGGTCAATTTCTTAATAATTGCCTTTGTATCGTCATGAAAGCTTATAGAATAATCCCCAGGTTTAATTGAAGTTTCAAGGCCTTGTTTTTTAAGCAGTATTTCGAATTCAGCTGTACTGCCAATTAAACCTGCTTCATACAGCCGATTTGAAACCTTGGTAAAACTCTCACCTTCATGTACGGTAATAATAAGACTTCCATCAGTGCTGCGCTTTATATCCTCTCCCGCTTCATATGGATCTACCATACCAAGATTTTTGGCCTTTGAGATTATCTCCGAATCTGATATGGGAGGCTTATATCCTAAAAAGAAAATGAATCCTATAAGTGAAGCGATTATAATTCCCAGTCCAATTCCCAAAAGAACGCTTTTCCCATCTATAAGCTTCACGGATTAGCCCTTCCTAATTTTGATATCAACTCAATTTCGCCTTTGCCGCAATTCAAAATACGGGCAATTTCAGTGGAATTAAGACCGCTTTTTGCAAGCTTGATAATCTCACGGCGCTTAACGTCAAAGGTTAATACTTTTCCTTTCCGTGAGGAAGTTTGTCTGGTGTTTAAAAGCTCAGGATCTTCCTCCTGAAGTATTCTGTCAATTGATTCCTCGTTATATGCAGGCTCTCTGTTATTGCTCTCTTCAACCCTTTCTGCTTCCGATGTCATGCTCTTTATAAGTTCCATTTTCTCATCGGCTTCTTTAAGGGTCTGGGTCAATGTATTATGCTTGTCCTCAATCTGGGTCACAACATAATCAGAGAACTTGTTCATTTCTTCTATAAGAAGTTCCGCATCTTCAATTACTTTAATCAAGTCTTCCTTTTTCTCACGCAAATCCACACGATAGTCATGGAGCCTGCGCTTTTCGGCAAGCATCAGAAACAGCGAAAACAAAACTATCCCTGAGCCAATCATAATAATGATTGTAAAAAATACTGCCATTTTAACACCTCATAATTTTATCATCTGTAACTTAACAAATTCATTTGTTAATTGGTATTTCTAAAGTCTAATATCTATGAATTGTCCGCTTTTTTCAATAGTAGATTTTTGGGACTTGGATTCTTTTTGGTCCTTTTCTTCCTTATTTTTTTCCTGCTTCCCGCTATTGCTGTTTCGTCCCTTTTCTCTTTCAGTAATCACTGTTTTCTGAGCCTCACTCTGAGAATGCACGGTCTTTACATCCTCCTCGGTGCGCTGGTCAGTACTCTCAACCTGCTGGGCGATGTTACCAACCTGCTTTTGCATCTCGTTGTTTTGAACCTTTGCAATCTCATTAACTTTAGGCATAAGTATCTGGTAATCTACCGGCCTTATAAACATATGATCACTATCCTTTTACAGGGGACCAATACGTATGTCAGCTCCATCGCTGTACAGAGTACAGTATTGAATCTCCTCCTTTATATACATCATACTGTTTCCAATGGAAACTTTAACACCGGGATACGCACTTCCCATAACCTTTATTCTTCCGTTGGCTCCCTGCTGCAAAGTTTCCTCAATGGCTGCTATTTCTTTTCTGTACTCATTGAGCTTGTTTTCATAGTAAAACTTAGCCCTGGTGCTTTTTGCAAGGATTTCACGCTTCTCTAAAGTCAACTGGCCTGCACTCTTCATTTTGTTCAGAAGGTTTATGGCCTGATTAGCCTTTAACAGTCCTTCTTCCATGTTAATAATATCGGTTTTCAAAAACTTCAGCCGTTCTCTTAAGTGAGGATCAACACCTACTTCAAGAATTGTGGTGGTTGACATCTGACTTCCAAGGGATTTCAACTCAACGGACTGGCCAACACGCACAGTACCGCCTACCAGTAAGCCCTTTCTTCCTCCCAGCTCGAGCTTGTTTCCGCATTTTACATCGCTGTGCATTATGGCCTCTGCATATATATTTCCACGTGCTTCAACTGTTGAACTTTCTATGTACTTGGCAACAATGTTTCCGCCGGCGATTAACACGCCTTTTCCGTTGCCATGTATGCCTCTTCGAAGGATTATGTCTCCTCCGGCCTTCAATACCGCACCCTCTGCTACACCATCCACCTCAATATTTCCTCCGGCTTCAATTTCAAAGCCAGCCAATACGTTGCCTCTTACAGAAACATTTCCAATAAATTTAATGTTGCCAGTGGAATTGTCTACGTCTGCTTTGACTTCGTAGGTTGCAAAAACGCTGATTTTGCCGTCTACATATAATAATTGTCCGTCAATTTCTGAAATAAGCTCTGTTCCGTCAGGGCTCAACGCAACATTTCGGCCCCTTGGAACCACTGCGGGACGTCCGTCAATAGCTTTTAATTCAGTTCCCACTATGTTTTTGCCGTTCTGTCCCGGAACCGGTGGAATAATCTCTGCCAGCTTCTGTCCTTTGGTGATATTCTCAATGAGATTCATGTCCTTGTAATTTACGGTTCCGTCTTCCTGAACTGTAGGTTTCCTGTCCTTTTTAAGGTTAACCAGGTAACGGACTTCCCCGTTCTTTCCGTTAACAGGGGGAACACCCTCAGCCACAATTACAAGCTGGTTATATACAGGATTTTCAGCCAATTCTCGTATTTTATCTTCATTTATTCCAAATACTACGCCCTTGGCATACAGCGCCTGCTTTATGGCATCAATTGTCGGAAGTTTGCCATTACCTTCAGGAGGTATGAGTTTGACATACCCCTGCATCTTGTCATCTGAAACGGCTACCTCGATTCCACAATCAACACTTGCCTCGGCCTGGGCTTCAGCAATTTTTACAGGAACTCCGTCGGATTTCAAAACCGCTTCGGTCACAGCATCGGCATGATAATTTCTGATTTTCTTTCTGTTTATAGTATTAATAATATCAGTATCGCTGACCTTGGACGCAAGATCCTGGGGCTTATAAACTGTCAGATAGACACCGTCTTTTTCATATGTCAATCTGAAGCCTTCATTCTTTTGTCTGATATCCTCCGACATTTTCCCCCTCCTTAATTTGAAAAAAACCTTAAATCAAATTACACTTTGGAGTCTGTCCAGCTTGCCCCTCATTCTTAAAATTGCCTTTGTATGAAGCTGCGAAACTCTGGATTCAGATACTTTCATTATCATGCTGATTTCTTTGAGAGTGAGTTCTTCGTAATAATAAAGGGTTACAACCATGCGCTCCTTCTCAGGAAGCTTTTCAATGGCATCTGCGAGTATCCTTTTCATTTCAACTATTTCGATGCGAGCCTCGGGCTGATCATCATCCCTGTCAAGTGAGAGAGGATCAAATCCTGTTTCATGGTTCTGCTCAAGGTAGTCCTCAAGGGAAATCATCTGGGACATATTTACTTCCTGCAACAGCTTATTCAGCTCATCAGTAGTGATACCAAGCCTTTGGGCCACCTCCTGGTCCGTTGCGGAATGCCCCAGTTCATTTTCAATCTCTATATAAGCACGTTCCAAATCCTTGCTTTTCTTCCTTAATGACCGCGGAGCCCAATCCTGATCTCTGATTGAATCAATGATGGCACCCCTGATCCTTAAGGAAGCATAGGTCTCGAACTTTACATTCTTATTAAGGTCAAATTTATCTATAGCGTCAATAAGGCCAAATACTCCATAGCCTACCAGGTCGTCATATTCAACATTTGAGCCAAAATAAACGCTGAGACGGCCGGCAACGTATTTGACCAGATCCGCATACTCGATTATTAACTGCTCCTTTAGAGCCTGGTCACGAGTCTCCATGTATTTTTTCCATAATTCCTGCTGTCTCTGCAATACAGATGACGACATCTTTACCTCCAATTATCCGGAAGGACATATTAATATTATTAACTCTTTAGCTCTTTTTTAATAAATTCAGCAACCGGAAGTGCATCAAAATCATCTTCCATAACATCAAATTTGATTTCTTCGTCGGCTGCCAAATCAAGCTTCTTTCCTGTTATCCCTGAGTCATTCTCAGACACTGCTTCCTTATTTTCCTCCTGGAGTGCTGCCTTTTCTTTCTCTTCTTCCTTTTTCCTATATGCTTCCACTACGTCGGATATGGTTTTTGATGCCAGTAATCCTGCCAGATAAAATACCACCATGGCTATTGTCATTTTAGTTAATATCTCTTTATCAGGCAGCTGGCTGGAACGTCCCAGCAAACCTGTTATAATTGAGCCAGACAAAGCCAGAAGCAGTGGAAGCTTACGGATATAATCCATAAGAATCACCTATATATACTTAATGCCAAATCCAATAGTCTTCACCATGAGCCTCCCATCCTCGGATGAAAGTTCTATGGTTCTGCCATAATTGCCTCCCACATCTTCGCTTATTATGGGTATATTTAAGCCCGATAATACAGCGCGAGATGCCTCGTAATTTCTAAGCCCAATTTTCATTGTTTCACTGCTGCCGGCAAAGGTAAACATTTGTGCTCCCCCTGCCAGCTTTGCTACAAGATTCCTCCCGTCTGCTCCCAGAGAGAGCATTTCCTCATAGAGATCCACAATAGCCGTATCCGCAAACTTGGCTCTGTTTATATTGCCGGATGCAATACTCGAGCTTGGAAGCATTATATGGGCCAATCCTACTATTTTTGATCTGCTGTCATATATAGCGACTCCCACACAGGAACCAAGGCCAAGAGTCGTCAAAACGGCCGGATGGCGTGCAGCCTTAAAGTCAGCCATACCAACCTTTATCAGCTCAATCATTCACATTACTCCCAATGCGCGCAGTAGAGTGCTATAGGATGCCTCATCAGGTATAAGAAACAAGTCGCCTATTACGCTGTCCAAACCATCTATAAACTCATTCTCAATATATAAAACACAATCAGATGTTTTTCCAAACTCTATGGCTGGAACACTCAAAATTGCGCCCGCCATGTCTATAGCCAAATCAGGAACACTTGGCATTATTGTCAGGTTTGTCATGTTCGACAAAGCTGAAAGGTAAGAACCTGCGAGTATGTTGCCAATTTCCTTTAATGCCGAACGAGTCATCTCATCATACTCCAATTCTGCTTTTAAAGGGTTGCCCATCAGGATATTAACAAGCATTCTGGCACTGTTGTGGTCAAGGATAAACATCATAATTCCGTTAATATCTCCCTGGACTCCAACAAGGATGCCAACCACCTCGGTTTCAGCTCCCCCAAGGACTTCACTGACCTCAGACAGGTTTATCACCTTTATCTGGGGCACCTTCATATCAATTTTCTTGTCCAGCATCTTAGCTAAAGCAGTTGCAGCATTACCCGCCCCAATATTCCCTATTTCCTTGAGAACATCAAGATGAAAACCGCTCAGCTTGCTAATATCGAGGCCATTATCCATATCAAATTCACCTTTCAGATAATTTCTTTTATCATCAGTTCGCCTATCAGCTTCTCAATATTAAGAAGTGTGATAAGTCTGCCGTCAGCTTTAGCAATACCAATAATATAATCCAGGCTTCTGTCATTGGTAATGGATGTAACACTTTCAATATCGCTGTCATTAAACGACACTACTTCATTTACCCCATCAACAACTACTCCCAGATTGTACTCATCAAACTTGAAAATAACTATTCTGGTATCATCGTCTGCTTCTATTTCAGGCAAACCAAATTTTAACCTCAGGCTCATTATTGGTATAATCTCACCTCTCAGGTTGATTACACCTTTTATGTATGGCGGAGTACCAGGTACTCTTGTAATATTCATCATTTTCTCTACAATTGAGACTTTGTGAATATTGGCACCAAACTCCTGATCATCAATTCTGAAAATAACAAACTGTTTGCTTTTCAAATCAACATCTTTTTTGTCTATCATCAGGCTTCCCCCTTATCATCCTACTTGCTTTATCAGAGCGCAAGGGAATTAACATCCAGAATGAGAGCAACATTTCCGTCTCCCAAAATTGTGGCGCCCGCAATATTTTTAACACCGGACAGAATCTTTCCGATTGATTTGATAACAATTTCCTGCTGGCCAATAAGCGAATCCACAAGGAAGGCTGACAATTTATCGCCCTTCTTGACAATGACACATGTAAGGTTTTTTTTCTTTTCATCCGGTATAGAATCTGTCACACCCAGAATTCTATCCAGCCTTACAACAGGTATAACCATATCGCGCAGGAAAACTACTTCCTGGTTTCTGACATACTTAATATCCTCGGGCTTAAAATTATCAATTTCACTGATGGATCCAAGAGGAATAGCATATTTTTCGCTTCCTATTTCCACCATCAGTGCCTGGATAATTGCCAGTGTCAGAGGAATTCTTATGCTGAACTTGGTTCCTTTGCCCCATTCGGTTTCTACTTCCACGATTCCGCCAAGGGCTTCTATCTTTGTCTTTACTACGTCAAGCCCCACGCCTCTGCCTGAGATATCCGTAACCTTGTCGGCAGTGCTGAAGCTGGGCTTAAACAGGTAGTCGATTACTTCTTTATCAGAGAAGGAATTGACAATATCAGCAGATTCAATTCCCTTCTCGACAATTTTCCTTCTGACCTTATTTACATCAATTCCGCGGCCGTCGTCTTCAACTTCAATGACAACATTGTTTCCGTCCTGGTAGGCACGAAGATAAATGTTGCCAACAGGAGGCTTATTAGCCTTTATTCTTTCTTCACGGCTCTCTATGGCGTGGTCAGCAGAATTTCTGAGTATATGAATCAAGGGATCGCCAATCTCGTCTATAACTGTACGGTCAAGCTCGGTTTCCTCACCTGACATATGCAGTTCAATATCTTTATTAAGCTCTCTTGCAATATCGCGAATCATTCTTGGGAATCTGTTGAATACTGTTTCAACAGGAACCATGCGGACCTTCATAACAGCATCGTGAATGCTTGTAGTTATGCGCTCAAGATATTCTATTGACTCAGTGTCGGCATGTCCGTTTTCAAGATTGGATTCAAGACCGTTCTTAACAATTATAAGCTCACTAACCAAGTTCATGAGAATATCAAGACGCTCTATATCAACACGGACTGTCTTGCCTGTTCTCTTTCTGGCAGCAGCCTGTTCGTTATTTTCCTGCTCTTTTGGCTTAGTAGGAACTTCAACTGTATTAACAGTCTCCAAAACTGCAACAGCCACTTCTTCTTTAGCTTCGCTTACTTCCATATCAAAGCCAATGTGCTCAGGACCTATAGCTGTAACTTCTACCCTCTCTATCTCGGCAACCGCATTTATCTCTTTTTCAAAGACATCTTTAGATTTCTGGGTTATCACTACGACAGTGAATTCAAAATCAAAGCGCTCGTCTTCAATATCCTCAACCTTAGGAATGGATTTTATTACTTCACCATTTCTTTCAAGGATCTGGAACACTATAAATGCACGGGCTGCTTTCAAGAGGCATCCTTTATCGAAGACAACATGAATCTCAAAGACATTCATGCCGGATTCAATTGCCTTTCTTAAAACATTTACATCATACTGGTTAAGTTCTATCCTAAGTTTTCCATTGTTATTTTGAACGGGTTTTTCCTCCGCTTCCACGGCGGGCGCTGCAGACTGGGAAGGAGCAGTACCACTCAGAATGCCTGTCAATGCATCAACTATATCCTGATTGGTTTCATTGCCTTCCTGACCTGTGACGGCAATGGTCCCAACATAGTTTTCCAAAGCATCAAGGCACTTAAAGAGGATATCTACCATGCTGGGAACAATCTCAATGCGGTCATTTCGGAGTGCATCAAGAACATCCTCCATAACATGGGTAAGTTTCTGCATCTTTGTAAAGCCCATGGTGCCTGCCATACCCTTTAATGTATGTGCAACACGGAATATTTCGTTGAGGACCCCTTTATCCCTGTTATTTTTCTCAAGCTCCAGAAGTGACGAGTTGAGATGCTGCAAATGCTCCCGAGCTTCTTCGGTAAATATGTCGAGGTATTGATTCATATCCATACTAATAGCGCACCCCCATGAAATTCATTATACAAGCCGGTATCTCCTTTAAAGGAACAGTCTTGTCTACTATCCCCAGTTCTATAGCGGATCTGGGCATTCCAAAAACTATGCTGCTGCTCTCATCCTGAGCGACAATATAAGCGTTTTTCTTCTTTTTCAGCTCCATAAGCCCCTTGCTTCCGTCGCTTCCCATGCCTGTCATAATTACTCCTATAATATTTTTGTTATCAGACTGTGCAAGGGAAGTCATCATCACGTCAGCATTAGGTCTGAAACCTCCTACTGCAGGGCTTTGGTCAAGAACTACAAAAGTTTTGTCTCCCTTACTTTTAAATGTTAAATGGTAATTTCCAGGAGCAATATATGCATACCCTGCTTTAAGCTCGTCTCCGTCCTCGGCCTCCTTGACCTTAAGCTGACACAATTCATTGAGCCTTGCTGCCAGTGACCCTGTAAACCCCGGAGGCATATGCTGCACAATTACTATGGCTGCAGGCAGGTTTGCGGGAAACTCCGGGAGTATTGTCGCAAGTGCTTTTGGTCCGCCAGTCGAGATACCTATTGCAATTATATATTTTAAATCCACATCGTTAGGAGCTATGTCCGCTCTTTCAATACGATGCTTACTCAAAGTACTGTTTTGCTCTTCGGCCTTTTGAGCCTTATATGCCAATTTAACCTTTTCTATAATTTCATCAGGCGATATATCAAAGACGTTGTCCGGCTTTGATATAAAATCAATGGCGCCGTCCTCCAGCCCACGTATGGTGGCATTTATAACTTCCTTTGAGTGTCCGCTGATTATAATAACGCCATATCTTCCTTGTCTCTTAAGGTTCTGGAAACATGTAATCCCGTCCATCACCGGCATTTCAATGTCCAGAATAATAACATCAGGCTTAAGTTCCCTGGCCTTCTTTAACGCATCAAGTCCATTCACAGCATTCCCTGCGACCTTAATATTCGGATCCTGTTCAAGAAGATTTCTCAGTATGCTTCTTATCAGGGCCGAATCATCTACAATCAGGACTTTTATCTTATTTCGGGTCATTCAGTATACCAGCCTTTTTTAAGCAGTTTTCTTTGTGAGTCAAATATGTAACTGATAACCTTCTCTCTATCTCTTTCTGAGATATTTACAAACTCTATACCTGCCTCATAGCTATATTCGCCTTTATTTCTTATATCCGCAACCCGGACGATACGCCCAATAAAATGTATCTTTTGTCCTATATAAAGGTTTCCTTCCACAAACCAGCCGCGATTGGGTTTATCCTTGGCAAGAAGGCAGATGCCCCCGCCGCTTATATCCCTTGTAATGCTTTCTTTATAATCTCCCCGTTCTTCGGCCGGAGTGTTTTCATTTTGATATATCCTGTACTCCACTTTTTCAATGCATTTGAACCTGAAAAAGTTTCTCCTCTGTAAGCGCTGCTTGTCAGATACAGGCCTTATCCTCATGTAAGAGAGATTACCTGAGGTTCTGTGTCCTACAACTATTGCCTCGAACTTATAAAGCTGGCCTCCACGTTCATATATAACGTCAAGCTTTGTATTTCTGGTGATAAAGAAAAGCCTTCCCTCAAAAATCGGGGTCAGAATTTCCATCTCACCATCGTCGAAAAGTTCTTCAAATTGGCTTACCAAAGGTTGATCAGTTTGTTTATAGTAATTTTTATCCAATACAAGCTCAAGCTTACTTCCTATATCAATCTGTATATTAATTGCCATGTTCAGACCTCAATACCTGTAGTTTAACATATCTGGCTAATAAATTCCATAAATTCCGTCAAAGTTCGACGATTAAGCGCCAAAAAATGACAATAACTTTGATATAAACCCCTTTGTTCCCTGACTGCTGTCTGCCGCTTGTTCTGAAAACAGCTTGTCCGCTATATCAGAGATGCATTTTGCAGCCTGACATCTGGGGTCATACAAAGCAAATGGTTTCTGAAGCTTTACACTTTTTGTCACATTTTCATCATATAATATATACCCAAGTTTTAAAAGCTTTAATGACAAAAATTTTTCTGAAACGACGCATAGCTTGTTGGCAATATTTTCAGCTTCCGTCATATTTTCAGCCTTGTTGACAAGGATGTTTATATGTTTCTTATGATCCCGCCTTGACACCACCTTTACCAGCGCATAGGCATCTGTAATTGCAGTTGGTTCAGGAGTGGTTACAAGTATTACATCATCTGCTGCCAGAATAAAACTTAAGACGTTTCTTGAAAGACCCGCTCCTGTATCTATCAGGATCACATCAAACAGCTTGTCAAGAATGTTTATGTTGGCAACAAACTTCCTTAACTGAGTTCTGTCAAGTCTAATCAATTCCTCTACCCCGGAACCTCCGGACAGGAACTTTATATTTTCAGGACCATCGGTCAGTACCTCATATACACTTTTTCTGTCATATATGAGATCCAAAAGCGTGTACTTAGGAACAATGCCAAATAATACATCTATATTAGCCAAGCCAAAATCAGCATCAAGTATTACTACTTTCAGCCCCTTCCTGCTCAGGGCCAACGCAAGGTTTACTGTAACATTGGTTTTTCCTACCCCACCCTTGCCGCTTGTAATAGTAATTACTCTGGCTTTCTTTTGCGGTTCCTCCTGCTTGTCTAAAAGCTGGCCGCCGGCTGAATTGAGAACAAGTTTTCTGAGTGTTTCCGCCTGGTCATGCATAAGAGCCTCCGTTAAAATACAGGAACATAGGTTCAAATCTGATATTTGGCCAGAATATTCAAAACCAGCTGTTTAGTGTCTACAATGTCCAAATCGTCAGGCACACTCTGACCAGAAGTTGTATAAGAAAGTGGTTTACCGGTCATGTATCTGGCATTCAGAATTGCACCCAATGCAGGCGATTCATCAAGCTTTGTGAAAATCAGCTTATAGCTTTTCACAAAGGTATAGGCTTCCAACATTTCCTTTATTGCCATTCTGCTTGAGTTGCAGCTTATAACAAGGTAAATTTCGTCGGCGCCTGCGAGTTCTACAAGTTTTTTAAGTTCATCAAAATGTTCTTTGTTTTTATGGCTTCTTCCTGCGGTATCGATAAGAATGAGATCTTTATCGGACAATTGCTTAACTGCATCACTTATCTCTTCGGGAGAGTACACCACATTAAGAGGTACCCCCAATATTTCGGCATAGGTTTTAAGCTGCTCAACAGCTGCTATCCTGTATGTGTCTGCCGTAATAAACCCGACATTATTTTGCCGGTTTAATGCAAAATCTGCTGCTATTTTTGCAAGGGTAGTGGTTTTTCCCACGCCGGTCGGTCCAATAAACAAGGCTATATGCGGCCTTTTTTCGCCAAGAACAATGGGCTCAGGCTTGCCCAAAAGAACTTCCACAACTTTGGATGCAAGATTTGCAACTTCAGGAGCCCCTAGAATGCTGCCGCCTCTTTCCTTTATTTTATTTATAATCTTATCAATAAGGACGGGCTCTACATCATGCTCTGTGAGAATCTTTTTTATGTTAAGAATATTTTCGTTTTCCTGTTTTATTATTGTTGGCTTTGGTGCTTCATTGGCTTTAATGATTGTGGGGCTCGGTATCTCCTGGGCTTTAATTATCTTAGGAGGTTCTTCCTTTTTCTCTTCACCCTTTTGGTTAAGTGAGGAATATATTTGCTTTAGGGTGTTCTCCATATTTTTTAATTTGCGCTCAATATTTGCTATTTTTTCGTTCTCATAATCAGCGGAAGGTTCAAGAACAGAAGTCTTTAAAGGCTCAGACTTTCCATAAATACGCTGGGATTTCTGGGCAACTGCCTGCAAAGCCTCCTGAAGCAAGGGAGAATACTTTTTAATTTGATGACTTTCCTTAATTGAAGGCACATGATCGTCATCAACAGCCGCTACCACTTCCAGCATAGGCTTTGAAAAAAGCCCCTTTAAGCCCTTGGGTTTTATCTTTCGGCTGTTCATTATCACAGCTTCGCTTCCAAGATCCATTTTCACCTTGATCAGGGCTTCCTGCATGTCCTTGCACGTATACCTTCGAATCTTCATCTTAAGTGACGCCCTTCCCTTTCTATAAGCTGATTCCTGCAATTCCCAACTTAATCAGGCTGCCGTTATAACATTAATTATTTATATTGTGACCATATCAACAGCGTTAATGTCTATTGCAGGGTCAATCTCATTATATGACAGCACCACAAGTCCCGGGATGGCATTCTCTGTCAGACGCTTAAAGTAAAGCCTTACAACAGGAGATGCCAGAATAATAGGCTGTATGCCCTTTTGCGCCATTTTTTCTGCCAGAGAAGCAGCCTTTGATATAATGCGGCTGCTTATGCTTGGATCCATTGCCATGTAGGATCCAGCCTCGGTCTTTTGAACAGAATCAAGAATAATCTTCTCCACTTTGGGATCAAGGGTGATAACCTCGGAGCTGCCGTTGCCAAGATACGATTTTGAAATTGCCCTGCCGAGGCTTTGTCGGACATATTCGGTCAGCATGTCGGTATCACGTGTCACAGGTGCAAAATCGGCAAGTGTCTCAAGAATAGTGGTCATATCCCTGATTGAAACTCCCTCACGAAGCAGATTTGCAAGCACCTTCTGTATTTCTCCCAATGTCATTATCTTTGGTACAAGCTCTTCAACAATAGCAGGATTGTTTGTCTTGACGTTATCAATAAGAGTCTGTACGTCCTGCCTGCTTAAGAGCTCATGTATGTGCCTTCTTAAAATTTCCGTCATATGGGTAGCCACAATTGACGGCGGATCAACTACAGTAAAGCCCATCATTTCGGCTCTGTCACGCATGCTTTCAGGAATCCAGAGTGCAGGAAGACCAAAAGCAGGTTCGGTGGTAGGTATGCCTTTGATCTCTTCATCACTTATTCCACGCGGGTTCATTGCCATGAAATGATCCAGTATGAGTTCGCCGCTGGCAACTTCAACACCCTTTATTTTTATCACATACTGGTTGGGCGCCAGCTGAATATTGTCCCTAAGTCTGATAATAGGGACAATTACTCCCAGCTCCAAAGCCAGTTGTCTTCTTATCATAACCACCCTGTCCAAAAGGTCTCCGCCCTGGTTTTTATCAGCAAGGGGTATTATGGCATAGCCAAATTCCAGCTCTATGGGGTCAACCTGAAGGAGGGACACTACATTTTCCGGCTTTCTTATCTCCTCTACTTCCTGTTCTTCTACCTTAATTTCCTCCTGCAGAGATACTTCCTTAACCTTATCCTTAATTTTCTTGGCAAGTAAGGCAAGTCCTATCGCAACTGCAAGGAGCGACCACTGCCTTAATATTGGAACAAGAATGGTACAAGCCGCGGCCCCTATATAAAGAACTTGGGGACTTCCAAAAAGCTGTTTAACAAGGTCGCTTCCAAGGTCTCCATCGGAGGCGGCTCGTGTCACAATTATACCTGTCGCCACCGAAATCAGAAGGGCGGGTATCTGGCTTACAAGTCCATCACCAATGGTCAGTATGGTGTACTTTTCCAATGCTTCCTCAATGGTATTGCCATGGGCTACAAGTCCCATGATTATTCCGCCCAAAATGTTTACAACGGTTGTAATAATACCGAAAATTGCATCGTTCTTAACAAACTTGGCAGCACCATCCATGGAACCATAGAAGTCAGCCTCACGTTGAATCTTTTTTCGCCTTTCTTTTGCCTCTGCTTCATTAATCAAACCTGAATTCAGATCTGCGTCAATAGCCATCTGCTTACCCGGCATGGCATCAAGGGTAAATCGTGCAGATACTTCAGCCACACGTTCGGCGCCCTTTGTGATAACAATGAACTGAGCCAGCATAATTATGATATAAACAATGAAGCCGACAACCAGATCATTTCCTCCAACAAACCGTCCAAAGCTTCTGATGACTCCGCCAGCCTCACCTTTGCCTATGATAAGCCTGGTGGAAACTATGTTCAGAGACAGCCTGTACATAGTGGCAAACAGAAGCATTGTCGGGAACGAAGCCATGGACAGGGCATCGGTCGCATAAATCGAGTTGACAAGAATCAACAGAGACAATGTGATGTTGATTACCAAGAGGACATCTAAAAGAAAGTCCGGAATTGGCACAATTATGAAAATTACAATAAATACTACAAAAGCAGCAACCAAAAGATTTCTGTTGCTCATAATATTCCCCCGGTAAAAAGCCTTTTTCTTTGGTAGCTTAAGGCCAGGCAAGACCCGGCTGTTGCTTTGGAAAAAACATTTACTATATACAATCATATTGTATTATAAAGTGTCAATTAATACAATATATTGTTTATTATTGTCTATAATAACCAGATTGTGTCTAATTTGGGTGAATTCTTGCGCATATTTATTCAAATTTTAACAGTAAAAAAGCTCCTCCTAAGGAGCTGACAATACAAATTTGTTGATTACATGAGCCACTCCGTCCTCGTTATTGGACAGAGTAATAAAGTCGGCTTTGTTTTTTACTTCATCGGGAGCATTGCCCATAGCTACTCCAAGACCGGCATATTCAATCATGGGAAGATCATTGAACCCATCTCCCACGGCTATCATTTCTTTTCTGTCTATTCCGTAGAATTCTCCCAGTTTCTCCATGGCAATGGCCTTTGAAGCCTGTTTATCGGTAAATTCAAGGAAAAAAGGCTGGGAAGTGTAATAGTTGACATTACCACTTAAGAATGTTCCTACAGTTCTGTGATATTCCGATATTTTCTCTGTATAATCGTACCATAATATTTTAGTTACTCCGCCTTCTGCCACATCAATGAGGTTTTCCACCTCAATTGGCTCAACAGTGGATATCTTTATATACCTTTCAACCCATTCATTGATTTTCTCAACGAAAAGGCAATTATTCTTCCATACCATTATATTTACGCCGTATTTTTTGCCAAGAGAAATGATATTCTTTGCATCTACAGATGACATACACTTTTCATAAAGTATCTTTCGGGTCTTTCCCATAACAACCATTGCACCGTTATATGTAATAAAAGGCAAATCCAGATTTATCATAGCGTTAATGTTCTCAACACCCTGTATGGGCCTTCCTGTCGCTATGGTGAAGATAAGACCCTTTTTAACACCCATTCTGATAGCCTTTATTGTGTTTTCGGATATCTTTCCTTCATCATTAAGAAGGGTACCGTCAATATCCACAGCTATAAGCTTATAGTCCATTATATACACTCCTTCGATGTCGCGGGCATCTGCCCTGATATTCCTATTCTATTACACTGTCCGGGCAGCATCAATGATAAGCCCCGCAACATTCTGTGTCATCATTTTAAAGGATTTTTTCCTTCAAGGTTATATACGAATGCAAGAATCTCTGCTACCGCCTTATAAAGCTCAGGTGGTATTGACTGGCCTACATCAACGGTATTGTAAAGGGTTTGGGCAAGGGGTTTGTTTTCCATAATATGCACCTTATTCTCCTTAGCCACTTCCTTGATGCGCTTTGCCATGTAGTCCGCACCCTTCGCCAGAACATAAGGAGCAGGCATTTTCTCAGGCTCATATTTTATTGCTACCGCATAATGGGTGGGGTTTGTAATTACAACATCGGCTTTGGGAACCTCGCTTAACATGCGCCGCATGGAGATTTCTCTCTGCTTTTGTTTGATTTTTGATTTTATTTCGGGATTTCCTTCCAGCATCTTATATTCTTCTTTAATTTCCTGCTTGGTCATACGAATATCCTTTTCATACCTGCGCCACTGGAAGAAGTAATCAACTGCCGATACTGCCAACAGTGCAAAGCCTATTTTTATGGCAATATCCAAAGAAGTATTGATTATATAGAGGGCCAGAGGTCCTATTTCCAGGTCCATAAGCTTCATCATGTCGTTAAATTCTCCCCTTATGGAGGACCATGCAACCCATGTGACGATAATAACCTTAACTGTAGACTTTAGAAATTCAAAAATAGACCGGGAAGAAAAAATTCTTTTTAGCCCATTGATGGGATTTAAATTTGAAAATTTAGGCTTTAAGGGTTCGGTAGTAAAAAGAAAACCAATCTGGACATAGCTTCCCAGCGCCCCCACCAAAACCGCAACTAAAAAGAAGGGAGCCGAGATTTTAATAATTTCCCAAACCAGAAAGGCAACAAGGCTCATTGTCTCTGGTACTTCCTCTAGGTTATAGGCGGAAGTTTCGCTTAAAAACATTCTAAAAAGAGAGCTAAACTCCCTGTATATAAAATTTCCGAAAATTCTTGCTGAGACAAAGATAATCAGTAAAAGCAGGTTTGCCGGAAGCTCGCGGCTTTGCATTACCTGTCCTTTTTTTCTAAGGTCCTGTCGTTTTTTGGGAGTAGCCTTTTCGGTTTTATCAGAGGTATCAGCAAAGAGCTGAAGATTTATGGATTTTAAGCCCCTATTTTTAGCTCCAGTCTGGCAAAAACTTTTACTCCATAAGAAAAAAGGAGCAAAAATTTCTCCCAATAAAAACTTAATTCCATATTTATCTTTTAAGTGAAGGAACACTGCGGTTCTCTTCATAGCTTCCTACTCCTTTAGTTGCTTTGGCAAGATGTTAAAATTGTTACTGGCTTCTTGCCAGTTCAAGGAACTTGTAGATTTCTTCATAGGTTCCCTGAATTATGACATTTACAATTCCTTTGAAAGCAGTCAGTGTTACAAGGATTATTCCTAGTCCGAGCATTATTTTCACTGGCATTCCAAGCATGAAAACGTTAAGCTGGGGCATACTTTTTGAAATAATACCCAAAGCCAGGTCAGTAATTAAAATTGTGGCTGTTATGGGAGCGGCTATTTTAAACCCCAGTATGAATACATCAGTAAAAAGCTCCACAACCTGCTTTAGCAAAGTCCCGCTGAATGTGGCCTCAGCAATTGGCAGTACCGTATAGCTTTCCGCGATGGCATTTATAAGAAGATGGTGTGAATCTGTAATAAGCATATAGAGTGTTGCCAGCACAACATAAAAATCGGCTGAAATAGGTATCTGGACATTTGATACAGGATCCAGCACAGACACCATACCAAATCCGATACGCAAATCAATCAGCTGTCCGGCAATATGAATGGCTGAGAAAATCATATATGAGATAAAACCCAGCATTAAACCAATTAAAAGTTCTTTTCCAATAAGCACCACGAAGGATGTTAAAGATTTGTATCCGGAAAGATCGGGAACCGTTGCCGAATTGGCTACGGCTACTGCAAGAAAAAAGGAAAAACCCACTTTAAAATAGTTGGGAAGATTACGTCTTCCAAATATGGGAGACAGGTAAAACATACCTGTTATTCTCACCAACACAAGCAAAAAAATATTCCATATATCTATAAGGAAATCAAAGGGTATGCTTGCCATCAGCCGTCCTCTCTAACACTTAAAGTCCTATGAACCGAAGCATATTTTCATACATTCTTAAAGTAAGCTCCTTCATGACAGTAAGCATCCAGGAGCCTAACAATATCAGTGACACAAGCATGGCAATGATTTTGGGAACAAAATGCAGGGACTGTTCCTGAATTTGTGTGGTGGCCTGAAAAATGCTGACAATAAGCCCTACAATCAAACCAATAAGCATTACGGGTGCGGCAACCTTTAAGGTAGCAACTATGGCATCTCTCGCAGCATCCAGCAAAAACTGTTCCAAAATCTAAACCTCGCTTTCAGGGAAAAATGCATGTTATATACGCTATCGTGCAAATGACTTAATAATGGTCTCGGTAAGCAGGTTCCACCCGTCAACGAGAAGAAACAGCAATATCTTAAAAGGCATTGAAATCATAACCGGGGGCAGCATCATCATTCCCATAGCCATAAGGGTACTTGCCACCACCATATCAATGGCCAAAAAAGGTATATACAGCATAAAGCCCATACGGAAAGCCGTATTGAGCTCACTTATCATAAATGCAGGAACAACAACAGTCAGGGGAAGATCAGTTAATTCACCGGTAGGTTCTGTGTTTGAAATACTCATAAACAGAGCAAGATCCTTATCCCTAGTATAATCCAGCATGTATTCCTTTATTCTGTCCCCTGCTCTGTCCATAGCTTCTTCAAGGGTAATCTTGTTCTCAGTAAAAGGCTGAAGTGCATTTTGGTTGATATCTGTCAATACAGGCGACATTATGAAAAAAGTGAGAAACAGCGCAAGACCTATGACAACCTGATTTGGAGGAACCTGCTGGGTTCCCATGGAATTTCTTAAGAAAGACAGCACTATGATGATTCTTATGAAAGAAGTCATCATAATCAGAATTGACGGAAGCAGTGTCAGTATGGTAAGCAAAAGCAAAAGCAAAAGCTTAATGCTGGTGCTTATTTCTTCCGGATTATCTGTTGCATTGATTGTAATTCCGCTGTCAGAAATTGAAATGCTCGGTTCAGCAAAAGCTGCCGAGCTTGTAGCCGCAAAGCACAGAATCAGGATAATAAACCAAGCAATTATTTTTTTCTTCTGCATTGCATCACCATCTGCTAACCTGTTCATTCCTTATTGCCATTTATCTTCTGCAGCCTCTTGATACTGCTTATGATGCCCGATGTTTTAGAGCCGTCTTCCATTTGTTCGCTGCCTGTATCTGAAGATTTCCGGCTAAGTCCGGAATAATTTTCAAAAATATTTTTAAAACTGAAGGAATTTATGGTTTTTTCACTATCTTCAACGTATTCCGGCTCTTCTTCCAGTTCAACTTCCGTAACAAGCTCCAATCCCTTTTTGCCGGAATAGAACAAATAATACTTTTTGCCTGCATGGATAAGGTATAGGTACCTGTCGACACCCAGAGGCAAAGTCTCAATTATTCTTAAATTTCTGTTTCTTGTCCCTGCCAGCTTCTTTCCAAAAAACCTTGTAGAAAAATAGGCCAAGGCCAGAACTAATATAAAAGCCAGCAATATGACAACTACATCTTCCATGAAAGATTCCTTCCTAAAAGGACAGGATTCAGCCTACAACCTTCCTGACAGCCTCGATAACGCGTTCTGCCTGGAAGGGCTTAACTATAAAATCTCTTGCTCCGGCCTGAATGGACTCAATTACCATTGCCTGCTGTCCCATAGCCGAGCACATTATTATTTTTGCACCAGAATTTATAGATTTAATCTGTTTTACTGCCTGAATTCCATCCATTTCGGGCATGGTTATATCCATAATAACCAAATCCGGATTAAGCTCCTTGTATTTTTCTACAGCTTTTAATCCGTTTTCAGCTTCACCAACTACTGTAAATCCATTTTTTGAAAGGATGTCTTTGATCATCATTCGCATAAAAGCCGCATCGTCAACGATGAGTATATTAGCCATAGGTCAAATCCTCTCCCTGTAAAATTTCCTAATGCTGTGAGCCCTGGCAAAAGGGCTCATAAATATGTTTAGCTTACACAATAAAATATACCAACTATATATTCTTTCTACCATTATAGTAGAAAATCTGACAAAATAAAAGCCTTTTTGAATTCATTAAATTCTCTTTGACGGGTGAATTATATCGGTTATTCTTACGCCAAAGCTTTCGTCAATTACCACAACTTCACCCTTAGCTATAGTTTTTCCGTTGACAAGTATATCTACGGGCTCTCCCGCAAGCTTGTCAAGTTCTATTATTGAGCCCTGGCCGAATTCCAGAATCTCCCTAATCTTCTTATTTGTTCGTCCCAGCTCAACAGTTATCTGAAGCGGAACATCCATCAACAGATTTATATTGTTCCGGTCTATACTACTTAATACATCATCAAAGGGCTGGAACTGAACCGGCTGTACATTGACAGGGTTCTGACTGAATTGTGCCTGCCTAGGCTCCTGCTGATAACCGTACATATTCGGATACCCTCCCATTTCGGGATTATTCTGCATTGGTGAATGCATATTCTGCATGGGCTGATGGTGCTGTGGCTGCGGCTGCGGCGGGACAGTGTACTGGGTCTGGTGCAGGTTAACACCAGCGTTGTAGTTCTCCTGCGGCTGGGTAGCAGAAGGTTCACTGACGGTGCTGCTGGATGACATGTTTTTGTTCAGAAGATTTGCAACCAACTCCTTTGAAAAGTTTAATGGCATAATCTGCATGATTTCACTGTCAATCAGATCGCCAACCTTCAGTGAGAACTGAACAACTACTACCTTGGAGCTCTGATCCAGCCTGATACTATCCATGCCCGAACCAATATCAATAAGCGATGATTCAGGAGGTGAAATATCCACCCTTTTATCAAACATGGATGACAGGGATGTAGCGGCGGAACCTACCATCTGGTTCATGGCCTCGCTGATAGCGCTTAAATGCAGCTCGCTGAGTTCAGCCTGAATGCTGGAGAAGCCATCTCCGCCCATCATTAAATCTGTAATTATTTTAACATCTTCTTCCTTAATTATTAACAGGTTGCATCCCTTAAGACCCTCAGTGTACTGAATTTTTACCGCAACATAGGGGGTTACAAACATTTTTGCGAGTTCATCCCATGTTGTCTCCTGCACCCTGGGGGTAGTTATATATACTTTCTGTCCAAGCAATGCGTAAAGGGTGGTAGCGGAGGTACCCATGCTGATATTGCCGATTTCCCCCAACGCATCTTTTTCCTGTTCATTCAAACTTTCAGTTGTATCGTAACTGGCATTGCTGCTATCATTTACTTCTTCGGCAGAACCTCTAAGAAGGGCATCTATTTCAGCCTGAGAAAGCAAGTCTCCCATTACTCTTCCTCCTCCTTTATAACGTCTGTAATCTTAACTGCTAATCTTTTATTGCGAGCACCTGGTTTGCCATAGAACTTAAGTATCTCGCCTACATATATCTCAACTTTGTCCTCAACACTTGTGTTCAAGGTAAGAACGTCACCCTGCTGAAGCATGAGAAAGTCCTGCACAGATATGGAGGTCTTTCCCAATATGGCCTTTACAGGTACTTTTGTTTCCTCTATTTTAAGCGAAATTGCTTGTTTGCTTTCCTGAGTGGATTCCCTCTCTATCAGAGAGAACCAAAGCCTGGTTGAAAGCTTTGCCATTATTGGTTCAACTGTCATGTGAGGAATGCAAAGATTAAGGAGACCTTCCATCTCACCAATCTTAGCAGTAAAAGTAATCAGTGCAACCATTTCATTTGGAGACATAAGCTGCGCAAACTGCGGGTTTGTCTCAATTCTGTCCAATACGGGGCGTATTGCGGTAACATTTTCCCATGGCTCCCGCATAAGACCGAGCATTTGAGAGATAAGCCTCATCAGAATAGCTATTTCTATTTCGGTGAAGCCTCTTACTCTTTCCACGCCCATTCCCCGTCCGCCTAAAATTCTGTCAATGAGCGAATAGGCTATGGAGGGGTTAATTTCCATTATTATGGATCCTGGCAGCGGATTGAAATCTACAATTCCAAGTACAGCCGGGTTGGCAATTGAATTGGTAAATTCAGAATATTGCATTGCCTGCACAGTCAGGACGTCAACCTGAACCAGAGTCCGCAAATATCCCGATAAAAAGTTGGTTAAAAGCCTTGCATAATTCTCATTAATAATCTGAAGAGTCCTTATATGGTCTTTTGCAAATTTGCTGGGCCTTCTGAAATCATGAACGCGGACCTTTTTTTCGTTAGATTCCTTGGCGAATTCCCTAACGTCAAGCTCACCGGCACTAAGCTGCTGCAACAGGTTATCTATTTCATTCTGGGATAGTATGTCGCCCAATGTACTTCCTCCCCGGTTACTGAATTATCCACCTGTCAAAAATAACCTTAACGATAATCTTCTTATCAGTGCCGTTTCCGACAATCTTATTGTATATGTCTTTAAGTTCTTCACGAGCTTTCTTCATACCTTCTTCAGCCTGAAGCTCTTCGTAGGTCTTGCTCCTGAAATACTCAATTGTTGCCTGCTTAAGTTCGCTTAAATAGGTATTTTCAACAAGTGCTTTTCTCTCTTCAAGCAGTGAACTCTTGTTCCCTGCATCATAAAAAATAGATACAGAAGCCATAATAAAGCTGTTTGGATGCTTCTCTGTGCTCTTTATATTAAACACAGCCTCTTTGGAGTTATCAGATCCATAAAGCTTAAACTCAACCTGTTCCTCAATAGGAATAATTCTTTCATCCACACCGCTCGGCTTTTCGGCTGACCCCGGATTTATTGTAAGCAAAATAACAATAAGTACGGCAAGCGCCAGCGAAAGAACGGCTATTATTGACAGCAAAATTGTATATAATGACTTTCCCTGCAAGAGTGACACTCCTTTAGAATGTATTCTACATCATTTATCGACATTTTCAGAGTTTGTATTAATTGTTCTGTTGAGAATGAAGGTTTTCTGCTTATATTTTATTACCCTGTCCACAATCTCCTCAACCGTTTCCGTAACTACATATTTTTTTCCGTTAGTCAGAGTGATAACTGTATCAGGGGTAGACTCGACAGTTTCAATCCAGTCAGCGTTGATTACAAGTTGGGTATTATTTATTCGGGTTACTGTAATCATGACAGATTCTCCCTTCTATTGCTTCCAGGTGCCATGCACCAGAAATACGCAAAAACAGTTTAAAATTGCAGGGGTAGGACTTTCCTACCCCTATTTAGTTATGTTATTTCTTAATTATCTCTTAATATTGGCAAGCTCCTGGAGAATCTCATCGGAGGTTGTCATAACACGGCTGTTAGCCTGGAAACCTCTCTGGGTTATTATCATTTCTGTAAACTGCTTTGCAAGGTCAACATTGGACATTTCAAGAGTACCGGGAACCAAAGTTCCGGCTCCGTCCCTGCCTGGAATCTTGCCTGCGCTGAATGTACCGGAGTTGGTTGTCTCCATAAACTGGTTAGCACCAACCTTTACAAGACCTGCAGGGTTTTCAAAGGTTGCAAGAGCAATTATTCCCAGAGGCTGCTGGCGGCCGTTGTCATACACGCCGGTAATGACGCCGTCAGAACCAATGCTGAAAGTAACAAGGGTACCGGGTGCATAACCGTCAACACGGATAGCCTTAACCGATGAGTCATCCGCATACATTGAGAGCTGTTCAAAATTAAGATTTACTTCAAAAGCCTTTGCTCCAATATCATTGTTGGGAGTAAATGTAACGGGCACATTGACAGGGAAATTTGTGTTATCGGTCTTTATTTTACCTGTCGAATCAAACAGCAAATAGCCGCTTGCACTTCCGGTGCTGGATTTAGCCCCGCCATCAATTTCATAGTACCAAGATGTCTGTGGATCGTCACCGTTTAAGACATGGTATTTCCACATTTTAATATTTACTTTGTATTCATTGCCTAAATCATCATATACAGTAAAAGGAACTATGAAATGTGGATCTATATCGGATGTATCCGGTGGTGTATTAGGTTTAAGGTTGTCTGCTGTGGTACTGCTTCCTCCTATAGCTACCGCTGTAGCATCAAGGTTACCTGCAAATACGGCTTCGGTGGTAACTTTTGCAGCGATAATTCTTTTATTTGAATTGTATATATCGGTGTAAAGGTTTATGGGCATCAAAGGTTCCTGAGTATCGAATTCATAGCCATTGTCGCCGTATGTATACTTCATCCATCCGTACACATTCTGTCCTGAGGGAGTAACAAGGTTGCCCAACTTATCAATTGTGAAGTTTCCTGCTCTGGTAAAGCAGAATGCTCCTTCTGTTCCGCCTCTTACAACGAAGAAGCCTTCGCCTTCAATTGAAAGGTCGGTTGGGCTTTCGGTTCTTTGAACGCTTCCGCGGCCCATCATTAAGTCAATGGCATTCACGTTCATACCAAGGCCAACCTGCATTGGGTTGGTACCTCCGCGTCCGGATCCCGGATCGGGCGCGCCTGCCGCAGAAAGGGTCAGTGCGAATATTTCCTGAAAAGTTGTACGGCTTGATTTAAAGCCAACTGTATTAATATTTGCAATATTGTTAGCAATAACGTCCATGCTTGTCTGATGGGCCCTCAGGCCTGAAACACTTGAAAACATTGACATCATCATAATTAATCAACCTCCAAAAGTCCTCGTTCCTTCTGTCGTTCCGGAACGAACAGCCTCCCGGTGGGTCCGGCTGTATTTTTATATCTAAATTTAATTTTTTAATTTGGTATCAGGTAAATACTGCTCCGTCTATATTGGTGAAAACATTATCTTTAAGCTCACTTTGATTGACAGCAGTTATTACCGTTCTGTTATGGACATTTACCACAAATGCAACATCATCCATAATTACAAGGGTATCTCTGACACCTTTAGAGGAAGCCTTATCAACTGCATTGTTTAGCCTTTCAAGCTGTTCGCTGCTCAAATTGATGTTACGGGCTTCCAACCTCATGGCAGCGTGTTTCGACATTTTAACCTGGCGAACTTCAGAAAGCTGCTGATTAAGTATGGCACTAAATTCGGAACCGTTCTTTACAGGTGTTTTTGCCGAAGGCTTTGAAGACACTGCCAGCTGGTGTATGCTTGTAACCGGCCGATTTGCAATATTCATGAAATGCCTCCTCTCTTTTTAGTTTTCGGTATCAGTACCATCATCTGTGTCAGAACCATTTCCAGGATTCCTCATGTTCCTGAGTTCCTTAAGTATCTCACTTAAAAGGAGCTGTTCAGGTGAGAGAAGATCCACTTTTTTAGCTGAGTAGATGTTGGCTGCCGGAACCTTAACATCGCTGAGTATAAGGCGTACCTTTTCGTCGTTTCCAATATAGCCGTCGAACAATGTACCGGTAACCTTGAACACAGCACCCGTTGACTTATCCTTGAGCTTGAGGGTTACTTCCTTGCCTGCCATTGCCTTTACATATTCCTCAACGCTTTCAAAGGAACCAATATCCAGGTCGTAAGGCTCTATCTCAACTTCATCCAGTCTGGCATAAGCTACTCCGTTCTCTATTGCCACAGAGGAAATAATTCCTTCGATAGTGCTTGCATCACCGTTATCATTGAAGATTCTGGTCTTGCCCCACATTCCGATTATGCCGCTGTAGTCCGTAAGGTCTCCCTTGTCTCCCAAATGGTCGCTGAAGACTTGAGAAATCCTGTCAATGGGAACATTAACATCGTTAACAACTACATTTACTTCACCATTGACAACTCTGACCATGTCAACTATTCCGCTGACATATTGGGTCTTTCCTGTTGTCTCATCTGGAACCTCTGCCGTAATATACTTGCCCATAAGTCCAAAGGCCGTTGAATAGGCAAAGCTTTTATTCAGGTTCTGCATCTGCTCAAGGGCGCTGAACTGTGCCAGCTGGGCAATGAATTCCTGATCGGATGCAGGGTTCAAAGGATCCTGGTACTGAACCTGGGTTATGAGAAGCTGCAAAAATTCGTTCTTGCCCAATTCCCCGGTTCTCCTGGCTTCCTTTGTAGTAGTTGCCTGGGATTCTATAATCTGTTCAATGGTCTTTTGGGTTCCTACTCCTGAAACACCTGCCATCTTCTCGCCTCCTTTCCTCAAAAGTTAATTATTCTTTGATATTTAAGCTGTAAGATTAATCTGAGAGCCATTGTCGTAATAGTCACCGTAGGCTCCTGTATAAACTGAGCCTGCGTTTCTTAATACCGGTGCCGCCTTGTCAGAATTTACTGACACTACTTTATCAGTTCTTCCGTTATGAGTATTATCGGATTCATTGCTTGGCTCTCTCTCATCTTTGTTTCCTACCGAAACACTAAGGCTCTGCACCGATACGCCGCTTTTCTCCAGCGCATCCTTAAGAAGCTGCATGCTGCCTTCCAGAATGCTCTTTACCTGTTCGTTCTCGGCAGTGATTTTAGCAATAACCTCGCCACGCTCATGAACGATTTTAAGTGTCAGCTTACCCAGGCTCTCTGGCTTTAGCTGCATCTCCATTTCCTGCCTGTTTTCCCCTGCCATGAGTCTAACCTTCATGACAACCTGTTCGGCAACATCTTTAGGCACTACTTTCTCAAATGCTGAAACCGGTACTTTTTCGGCAACTTCATCCATAGCCCTGACAGGATTCTGGATATTAAGAAGAATGGCCGAATCATCGGGATGAGTATCCTGTACCTGGTCGTTTTTGCTTATCACCGAATCCTTATGTTCCACAGCTTTGCCTTTATCAGTTCCAGCTTCAGGCTTTGTGGAAGCTTTAGCTGAATTTTCACTGGAAATATCAGCATTGCTGTCTTCCATTGATTCGGATTCATCAAAAACAACCTCTGATATTGAGTCCTGGGCTGCGTTAACCAATCCTTCAGACTTTGGCATGCCTTCCTTCAGCTTTTCAATCAACTCACTGCATTGAGCCTTGAGCCGGTTTATCACATCAGTAGTTGATGCGTTCTCCTTTTCAACCTCAGCAACTAACACCGTCTGGCTTGTAAAGCCATTTTTACCGATAATCTGCGATATTTCATCCATAAGGCTTCCAAGATCCTCCTGGATGAATTCGGGGATAAGGCTTATATCCGCTGACAAAGCCTTCAGGTTCTCAAGGTTGCTTGTCAAAGCATTGAGCAAATCAGGAGAAACTTCGTTAACGGCCTGCTGGGAATCAAAATCCCCTATATAGCCTTCTTCTATGACGCTTCTGTTAAGCATGGCCAAAAGGTCTTGAAGAAGAGCTAGAATAGATTCAATGTTTTCAGCGTTGTAAGAACCTTTGGTTTTTTCTCCGTCATCGGCTGAAATGTCTGTGTAAGATGCCTCAGAAACGCCTTTATCATTTTTTCCACGGATATGTGAGCTTTTATGGTCTGTGGATGCAAGGAAAGTTTTCTTATCCTGAGCATCTGGCTCAGCAACACTTTTTTCTTCCCTCAAAGCATTTGTCTTTCTTGAAAACAGCTCTGCTTTTTTTTCTATGGAAGAACCGTTATTGCTGATTTTTGCTGAACTTATCCTTTCAGACAGCATATCCATGAATGTGTCATCGGAAGACTTGGAATTTTTCAATATGACATTCTGAGATGATGAAACTGTTTTAATCGGGAGAAAAAAACCCGCATACGCACTCTGCATCTTTTTCACCCCCTTTCAATAAGATAAATTAAAATCAATTAAAGCTATCTTATTAGAAAGCTTAATTTGCTATAATTACTGGTTCAGGCTGTATTTTTTAAGCTTTCTGTCAGCAAGCATCTTTGTTATATCCGCAGCTGTCTGCGGTTCCATCTGTGCTAGTATGGATGCTCCTGCATCTGCCTTTAAGCCTTCAAAAATATCCAGCAGAACCTCTTTATCCTTTTTATACAGCTCGGTGAGTACCTGAGCCGCACTCTCGGGGTCCATTGACGAGAAGGATTTGCTTAAGGCCTTCTTTTCCTCATCAACGGCTCCTTGTGCAACTATTTCTTTATATATGGCTTCGGCGGTAGCCTTGTCCACTTTTTCAAAGTAATTCTTAAAGCCTTCAGTATCGCCTCTGATTACCATTTCGGAAATGCTCTTCTTTTCCTCTTCGATTTTCTCCATCTCTTCCATGATCTGTGCCAAAAGCTGCTTATTTTCTTCAAGAATAGCTTGTTCATCACCTACGGATGCCAATTTCTGATTAAGCTCTTCAATGGTGCTGTTGGATTCTTCGAGGCTTTTTTCAAGCTCAGCAATCTTATTGCGGAACTCATTGTACTTTTTTTTGAGTTCTTCCTCAGTTAATAATGAAGGGTCTTCCGCATCATACTCCTTGGGAAGAGCAAGACTCAGCAAAGGATTATCCTTAATACTGGGCCTTAGACTGTCTGCAATACCGTTTATATTGTTCTTTACGGTAAAATAAAAAACACCCGCAGATACCGCAAACACTACCAGCACAGCCAATAGCACCACAACCAATGAATGTAATATGCCTCCTGGCTTTTTTACCTTAACGCTTCCCTGCGGTTCGGGTGTATTATCAACTAACTTCTGTTTATCCGCCATGAACGATCTCCCTCAATAGGTCACATCATCTTTTAGCAGCTTCCTTATAACTTACAAGCTCGTCTACAAGCTGCCGCTCAACTTTTTCCTCTTCTTTGACAAACTCCTGAAAATCCTTATCCTTAAGGTTTTCCAGCACTTTTCTTTCCTTCATAATTTCAACGAGCTTTTCTCTAATTTTATCGACATTTTGCTGCTCCCTCTTAACATTAAGTATCTGTTCTTGTTGTTTTTTGTCAAGATATTCAAGATATCTCTTAAGTTCCTTGATTTTTTCAGGAACTATATTCCCCTGGCAAGCATCCCTGAATTTGCTTAATGAGGATTCAATTTCCTTTTCAATTGCAACAAGCTTCGCCTTTTCCTCTTCGAGCTTCTTAATTGCTATTCCAAGCTCGTTCTTTGCGTTCTTTTCAAATTGTTCCTTCAAATTCAGGAAGGTTTGCAAACGAAACTTAAACTTTGCCATTTATTCCTCTTTAACTTAAACTTATACTTCTACCGATTTTTTCAAAAGCTCAATGGTTTCCTCAAAACTGAAGCGTTCATCGGTCCTTTGTGTCAAAAACTCATTTATTCCTTTATTGAGCTCAATGGCTCTGTCTATATCGGCATTGCTTCCCTTTACATAGGCGCCGACATTTATAAGGTCCTCAGCTTCCTTGTAGACAGCAAGATTCCGCCTGAGCTCATTGGCATACATTTTATGCTCATTGTCCACAATGTCGTTCATAACACGGCTTATGGAACCAAGTACGTCCACTGCCGGGTAGTGATTTCGGTGGGCAAGCTGTCTTGAAAGAACTATATGCCCATCCAGAATACCGCGGGCAGTATCGGTAATAGGCTCATTCATGTCGTCTCCGTCTACAAGCACTGTATAAAGTCCTGTTATAGAACCTTTATCCGACGTTCCGGACCTTTCCAGAAGCTTTGGCATGATGGCATAAACCGAAGGAGTATATCCCCGTGTTACCGGAGGCTCTCCCACAGCAAGGCCAATCTCGCGCTGAGCCATTGAAAAACGGGTCAGGGAGTCCATAAGAAGTATAACGTCCTTGCCGCAGTCTCTGAAATACTCAGCAATGGAGGTTGCAACCAACGCTCCTTTAAGTCGGATAAGGGCAGGCTGGTCGGAGGTTGCTATAACAACTACCGAGCGTTTTAAGCCTTCTTCTCCCAAATCACGTTCCAAAAAGTCCCTTACCTCACGGCCGCGTTCTCCTATAAGAGCTATTACATTGACATCCGACTTGGAGTTACGGGCAATCATACCCATGAGGGTACTTTTTCCCACGCCGCTTCCTGCAAAGATTCCCATACGCTGGCCTTTTCCAACTGTCAGAAGGCCGTCCAGACATTTCACTCCAAGGGGAAGAACTTCATTAATCCTTGGCCTTGTCATAGGATTGGGCGGCTTGTTTTCAACCGGATAAAACTTTTCGATTGAAACAGGGCCTTTTCCATCCATGGGACGCCCCAGTCCGTCAAGGACACGTCCCAGAAGATCCGGGCCAACACCTACCTCAAGATCCTTAGGCATGGCCGTAACAATACTGCCTGGTCCAATGCCGGTCATATCGCCTATGGGCATTAACATGACATGGTTGTCTTTAAAGCCCACCACTTCAGCCAGAACTTCCCTGCCATTGCGGGATTCTATATTGCACAAAGCCCCGACATGAGTTTCGGGGCCCTCGGCTTCAATGGTAAGACCTACAACCTTGCTGACTCTTCCCATGTAACGAACAAATTTCTGTAAGTTTACCACTTTTTTATATTTATCCAGAGAAATCATCTTATCCATCCTGTCCATTCTCTCCCAGGATATCATAAAAGGCTTGCTTTATATTTTCAAAGCGTGTATCTGCACTTCCGTCAACCAGACCGAAACCTGTATCAACAATGCATGCACCTTTATCAAGTGTGCTGTCCTTTTTTATCTCCAAACTTTCGATATCTGGCACCAAAGAGAGAATCCGGTCTTTGTTTTCAACCACAAAGTCGTAATCCTGGCAGGAAACCTTCAAGACTACCTTTTCATGATTGGAGCATGATTTGATGGTATCCTTTATTACTCCTATGATGGCTTCCTGATTGTTCCGGATTTCCTCTCCCACAACCTTTGCCGCAATATCCAGCACAAGCTCGATCATATCGCGTTCAAGGGTTGACAGAGTATCTTCATAGAGCTTCTTACATTTCTCCCTGTATTCCTCAGCTTCGGCAATAATGCCTTTATACTGCTCCTGAGCCAGTGCCTCGCCTTCTTTATACCCTTCCTCTTTCGCCTGGGTATATGTTTCTTCAGATATCCTTTTAATTTCAGCTTTTGCTTCATTAAGGAGTCTTTCTGCCTCAAGCTCAGCTTCACGGAGCATTAACGTAGCCTCTTCTTTGGCCTTGAAAATAATATCCTGGCTTATCGCAAACTCTTTATCCTCGTTATTCTCTTCAGGTTCATCCACTTCTTCAAAAGTCATAACCGGTGCCTTGGACACCTGTGGCTGTACCTTCATTTTATAAGGATTTCCTATATTTACCTGACTCTTCTTATATACGCCATAACCATAATTACTAAACAACTATTTCATCGCCTCCGCCGCGTGAAATTATGATTTCCCCAGCATCCTCAAGCTTCCTTATAACATTAACAATCTTCTGCTGGGCTTCTTCAACATCCTTAAGACGGACGGGACCCATGTATGCCAGGTCTTCCTTGATCATTTCAGCAAGGCGCTTGGACATATTATTGTAAATGACGTTCTGCACTTCTTCTGTGGCACCTTTAAGGGCCAATGCAAGCTGACTGTTGTCAACTTCGCGCAGGAAGCGTTGAATGGATCTGTTGTCAAGCTGCAGAATATCCTCGAATACAAACATTCTCTTGCGGATTTCTTCTGCAAGATCGGTATCCTCGATTTCCAGAGTATCCATGATAAACTTTTCGGTACCTCTGTCTACAGAGTTCAAAACATCCACAATTGCCTGTATGCCTCCGACAGCTGTAAAGTCTTCTGTAACAAGGGATGAAATCTTCTTTTCCAAGACTCTTTCCACGTCTTTTATAATATCGGGGGATGTTCTGTCCATGGTTGCAATACGTTTTGCAACATCTGCCTGTTTCTCCTGTGGAAGTGCTGACAGCACAGCTGCAGCCTGCTGCGGCTTTAAGTAGGACAGAATCAACGCTATAGTCTGTGGATGTTCGCTTTGTATAAAGTTCAGAATCTGAGAAGGATCAGCCTTTCTTACAAAGTCGAAGGGCCTTACCTGCAAAGATACTGTAAGCTTATTGATTATTTCAATGGTTTTTTCAGTACCAAGGGCCTTTTCCAGTATTTCCTTCGCGTAGCCTATTCCACCCTCAGTAATGTATTGCTGGGCAAGACACAACTGATAAAATTCGCCCAGAACCTTTTCACGCTCACTTGGCGACACCGCTCTAATATTTGCGATCTCCAGAGTGAGCTGTTCAATTTCCTCCTCTTTAAGATGCTTGAAGATTTGAGCGGAACGCTCAGGCCCCAGGGTGATAAGGAGCATAGCCGCTTTTTCTCTTCCAGACAACTCCCTTGTTTGCTCACTTTTAATGGGCACTTATCACACCTCCGGCATGTCTAAAATATTTAATCCCAATCGTCAGCAAGCCAGTTCCTAAGAAGCTGAGCAACCGCATCAGGATTTTCTTTAACAAACTTGTCAATCTGCTTTTTGAGTTCTGACTGTTCTTCAACATTAATATCTACTATTTCTTCAGGCTTTATTTCGTCAGTAATTCCCTGCACAGCAGCTGCCGCTTCCAAAGCAGCATTCTGAAGCTCGGCAGGAACTTCCTTCTTCTTTGGCAATGCGAAAATTACCATTGTAACCAGCAATATGAGCATCAGAGCATAGAATCCGTACTTGTCAAGCAGGCTTTCCAATGTGTCAGCCAAGGTTGGCTGAACAGGCTCCTGACTTGCGAGCTTCTGCACAGTAACGGCTATGTTCTCTACAGGAATGCCGGTTGCTGCGTGGGCAGTCTGCTTAACCTGCTCAATATATTCTGGAGTCAGGCCATCGCTGGATTTAATCCTGTCGCCGTACCACAACGAAATTGACATTGTGGACTGCTCGGGAACAATCTTTCCAACCGCTTTTTCGGCTTCCTCATTGGTTACGTTGTAAATTCTCTCCTCAACTTTATGGTTCTTCTCATATTTTGAATTATTGTCGCCGCCAAATTGATAACTTGGCGCCTGCTGAGGATTTGTGTCGGTACCGGGAACATTTCCGCCGGTTCCGCCTTCAATAGACTCTTCCAAAACTTCCTGGTTCTTTATAAAACCTTGTCCGTCCTCGTCAGGAGCGGTATACTTCTGAGAAGAGCTTTTTAATGTATCAAAATCCAGCACAGCGTTTGCTGATACGCTTAAGCTGTCAAAAAATTCATGTTCTGCAACCCCGATTTTGAAGAAGTTGTAAACCTTCCTCTCAAGTTCAAGCTCTCTTTGACGGCGCATCTCTTCCTGAGTATTGGCCTTTGCAAGGGAAGAGCTTTCACTTTCACGGTTAAGGGGGTTTAAGTTCTCATCAACAATTGTTATTTTGTCTGCAGGAATTCCCAGAGATGAAGCAACTACCATAGCCGCAGCTTCCACCTGCTCAGGTGTAAGGGGCTTTTTGGTTTTGAGCATGACATAGGCACTGCCGTCCTTTTCATCTTCACTAGGTCTTACCCAATAGGTCTTTTCAGGCTTGTAATACTGAACAGTGGCATTTTCTACATTTTCAAACTTCTTGAGCTTATAGACAAGATCATTTGTAAGATAATGCTTCCAAAGATTTTCTTTGTCCTTTTCGGTAGCCGTTAAAGAAAGCTGACTCCAGGTATCCGCAAAGGTTACATCCGGAGATACAATTCCCTGAGTAGTCAGATCAAATTCAATATCCTTCTTCTTCTTGCTGTCAACATAGATCTGGTTTTCGCCTTTTTTAAACTTAATATTGTTCTCCGTAAGGTAATTGACAACCGACTGGAGATTAACGTCTTCAGAATTGTTGAACAAGGGAACGTAATCTACCTTAAGTGACAAAATGATGGTAGCCGCAACCGCAAGGATGAGAACACCTGCTGCAATAAAAATCCTGATTTTCTGGCCTTTTTCCAACGAAGACCAGAAGTTTTTTACTTTATCCCAAAGTTTATTTATTCCTTCCGGCATATTCGTCCTCCTCGTAGAGGTTTATCCAAGTGTATATTAGAAACCAAACTTATCATGTGTACAATAGTCCATTAGACCTGCATGCGCATAATCTCTTGGTATGCATCCACAATCTTGTTGCGCACTTCAATCATAAATTGAAGCGAAATTGAAGCTTTCTCGGCTGCTATCAGAACCGAGTGAATATTGTCTGTTCTTCCTGCTATAAAGTCTTCGGTAATTCTGTCCGATTCTTTCTCCAGGGCGTTAACGTTTTTAAGCGCATCCATTATTATATCTTTAAAACTCAAAGACTCTTCATTTGAGCTAACTGTCTTTATTGGTGCAGTTACAGCAGCATTGCTTATGGAATTAATTCCTTGGACTGCCATAGAACTCAACTCCTTTTATTGCACGGCAAATTTATCTTCCAATCTCCAGGGCTTTCATAGCCATAGATTTGGATGCATTCAGCGCCGTGACATTAGCCTCGTACGCACGTGTTGCAGATATCATGTTAACCATTTCAGTAACAATTTCCACATTGGGCATACTAACAATGCCATTTTCATCCGCATCCGGATGGGACGGATCATAGACCTGCTTAAATGGGCTTTGATCCTCGACAATTCCTGAAACCCTCACGCCGCTTCCCACAAGATATTTTGCGCGGCTTTCCTCCGACAGGTATTGTGAAAACGGAATATTTGCTTCTTTTTCCTGGAACAATACCATCTTCCTTCTGTAAGGAGTACCTTCTTCAGTTCGGGTAGTATTTGCATTGGCAATATTCTGGGAGATGATATCCATTCTCAGTCGTTGTGCCGACAATGCAGACGCGCTTATATTGAATGAATCAAAGAGTCCCATTTATCAACGACCTCCTTTAATTACAGTGCGAAGTTTCTGGAAATCTCCGCTTATTCTCTGTACAAAGGTGTTGTACCTTATGCTGTTGGCCGCAAGAAGCGCCATCTCATTCTCGATATCGACATTATTTCCATCACTTCTGTATGAGGATTCAGTCGGATCTTCAACTATGCTTATTGTCCTACCTGAAAGAGCTGAAGTGCCGTTTGAAATGCGTCCCGTTTTCATTTCACTTTCCAGCATTTCCTCAAACTTTACCACTTTTCTTTTATACCCGGGGGTATCAACATTGGCAATGTTCTGAGAGATGACATCATTGCGAAGCCATGCAACATCAAGTGCACGCTCAATGCTGTCCTTTGTAAAAAGTAATTTGGATATCACCGGAATCATCTCCTTAAACTGCGAACCGCAATCTTTATCTTTTGATCATGTATACATACATATAAATACCTAGTAATGAATATACCACAATATATTGTAAATGACAAGAAAGGTTTGTAAAAATATTTAATATAATGTCTAATTTTATCAGATTTTCTTGAAAAATAGATTTTTTATGATTTGGAGATAATAATGGCATCAGAAGCCGATTCTGCATTTCAAAAGCAAAAATTCAACAGTTAAAATACAGGCAAATTGCAGTTTTTCAACCATAACTTACTACTTATAAAGGAAAAGTGTTCAGACATAATAAGTAGTGAGGAGGTGAGATTAATGGCAAGCAACAATTCAAGAAGCAAGACATCCTTCGATAACATGAAGTATGAAATCGCCGGCCAGCTTGGTATTAACCTCAAGCAGGGATACAATGGTGACCTTACTTCCCGCGAAGCTGGTACTATCGGTGGTAACATCGTTAAAAAGGTATTCCAGTCTTACACCGGTAATCAGTATCCTCAGGTTGATACAAATCAGCAGAGCAAGTAAGAATGTAATTGAAACCTAGTATAAAAGGGGCTGTATCTAAAGATGCAGTCCCTTTTTTGTTTGCTTTTTGCGCTATTAAGAAACTATTGTGAAGCTTTTTGCTGTAGTTTATTGAATTACTTATTATCTTCTTCGTTTTTGTATTTAATGGTGGTCTTGTCAACAATCTTTTCCTTGTATTCAACTTTTTCCTTGTCTTTGTCCAAAGCATCATCATTGCTTGATTTATCATCTTTCTTACAAAGCTTTTTAATTTGCTCCATGATGCTTGGTATACTGTCAAGAGCTCTGTCAAGGGTAGCATGGGGTGCTGCAGGAATCATTCTTACTACGTTGTTTCTTCCCACTATCAGGAATGCAACGGGATTAATGCTTACTCCGGCACCACTGCCCCCTGCAAATGGGTAAGCGGAGTTTTCGCTCTTGTTATCCTTAGAGAATTCTCCGCCGCCTGCCGCAAAACCAAACCATACTTTGGAAACTGGTATAATTACGGTTCCGTCAATGGTCTGCACGGCATCGCCCACGATGGTATTTACGTCCACCATTTCCTTAATGCTTTCCATTGCCGTTTTCATAAGTTCTTCAATTGGATGCTGTCCCATAACTTTTGATTCTCCCTTTCCTTAGTTTTTCGCGAAAATAATCTGTCATCAAAACTATAATATGACTAATTCTCACCCTTAATATGCAGGTTACGTGAAAATCGGGAGTATCTTTCTGAAAGTCGGGATAAAAGTCAAGGAAAAGTCTTTTTTGGGGAATATATGGAATTAATGCGCCCAATACACTCCATATGCTTCCATATGCCAGGGCGGTAAAGGCGGCATTTTGTGAAGCCAATCTTCCTTTCACCGAAATATCGAATATTTCCATATTCTTTCTAAGGTGTCTCATGGTATCCTCTGAGAACATGGTTTTAAGAACACCGGAAAGCCGGCCTTTTTTCTTTTTGTGCTCGTCGGGCACGTCCTTTTTTCGGCTTGCAAGAAAGCTCAGGCCGCCTTCTTTGAAATTCCACTTATAAATGGTAAGTATTCTGTAAAGCATGACCTTTACTTCCATGTCAAATCCCTTGTCATCAAAGGAGATTGTCAACATGAAAGAAAGTTTCAGAAACATCAGTATTATAATTAAGGCAATAATAAATAAAGCCAGGAAAACCATCAAGATACCTCCGTCATCTTATGTTTTCCGGCTTTTAGCAAATTATTCCGATTTTAATCCAGGGGCAGGTTTTCCATGACTTCCTGAATCTCATGCATCTGGATTACAGGCAAATCCTTGATTGATGAAAAACCGAATACCCTTAAAAATTCTTCCGTTGTCTCGTAAAGCTTTGGTCTTCCCGGCGCGTCATCACGCCCGGCTTCTCTTATAAGATTTCGTTCAATAAGCTTTGAAATGGCACTATCGCTGCTGACTCCCCTGATTTTTTCAATGTATGCCTTGGTAACAGGCTGGTTGTATGCAATAATGGCCAGAACTTCGTATGCTGCCTGGGTAAGCCCCTGCTTTTTTCTGACAGCTCCAAGCTTTGCTATGTACTCATCAAATTCGGGTTTTGTGCACAGCTGCCATCCGTTGTCTATCTCCCTTACCATTATGCCCCGGGCTGAATTCTGGTATTTGTATGACATACTGGTCATTATCGCCCGGGTAGTTTTTTTGTCATGGCCAATAATTTCGGCAAGCTTGTCCAAAGGGACCGGGTCTCCTGCGGCAAACAGCACCGCCTCAATAATGACCTCTATATCCTGAATTGACTCCATTATTGTATCACCTTTTCATCATCAGTTCCGTCAGGAAACACATAGATTTCGCCAAAAGTTTCATGTTGCTCCACTTTTGCCCGCCCCAGCTTTACAATTTCAAGAAGGGCAAGAAAACCTGTTGCCACCTCCAGGCGGCTCTTAACGGCAGTATTGTAGATCTTTGAAAAGCATATTTTGATTCCTCGGCTTAAAACTTCCAAAAGCTCTTTCACTTTGGCCCTTAAGGAGACCTTCTCGCGATTGAGTATGCGATCCATTTTGCGGGAAACATCGTTGGTTCTGTCCTTATAGTTTTTCATGACTTTAACGAAACAGTCCCTTAAAACTTCCGGAGAAACTTCCAGCTCTTCATAAAAAGCAATCTGAGGCAGTGGCTCCGGAAGCTTGTAATGAACGCGCTCCCACTTTGCTTCCCGTTCTTTTAAATACTGTGAAAATTCCTTGTACTTTTTGTATTCCACCAGCTGTAAAATAAGCTCTTCTCTCGGGTCTGCAGCTTCCTCCTCGGTTACCTCTTTGCTTGGAAGCAAAAGCCTTGACTTAATATGAAGCAAGGTAGCCGCCATTACAAGGAATTCGGATGCTATTTCAAGATCAAGCTGCTGCATGGCGTCGAGATATTCCATGTACTGCTCGGTTATTTCCAGTATAGGAATATCGTATATATCAATCTTGTTTTTCTCTATAAGATAAAACAAAAGATCAAAAGGGCCCTCAAAATTATTAAGCTTAATGGTGCATGCGTTTGTTAAGGCGCTCTTCATGGATATCCCTTCATAACCAGTCAATATTCATGACTTTTCTTACCTGGGACATAGTATTGGCCGCGATTTCACGGGCTTTTTCATCGCCCTTCCTAATTATATCCTTTACATCATCAGTACGTTTGAGCCACTCCTGCCGTCTTTCATAGTGAGGCGTGGTCAGCTTGGCAACATTTTTTACAAGCTTTCTCTTGCACTCCACACAGCCAATCTTTCCATTTCTGCAGTTATGCTCAATTTCAGGCACCTCATCCTCAGAGAACAGCTTATGATAAGCATAAACAGTACAAACATCGGGATTGCCCGGATCAGTTTTATGAATTCTCTGGGGATCGGTTATCATGCTCATTATTTTCTTCTGAACCACTTCAGGACTGTCGGCAAGGGCAATGGTGTTGTTATAGCTCTTGCTCATCTTGCGCCCGTCAAGTCCCGGAAGAACCTTTGCCTTTGTTAAAAGGGGCTGCGGCTCCGGGAATAACTCGCAATTATACAGGAAGTTAAAGCGGCGGGCTATTTCACGGGTCAGCTCAAGATGGGGCACCTGATCCTCGCCCACGGGGACGAAATCTGCCTTGTACATCAGTATGTCAGCAGCCTGCAGGCATGGGTATCCCAAAAAGCCGTAGGTAGATATATTCCTATCCTTCATCTGGTTCAGCTGATCCTTATATGTGGGGCATCTATAGAGCCATGAGAGAGGCACGTTCATTGAAAACAGAAGGTGCAGCTCGGCATGCTCCTTAATATTGCTCTGAATAAAAATAGTGCTTTTTTCAGGATCAAGACCTGCGGCCAGCCAGTCAACCAATACATTGGTAATATTATCTTTATAATCGTCAGTATTTTCATAACCTGTTGTCAAAGCATGGTAATCGGCTACGAAATAATAGCATTCGTATTCGTCCTGAAGACGCACCCAATTTTCCAGGGCTCCAAAATAATTTCCCAGATGCAAAGATCCGGTAGGACGCATTCCGCTCAAAATAATTCCTTTTTTGCTCATTTTTTTCACTCCTGGCCGTTGAAATATATATTCTAGATAATGTTACAACAAACTTGCGCATATTGTCCAGTATGGGAAAAAACCGACACCGAACCGGACAGTGCAATACTTGTTATCGCAATCAATTTATTGGTTAAGCGGCTGCAGCCTGTAGCCATTTAGCTGTCCAGCTTACTGTCCAGCTTAAATTCCTAAAATAAAACTGACAACAAGGGTCATGCTTCTGTAAATGGGAAGCGCAAAGAAGCTTATAAATTTCCCCACAATATTGTCGGGCACAAGTGCCACAAGGGCAAGAAATGCCAAGCCGATATACTGCTCATATCTTGCAAAGCGATAATAGCTTTCTTCCGGCACAAATGATGATACAAGCCTTGAACCGTCCAGGGGCGGAACTGGTATGAGATTGAATACTGCAAGGCTTATATTCACAAATACGAGGGTCTGGAAAAAGTCCTGGACAGTCAAAAGAACATTCGCCCAGTTGCCCTTATCGAAAGGAATTACGCCAATGCTTGCAAGCTTAACAATAATTCCCCATACAAACAGGCTTAAAAAACCCAGAAGCAGGTTGGATAACGGACCTGCCAGTGCAACCAGAAACAGCCCCGTCCGGCGGTTTTTAAAATAGCCTGAGTTTACCGGGACGGGCTTTGCCCAGCCAACTCCGGCAAGATACATCATAATCACACCCATCAAATCCAGGTGCTTAAAAGGATTCAAAGTCAAACGGCCTGCATATTTCGCCGTCGGATCACCCATCTTCCAGGCAACCCATCCGTGTGCAAACTCATGGACAGGCAATGCAATCAGAAGAATGGGTGTCATCATAAGCATATTTTTAAGAGAAAGAATATTCATATTTATACCTCATTTAATCCATCCGCTTATAAAATCAAGAATGGGCCCTAAAAACACCAAAACGCCTGTTACTGCTGAGATAATGGCACTGACGAGTACTGCCCCTGCTCCTAAATCTTTTACTATTCTGACTTTTTCAGAATATTCCTCCATTACCATATCGGAAAGTCTCTCAATGGACGTATTTACAAGCTCAGAAGCCAGAACCAGTCCGATTGCCAATGTCAGCAGAGCCCATCGCACAAGATCAATATTTAATATTATTCCTGCAATTATAACAAGAACCGTGGCGCACATGTGGATTCTGAAATTGCGTTCAGACAAAAAAGCCAGGCGTACGCCGTTAAATGCATTTTTAAAGCTCTGGCCAAGGCTTTGGTTTTTATAGTTATTAGCAGATGACATATTTACTTTCCTTTTCTACTCTCTTCTTAATCCAAGGCCGTTCAATATCTCTTCCTGCTTGGAAAACATAACCTTTTCCTCATCAACAGTTTCATGGTCATAGCCTAAAAGATGGAGCATTCCATGAACCGCCAGAAAAGCAAACTCCCTTTCGGTTGAATGCCCGAAAGCTTCGGCCTGCTCATTGGCTTTCTCTACAGAAATAATGATATCTCCCAGCGAAACCCTTTTGGTAACCGGATCAATATCCGAAGGCAGAATCTCAGGCTTGCCGTTTACATATTCCAAAACCGGAAATGAAAGCACATCCGTTGGCTTGTCAATTCCGCGGTATTCCTTGTTTATCTCCCTGATTTCATCATTATCGGTTAAAGTAATTACCACTTCGCACTTATAGGGAAAGCCCTCACTTTTTACACAGCTTTTTACGGCTTTTTCAATCAGCTTGACTGTTTCCCCGGGTATTTTCTGCACTTTCTGCCTGTTGTATATGGTCACCTTCATCCGGGATTTGCCTCCTTGGTTTTAGTTTTGCCTTTCTCGATATTATAAATGCTGTTGTCAAGCTCAGCCAATGTATTCTTCTTCTCAAGCTCGGGGTACTCCGTTCTTTCATGGAACACACCGCTTAAAACCTGCATAAAGCTGTCTGCAATTGTACTCAGGTCTTTTAATGTAAGATCGCATCTGTCAAGCTGTCCGTCATCAAGCTTATCTTTTATTATTTTTCTTATAAGCCCCTCTATTTTGCCAGGTGTTTTTTCAGGCATTGCCCTTACTGCTGCTTCCACCGAATCTGCCAGCATTACAACGGCTGCCTCGCGTGTGCTGGGCTTCGGGCCTTCGTATCTGAAGGTCTCCTCTTTTAGCTCCTCGGTTTTGTCTGCCTGCATTGCCTTATGGTAAAAATATGCCACAAGGGTGTTGCCATGATGCTGAACAATAATGTCCCGTATTATCTTTGGAATACGATATTTTATGGCAAGCTCCTCCCCATCCTTTGTATGGCTTGTAATAACAAGGGTACTTAAATTGGGGGTCAGCTTGTCATGGGGATTTCCGTTCATCTGATTTTCTTTGAAGAAATTGGGGCGCTTAAGTTTTCCAATATCGTGGAAATAGGCTCCAACCCTTGCCAGAAGCGCATTTCCTCCAATTTCTCTGGTTGCCACTTCAGCAAGATTCCCCACCATCAGGCTATGATGATAGGTTCCCGGAGCTTCCATCAACAGCCGCTTGAGCAAGGGGTGGTTTGGATCGGCTAATTCAAGAAGCTTTAATGGTGTAACCAGATTGAAGGAACTCTCCAAAAATGGCAGTATTCCTATGGCAAGGATAATGGAAAATATGCCGTTTACAAAGGCCAGGCCTCCTTCATTCAGAAGGCTTTCAAAGCTCTTTTTTGCAATTATTCCCGTAAACACGATAATTAAAGCATTTATAGCACCAAGAATTATTCCAGCAAGGGATATTCTTCTTCGCTGGGTGGCATTGGTGGTAAAATATGCGGCAAAGGAGCCGCCTGCCAAAGCCATCAGCATGAATTCATAATTTCCCCCAAGCATCAGCCCGAAGCTGAATACCAAAAAGATATTTATGGCAAGTGCCGGTTCTATGCCAAGGAAAATAGCCAGTAAAACAGGTGCTATGAACACTGGTATAAGAAGGTATGAGAGATCGGGGACAAACTCCTTGAAGACCCAGGCAAATAACGTTGTTATAAGCATAACAACACATATCAGCATTATAGATCTTCTGTCCTGAACTATTTTGGGCTGGAAATTTTTAAAGTAGGCTATTGTAATTAAAATCAGTCCAAGAATTATTAGAAAAACTGAAATATACAGTAAGTAATCGGGTTTTCCCTCACTGTCTATGTAGTTTATCTCCTTCAAAACCTCGTAGATATCCTCTGTAACTATGTCGTCCTTGCTTATTATTCGTTCGTCCTTGTATATAATTACAGGATTCTCATTTATATAGCTTTCAATAAACTCATCCTTCTTAGCCTGGGTGGCCTCCTCATCTATCCTGCTGTTGGGCTTTAAAACCTTGTTCAATACATCCCTTGCTATATAGGACAAGGAATCCTCTTCAAGCTGCATTTCAACTTGGGCCAGGCTTTGGGCCTTATAGGACGTAAGATTGTCCTCCATAAGCTCTTTTACCGTAAGGGACGGAATGGTTCCCTTAATTATCAGGCCTTTTAAGGTTCTTACTCCCTCAAGACCTTTGTCGGAGAAAATATATTCACGGTCGGATTCGTCCATTTCAAACAAAACAGAATAAAGACCCTCCGGGTCATGCTTTTTTATAATGTAATCCAGGTCTTCCCTGGATACGATTTTTTCCTGATTTACATTCAGAATAACCTGCTCGAGTCCGTCAAAATATTCATATGCGCCATTCAGCATATCGCTGTTGGCATTTTCAATGGATATTACTACCGGAGGAAGCTCTTCTGCCTTTTCTTCGGCATTTTGCCTTGTTTTCAGAGTATTTTTCAAATCGCTTGGAGCCTGAATGTCAAACTGGGAAACATCTCCAACTTTAAGCTTGTATTTTTTTGGAGCTGTTTCATATGCAAGCAGGGTTGAAAGAACCAGCCATGTCACAACAACAATTATGACACGCTGAAAGGAATCGCTTTTAATATATTTTTTTATCCTTTTTTCAGAACTTCTCCCATGTGTTTTAACCATTGACACCCCTGCCTTTAGCATCATTTTCATATGCCTTGACAATACGCTGTACCAGTTCGTGGCGGACTACATCCCGTTCATTCAGGTAGATAAAAGCCAATCCGTCCACATCCTTAAGTACCCTTCTTGCTTCATTAAGCCCTGATTTTTTGTCGCCCGGAAGATCTATCTGGGTAACATCGCCGGTTATAACCATTCTGGAGCCCATGCCCAATCTTGTAAGGAACATTTTCATCTGCTCGGGTGTGGTATTCTGGGCTTCATCAAGAATAATAAAGGAATCGTCAAGGGTTCTGCCGCGCATATATGCAAGGGGAGCTACCTCAATTACGCCTTTTTCCATATTGCTGTGGTATGTTTCAGGTCCCATAATATGATAAAGTGCATCATACAGGGGACGAAGATACGGATCCACCTTGTTTTGAAGATCGCCAGGCAAAAATCCCAGCCGTTCTCCAGCTTCTACGGCAGGACGAGTAAGGATAATACGGCTGACCTGCTTTTCCCGGAATGCCTTAACAGCCATGGCAACTGCCAGAAATGTCTTTCCGGTACCTGCAGGACCTATTCCAAAGACAATGGGATATTTTCGCATGGCTTCAACATATCTTTTCTGGTTGAAAGTTTTTGACTTGACGGGTTTGCCTCTGTACGTAAGGCAGACCAGATCAAGGGGAAGCTCTTCTCCCTCCAATTTTTCCTCATTGGCAAGATCCAAAAGATAACGGACATTTTGCTCTGTAATTACATCTCCGTTTTCAGAAATGAGAATAAGCTTCTTTAATACATCCACTGCCATGTCGGCACGGCTTTCAAAGCCTGAAATTCTAAGTTCGTTATTTCTGGCAGTTATTTTGATATCCAGCTTGTCCTCAATAAGTTTAATATTCCTGTCGTTAGTTCCAAAAACATTAACGGTGTGTTCCGCATCAGGCAGTTCTAAAAATCTTTCAACAACAGTATCCAAAATTCTATCCTTCCTTACAATTACTCTATGACAGGCACAAGGCTTGCTATATCCTCCTCACATTCAATAACCACCTTAACATACCTCTGTCCATCTTCTCCCTCCACATGGCTCAGCTTTTCCTCAACAACCTTGCCGTCTGTAGGAAGGCTTTTGGCCAGTTCTGCTCTGGCGGTTTCTTCAGCAACTCTTATTGCCTCATCAAGAGTAAGATTCACTTGCTTTTCAATTATTTCAAAGCTTTTTTCAATCGTCAACCCTATGGGAAGCTTTAACCCAAAGGGTCCTGCAATCATCTTGTCAAAAGAGGTGGTTTCTTTAATCTCAAAAGGTACTTTCTTTCCCGGAAGCTTTATCTTCCAGTCCAAAATCCTTAAGTAAACGGTGTCATGGCTTCTGTCAGTCCTTATTCGCTGGGTGTATGTGGTGGATACAGGAACAGTGCTTTCATACCATGTCCTTGCAATTATACGGCCAAGGGCATGAACATCCTTTGTCACCACAAAATCCCCCAGGTCGGGCCTCATATTCTGAAGCTTGCCGGACACCAAAACCTGTCCTTTTCTGACAGTCTCCCCCTCTTTTACAAGAGGATTTCCCGCATATACCTCAATGTGGGTTATAAGTCCGTCCCGTTCGGCAACAAGATTGAATGGCTCGTTATTGCGGATTAAAGCGGGAGCGGACACGCTGTCAACTATTGATACTTTAAGCTTGACTCCTTTAAGCTCAACCCCTACCCAGGCAATGCCATCCACCTGCAGGGCGATTTTGGAAGCCAGGGCTTTGGGATTAAGCCCCATCTTAAATGTTCCCCTTCCTATCTTCTCCACTTTCAGAACTTCCATAACTTTTGGTGCAATTTCAGGCTTTCCGCCTGTGATTTCTATATCCCAGATAATTGACGTGGAGAGAGCAAAAAGAGAAATGAAAATCAGAAAGCCAAGCTTAAGCCCTCTTCGCTTCCTAAACCTGTTAAGAAAAAATATCAAGCCGCATTTTTTAAGGATATGAACCCTGCAATATGATTTTTTTGCCGCCGGCCTCATTAGCTTAAACCCTCTGAGGCTTGCTTTCATTATTGCCGATTCATTATCCTTTCTTACAATATCCCACAAAAGAATCTGGCGTTTTGTGCAAATATTTATAAAACGCTCAATACTTTTGCCTGTTACAACAATGATAACATATCCTCTTATATAATTCCACAAATGTACCAGAAACATTAATCAGACCACTCTCTTCTATGCATCATAATCGATATTTGAAATTTTGCCGCCAATTATGATTTCTTCGCTGGTAATCTCGCGTATTTTCAAATCGTTTCCGGTAATCTTTATAACTCCGTTGTTTGTATTTATGCGGATCATGCCGTCCTTAAAATCCATAATCCCCTTGAAATTTTCAATTAAGACCTCACCTCTGCCTATAGCCGTCACCTTTGGCCTGCTACCTATTACATCTCCCGGTATCTCAAAAAGCCTTGCCAGCTTTTCACCCAAATTTTTTGAATTCTCCTTGTCTTTAGCGCGTTTAATTCTATGAATGCCTCTCTTCATACCTTTTCACCCCGCGCAAGCTTTTCAAGTTCAAATACATCGCCGAATTCATAACCAGCCTCCCGCGCGTAATCAATAATATAGCTTAAAGCCTCGGCATTATCCTTTGATACGGCATGCAAAAGAAGTATGGCGCCATTATGGAGATTGGATTTAACCTTTTCAAAGGCATATTCCCAGCCCCGCTGGCGGTTTACATTCCAGTCGTCGTAGGCAAAGCTCCAGAAAACATTGACATAACCCAATTTTGATGTGATCTCAAGGGTTCTTTCGCTGTATTCACCCTTTGGCGGCCTTAAAAATACCATGTTTGCACCGAACTTCTGGTGGAACTTCCTGTCGAGGCCCACAATTTCTTCTTCCAGTTCTTTATCGCTCAACAGGGGAAGACTTTTATGATTGATTGAGTGGTTGCCCACAGCATGGCCTTCATCAATCATTCGTTGAATAAGCTCATCTTCCTTGTCAAGGTAAGGGCCTGTGATAAAAAATATGGCATTGACCTTTTTCTCATATAGAACATCCAGAATTTTTGAAGTATAACCGTTTTCATACCCTTCATCAAAGGTCAGGTATATTTTTCTTTTGCTTGTGTCGCCGATATATATTGAATTATACTTGGCCAACAGTTCGGGAGCACCGGGATCAGCTTTGGGAAGTCCTCCGTTTTTCCCCCTTAATATGCCCCAGCTTCTTAAGCCCTCGTAACTGTCATTAATACCGGACGCCACATACGGGGAATCAATGTTTATGTTTTCGTTTCCCTCTGACAAGGAACCTGTAAGTTCTACGGCATAGACCCAGGCAGACATATTGGGAAGCTCAATGGAGGTGAAGAAAAATATTGCAAGTCCCCCCAGAAAGGCAATCAGAAGCAGTATGGCATATGTCTTGCGGTTCTTCAAGCAAAACACCTTCCTGAAAACAGCCAACAAAAAAGAGCCATTATTAATGACTCTTTTTTACCTATTCACATTATATGATTGTTTTTGGGCAAGTCATGCCTAAGTTTAAATGCTACTGCTCAACCGGTGTCAGCAAATCTATGCTTATATCACTTACACCGGGTATGATTATATTATTTTCTTTAACCAATTCCACTTCAAATCCATAGAACTTGAATTTATCTATAACTCCCAGCAACAGGTTCAGGGATTTCTCCATCTTATCTGCATCACCGATTGCTTTCACAACATACGGCGGAACCAGCTGCCTTCCGTTTATCATTATATAGTCCCCTGCCTGACGTATTTCGCTTAAGGCAACAATTCTTTCGTCGTTAACGCTTATTGCCTGAACATCGGAAGCTTTAAGCTCATTAACAAGATCCTCTATATGACGGTCCTCAATAGCCGTCCCTTCCGGCGCCCTGACGGTTATAATAAGGCCGGAACCTTTGACCGTTTCAAGGCCCGCCATAATTCTGGCATTGAGAATCTGCTGCTTAAGATCAGCCAAAAGCTGTTTGTCATAATTTTCGTTATTTTTGATAGCGTCAATTTCATCCTGAAGCTCCTGAATCCTTGCCTTTAAATCCTCATTATTGCTTTTTTCCAGCAGAAGCTCATCTATCAGTTCATTAATATTCTTTTTTTCATACTGTGCCAATACCTGATTTACCTTAACGCTTTTAAACTGCCAGGCTATGGTTATTCCCAGCACAAGACAAACCAGAGTAAGAGAAATTATTTTAAAAGCCTTCATTTTCCACCGCCTCAAGCCCTTGGAACATTTTATTCAATGGAGTCTTATAAAAATGGTACCCGTCTACTACTATATTATCCTGCTTTACAATATCGATGCGGATTCCGCAAAGCCTAAGGAAAGCAACCGGAGCCATGGTCTCTATGGCCTCAAAAAGCACATCCGGATCCCCGATAGCCTTAATGACATATGGTGCAGGATAACGCCTTTCATTTACTATTATAGTCGGCCCGGCACAAACTGGTTTTGTTGAGTAAATAACTCTTTCACCGTTTATTGAAATGGCCTGGGCACCATGGACCTTAAGCTCGTCCAATATTACTCTTATATCCTCGTCATGTATAATGTAATCGTCGATATCCAGTTCGCCTATTTCTGAAGCATCTTCCATTGTAATAATAATGCCCCTTCCTGTAACAGGAAGAAGCCCTGCACGCAAAAATTCATAATCACGCTGTTTTAACAGCTCCTCAGCTTCCTTGTCGTTTAAATTGGAACTGATGTTTTTGATAAGCTGCTTATGTTCTGCCTCAAGGTTTACAAGCTGCTCCAAAAGGCGCTCTTTTTCAGCCCTTTCAGCTTCAAGCTCCGACGCAAGTTCCCTTATGGTTGTGGTATTATCGGACTTGCTTTGGACAATGCTTCTGAACTGAAGGCTGATAAGCAGGCCCAGCACAACAAAAATCAGAAACATCATGCAGCCTTTATTCATTGCAAACCGCCTTTCAAGATTTGAATTGCTGTTACAAAAACTCAACTATTTTTTCTGTTTTTGATACCATAGTATCAACATATCGGTTGTTTACCAGTACCACAGGCCGCGAAAAATCAAGTTTATTCATAAATACGACCTCACCAATTTCTTCGGTATTGAGTCTTACCTTAGAGCCAACATAATAACCTGTTACGTTTTCCAGAAATGTTTTTAACACCAGTGGATCAAGAACTCCGAAGCTGCCATGCTGCATAAGCTCAAACACCTTGAAAGGAGTATCGTTGTTTTTATATATGCGTTTCGCGGTCATGGCATCAAAAATATCGGCTACGGTTATTATTTTTGAGTAAAGATTCAGCTGATCCCCGGTAAGCCCCATGGGATAGCCGCTTCCATCCTCCTTCTCATGATGGGTGAGAATAGCTGTTGCAACTTCAGCAGGAATACCCGCCGTCTCCTTCAATATATAGTAGCCATATTCAGAATGCCTTTTAATCTCCTCAAACTCGCTATCGGTAAGCTTTCCGGGCTTGTTCAGAATTTCAGGGGCAATCTTGGTCTTGCCTATGTCATGGAGAAGCCCTGCCAAAGTCAAATTATTGATGTCCTTCTCGCTAAGCTTCATCCACTTGCCAATCATCATGCACAGCAGCGAAACATTAATACTGTGATAGTAAGTATATTCATCAACATTTCTGACCTGCATTACCGAATCAATTATATATCTGTTATTGCCCGCCTTTTTGATAACAGAATCTGCAATGTTGTCAGCTTCTTCTTTATTCAGTCTTTTTCCTGAGGATATTTCTTCAAAAATCTTTTTGGTATGGCGTGCATCGTTCTCATATTCGGCGGCAAACCTGCGGACATTTTCTTCCGCCATCCGGGCGGTATCGGTTATTTCATGCTGCTGATGCTTGTATACGGCTACCGTGAGTATTCCCATGTTCTTCAGATGATTAATCATCTGGTCATTCAGAACGGTATTATCCCACAGAAGTACGTTTCCAAAGCTGTTGAAAACAGCTTCAGCAGTTATCATCCCCGGTTTTAATTCATCAATTGACAAAAACAATTTGCTTTCTACCCACATGTATTTAACCCCCGCATGCAAGATAAAATTGTTTGTGTCTCCTAAAACTGCCGCCCATCAGAAGTTTTGCAAAATTTCATATATTATTTGAAATCATTGCACATTTTAATAAAAGTATCCTCATCTATAATTGTAACTCCAAGCTGTACTGCTTTGTCAAGTTTACTTCCCGCATCGCTTCCTGCCAATACATAGGAGGTTTTCTTTGAAACACTTCCCGAAACTTTTCCGCCCCTTTGTTCTATCATTTCGGTGGCTTCCTTCCTTGAAAAGGTTGGAAGAGTACCAGTCAAAACAAATGTAAGACCGGAAAAGATTCCGTCCTTCGCCCTCCGAGTCTTTGAGACCATATTTACGCCCATCTCTTTAAGAGCCTGAATTGTATGCCGGGTCTGCTCCTGCCTCATAAAGCTTTCAAGGCTTTCGGCCATCTTCTCGCCGAAATCCTCAACTTTCAGAAGTTCATCACGGGTGGCGCTGATAATATTATCCATGGTCATAAAGTGCTCGGACAATAATTGTGCCGCCCGAAGGCCGATATGGCGTATGCCGAGGCCAAAGAGAAGCCTGCTTAAATCATTTTCCTTGGACTTCTCAATGGATGACAGAAGATTGTCCACCGATTTTTCGCCCATACGCTCAAGAGAAACAAGTTCACTGCGCCCTTCATGAAGCCTGTAAAGGTCAGCTATACCTTTTATGAATCCCTTTTCAAGAAGGGTTTCTATGAGGGCCGGACCAAGTCCTTCAATATTCATGGCATCACGGGATGCAAAATGTACAATACTTCTGAAAAGCCTTGCTGGGCATTCAATGCCCGTACAGCGTATTACAGCTTCCTGTTCCTCTCTGTAAGCGGGAGCTCCACAGACTGGACAATTGGTAGGCATTTTATAAGGCACTGTATTTTCAGGGCGCTTGGAAAAATCAACCCCTATTACTTCAGGAATAATTTCTCCTGCCTTCCTTACCCAGACCATGTCGCCAATTCTTATGTCCCTTTCCTTTATAAAGTCCTCATTATGGAGGGTAGCCCTAGAAACAGTAGTTCCTGCAAGGCGTACAGGCTCCAAAACTGCATTAGGAGTCAATGCACCAGTCCTGCCAACCTGGATAATGATATCCTTTAATCGGGTAAGTTTGGTTTCAGGGGGGTATTTATATGCTACTGCCCACCTGGGAGCTTTGCTGGTTGAGCCCAAACGTTCCCTCTGGGCAAGGCTGTTTATTTTTACAACAGCCCCGTCGGTTTCATAGGGAAGATTTCCTCTTTCCTCGCCAAGCTTATTAATCTCATCAACCGCTTCTTCAATGGTTGAGCATACCTTATAGTCAGGGCTTATCTTAAATCCCAGGCTTTTTAAAAGCATTAAACCCTGGGAATGGGTTTCAACATCTATACCCTCAATCCTCTGGATATTAAAAACAAATATGTCCAGTTTTCTTGAGGCCGTAATGGAAGGATCAAGCTGACGAAGAGAACCGGCAGCGGCATTTCTGGGGTTGGCAAAAAGTTTCTGGCCCAGAGCCTCCTGTTTTTCGTTAAGCTCAATAAAATCCTTCTTTGACATAAAGACCTCACCCCTCACTTCCAGATATGGAAGGGTGAGACCTCCTGAAAGGTTAAGTCTTAACGGAATTGAGCGGATAGTCTTAAGATTTCTTGTAACGTCTTCTCCTTCAACTCCGTCTCCTCTTGTGGAGCCTCTTGTAAAAATACCATCTACATATTCAAGTGAAACAGAAAGGCCATCTATTTTCTTTTCTACAACGTACTCTACTTTCTCACCATTGAGCCCTTCCTTTACCCTGCGGTCAAAGGCGTAAAGTTCCTCAACAGAAAAAACATCCATGAGGCTTTCCATTTTCACCTCATGAATTACCTTAGCAAAAGCTTCCTGAGCCTTCCCCCCCACTCGTTGGGTAGGTGAGTCGGGCGTAATCAGATGGGGGTTTTTCTCCTCCAGCTCCAAAAGCTCATGATATAATCTGTCGTATTCGTAGTCCGATATTTCAGGACTATCTTCAATATAATATTTGTAATTATGGTAGTTTAAAAGCTCTCTAAGTTCTTCTATTCTCTTTTCAACACTCATAGTTTATTCTCCGGCTTCTTTAAACACGTATAATTCACCCTGGTGCTCAAAGGCTCCAATTTCATCAAGGACAAGTTCTATGCCGTCAACTATGCCTTTTGCGGTCTTATCCCTGAAATCATTGGACTTTAAGCGTGCATGGTCTTCCTTATTGGTTATATATGCCGTTTCAACCAATATGGCCGGCATATGGGTGTTCCTTAAAACCGAAAGGCCTCTGGACTTAATGCCGTTAAATTTAATTCCGGTAAATTCAATAATCTTGTTTGCTACTATTTCTGCATACCTTTCATCAGTAAAATCGGTATAAACGGTATCTTTGTTTAGATAATAAACCTCCATGCCGTTAACGGCAGCCGCTCCCTTAAACTTTAAATCGTATGCATTAACATGGATGCTCACAAAAAGGGACGCATTGTTTCTGTTTGCTATATCAGCTCTTTCCAGCAGATCTTTATCTATTGAATCATTAAAGTGGTAGTCCCCATCGCGGGTCAGCATTGCATTTATACCTTTATCCTTAAGGTATTTTTCAACTCTTTTTGCGATGTCGAGGACTACGTCTTTTTCAAAGAAAGTATCATCATAAGGAGAAATTGTACCGGGATCCCTCCCGCCGTGCCCGGCATCAACAACAACCAGAACCGGTTCCATAGTTTTTCCTTCAGGTATTTCTATAGCAGGTGTCGGCTCAGGGGTGGGTGTTGCCACAGGGGTTACAACCACCGAGCTCTCATCCGAGGGTTCTTCAACATTGTCATTATTGTTATTGTTGTTATTGTTTGCAGTGGCGCCGGCAATAATAATGGCTGTAATTGCAAGAAAGAATACCAATAGTACAGCAATAAACCGCGTCGTGTTTACGAGCCTGTAACGTGGTGCAGGCCTTCTATGTCTTACAGGTGGAATATTCATTTAGTCACGCTCCGTTTTTTACTGTACTATATATAATACACTATAATATATTAAGATAACAATTAAATCCTGAGCATTTTGTATGGAAAATCATTGAATTAGCATCTAAAAACAGACTGTGCTTCCGGCACAGTCTGAATATTACCTGCTGAATCGGAATTAGCTTCATTAACTATTGAATAAACCTGTCAACATCGTTAGGACCGATATTTTCGTGAAGCGCCATATTTATTGCGTTTGCAACAAGCTTTGTAAGATACTGGACTATTTCGTCAGTATCCTTTGGCGTTACCACTAGATTTCCCGTATGAGGCTCCAGAAGTTCAATAATCATGCGATACTTTTCATCCCTGTCAATCTGGGACAGCATATTGTAAAATTGGCTTCCCTGCCCTGCCTGCTCCATCATACTGTCAAGAATAAGATCGAGGGTATCGCTTACCATGGTCGCCGCATCCACAACTGTGGGAACACCTATTGCTATTACAGGAACACCCAGGGTTTCACGGGTCAGGGCAGCCCTTTTGTTTCCGACCCCCGAACCAGGAGCAATTCCTGTATTTGCAAGCTGTATTGAAGCATTTACCCTGCTCATATTTCTGGATGCCAATGCGTCTATGGCAATTACCAGCGCTGGTTTGACATTATCAACTATACCTTTGATGATATGGCCTGTCTCAATTCCCGTAATTCCAAGAACACCGGGAGATATTGCGCAGACCGGTCTTGTATTTTCATCCACTTCCTTTGGTAGATATTCATATATATGTCGTGTTACCAGCACAGTCTGGGCAACCCTGGGTCCCAAGGCATCGGCAGTAACATTCCAGTTTCCAAGACCAACCACAAGCACAGTATCTTTTTTATCAATATGAATTAATCTTTCAAGCTCTCTTGCAAGCATTCTGCAGCTTTTTTCATACAAGTCCCTGCTTTTTTGCCAGATACCGGGAATATCCATTGTTATATAGGTTCCCATGGGCTTTCCGACTTTTTGTTCACCCTCCGGGGTATTTACATGAACTCTGGTAATGGATACCTCCTCATCACCGTCATGTTCTACCTGTATACCTTCTCCAAAGCCACCGTCATCGGTTCTTGCCCTTGCACCGGCGCCCACAACTCGCGACTCATCGGCCATATCGGTGCGTATGCTGCGTTTTACCTTCTCCTCCATAGTAAACCTCCGCACGTTAAAAACATTTTAATTTTTCAATGGCTATGAGATTATTATTTTCAGATTGCTGATTTTCAATTCCATATGAAAAATGGTGTCATGGGCTGACATAATATTTCATTAGATTACGCAACCCTTTTTATTTTCTAAATCCTATTATTTCAAATGGAAATTGAGCGGCGTGCCTGCTGCGATTTAAAGCGGAGCATTGACAGCGTAGCGGGCGCGACTTGAAAACCGGACGTTTTCACGGAGCGCTAAATCGCTGCAGGCTACAGCCGCTTGAAGACAGTAAGAAGCAATAGATAAATGTATATAGAAATGCAGGATGGATAAGATCATTTTTAAGAAAAAAAGAAAAAAACATTCCATGTCCAACAAAATTCTTGCAAAGGCAAATACTTCGTGTTAATATATTGTGTGTTGCACGAAGTCAATGGGAGGTGAATTTCATGCCTAATATAAAGTCTGCAATCAAAAGGGTAAAGGTTTCTAAGGTAAAGAATTATCAGAACCGCATCAAGAAGTCTGAGCTTAAGACTATCCTTCGCTCATATCGTGAAGCGGTTGAAGCTAAGGCACCCAACACCCAGGAGCTTTTAAAGCTGGCTATCAAGAAGGTTGATCAGGCTGCCGCAAAGAAACTTATACACAAGAATACCGCCTCCAGAAAGAAGTCGCAGCTTCAGAAAGCATTTAACGCTCTTGCTGCAAAGTAATTTGGTGTTTAGGCTTTAGACTGGTTAAATAATTGATATTAAAGAATAAAACGTACCAATGGTACGTTTTTTGCTTTTTATAACATTTATTCGTTGAGAATATGATACTGGCAGAATATAAGCTTGTTTAGAGTACAAGCCTTAGTTGACATTCTTGACTGTTATGTCTTTCATTTCCACATTTGCGTGACGTACCACAATATCGCTTATATTGGCTACTTCAGCGGCAGAAAGGCTGTCAGCCTTAACTATAACGTCAACATTTCCTGTTTCGCTCATAAGTGCCAGTGCATCCTCGAAGCCCCTTTGTTTTATGAGGGTTTCAATGGTGGCTTCCGCCTCGCTTCTTCTTATGACATCCAGAAGCTTCTCCTGGGCTTCACCCACGGTAAGGCTTGATGCTGCAACTGCATCATTTGTGCCGTCCAAAATTGCCTTAAGCTCCTCTTTCTGCTTGCTTCTGGCTTTGTCTCTTTCTAGGCGTGCTTCGGCAAAATATCCGGAAGCTGCTGTTGTCTGTTCAATGGTTTCACTGTCGATATTTTCTACACCGCTGTTGTTAACATAAACGGCCGCTCCCGGAATATCCTCATAATTTTTGCCCAGTGCATCCAAAAGAGATGTTGTCTGAAGGTCATTGCCACTAAAATATTCTCCCTCTCCTCCATAGTAATACTGCAATATTCCTACCGTTATAATTACCAGTACAAGCCCCAGTACTATTATTTGCTTTCTTTTCATACCCTTCCCTCCAAGCCGTTTATTGAAATGGTGTATTTTCCATGTTATTTAACTTTTAAGGACCATGCTGCATATTTAATTTTTTATTCCGCTTTCTATGCATCTTCGGATTCCTCACAAAAAATACTTATGTAAAATTATATTTAATCTGCTGGCCTATTTATGCTTCAATACGTGAACACGATGTTCAGGAATTCCCAGAAGGGTGCAAACGGCTTTATTAAGCTGTTCCTTTATAAGGATGTCATCAGCGCCTTCTGCAACCACAACAACTCCTCTTATTTGTGGAACCAGCACCTTTAAGATCACTGGGTTCTCATTGCCTGACAATGCCACCTCCCTTGTTTCGCTGATTTCAGAGGACCTTCCTGTTTCCCTCTCATCGTTTCTGGTATCCTGTACATTGTTGTATGCAGGAACCTGTTCACTGCTGGAATCGGCATATATCATAACACTTACCGCTCCGGCTCCTTCAACCTTGGATAAAAGCTCTGATAACCTTTTTTCAAGGTCGGTTATAAGCTCATATCCGTCAATGGGAGAATTGCTGGCAGATTGGGTTCCGGAAGTTGATATGCCGCTTGTTTTGCCGGTTTCCATGGCATCGTCAGGCTTTGCCAGGTAACTTCCCGCAAGCACAATCATAACCCCTAGAATGATAAAAATTATGATGGTTTCAAAAGGTGATGGTTTTTTCTTCCCATCTTCATTTTTCTTTGCAAAAAATCCGGATAAATTACTCAGCATACTTACTCTCCTCCATTAAAAGAGCTTAAGTCTATGATGATTTTATCCCTGTCCATTGAAAAAGTATGGGACAGTTCATCCTTAATTGCTTCAATTGTGGAATTGTCAATGGTTTTCTGTCTGTTTTCCCTGCCCGGGGTCAATACAAGATACATAGCTCTAATCATTCCGAAGTTTTCCTTGCTTTGATCTTCATAAAATACTGCATCCACGCTTTTCACCAAAAAATCTCCCTCTCCTAGAAACCTTCCTTTTATATCAGCAATAATGGATTGTCTGTATACTTCAAGCAAATGCTTTTTATCTTCTTCCTGCAATTCTTCTATTCTTTTCTGAAGTTCACGGTCAGACAAGGTAACATAATCCTTCCATACCATGGTTTCCAACTTAAAACCGCTGTTTATGATGTTAATAAATGGCATGGCTATGGCAACTGTAACTGCAAGGCCGCAAACAAGCTGTACATACTTGTTGAATTTTCCCTGAGGGGCAAAAGCCTCTACAATGGTACATATAATTGACACTGAAACAAGTGTTATAACCCATGAGCGTATCCCATCCACCTTATCTTTCACCCCAGATTAATTCTTCTTATGTCAAAAGCCCGCCTGAATTCATAAGGGTTCCTGTCAAAAGTATCAGAACAAACATTGAAGCGCCCATTATGCCGATGATTACAGAAATACATCCAGAGGCATCCTCAAGGGCATCCGTTATGTTTTCGTCACAGACAGGGGAGCCGAAGGCAGCGGCAATTCTTATTACCAGCATTACTGCGAATACTTTTACCAAGGGAGCAAGAAAAATAAGTCCGAGAGCAATAACTGTCAGTATGCCGGCAGCATTCCTTACCGCAGATGCGCACAGTAGTATGGTATCTGCTGCATCGGACATATATTTGCCGGCAACGGGTATAAAGGTGCCTATGGCAAATTTGGCAGTTTTGAGTGTCACCGCGTCAACTGAAGCACTTGCAAGCTTCTGTATGGACACAGCAACGGAAAACACAAGAGTAATTACCCCCGTCATCCATACAGAGCAGCTTTTAAAAAGCTTGGCCAGTTTTTTAAGCGAAAAACGCTCCGATATTGAATCTATAAGGAATAAAACGCCTGCCGTTACAGCCATGGGCAGAAGAAAATCCTTTAAAATCTGACATGCTATATTAACACCAACCAACATCAGTGGCTGGATTGCCGCAACTGATACAATCTGGCCTGAAGCCGCCATTAACGCATAAATAGCGGGTATGGCGACAGATGCAATGTTCTGCATGGTGTCAATTGCGTAAGTGGCAATTTTAACCACACTCCCAAAGGCTACTGAGGCAGTTAAAACAATTATTCCGTTTATTCCAAGTTTGGCAGCTTCATATGCCATCCCCTCGCTTAAAGGCTGCAGGGCACGTATTAAAGCCCCCAAAAGCATTATGGCCATAATCTGAAGGGCAAGGCCTATATTTGCCTTTATCTCTTTGCCGAATAGCGACATAAAGAGCCTGGGTATGCCTTTGAGGTTGTCCATAGGCTTGCCTTTCAGGGTATTTTCCAGTATTTCGTCGGAGTTAAATTCATAGGCATTATAGATTTTTTCCTTTCTTATTGCCTTGTCAAAGGCATCCTTTATGGACTTTATTTCATCGGTTCTAAGTTTTTCATCAATAATATGCCTTTCTATGCCTGAAGCATCCTGTAAGCTCCGGGCTTCGGATCTGACAGCGGTCAAAACAAGCATACATGCCAATATCAAAAGAAAATGAAGTATTCTTGCAAATTTTAAAGCCAATTCTTTGTCACATCCTTTACCCGACAGACTTTTGAAAAAACGTCATTATATAATGGTTGAAATGATGCGTATTAAGGATGTGGCAATGGGCACAGCAACCACCAGCATCATGATTTTTCCTACAATTTCGACCCTTGATGCAATGGCATTCTGTCCCACATCCTTGCACGTATCAACTGCAAACTGTGCTATGTACGCCATACCAGTTACTTTGAGCACGGGAACGAGGAGTTTTGAATCAATGCCTGCCTGCCCAATGATATTCTCAAGCAATCCAATTATTGCCCCTGCCTTGCCGAAAGCCACAATAAGCGCCATAATACCAAAGGCAGCGCTTATCAGCATTCCCAGTTCGGGTTGCTTTTGGGAAACCACAACGGCCATAACCGCTGTTACTATTCCTATGGCAGCAATTCTAATGAGCTCAGCTTCCATATTGCACCTCAAGAATTTGTTTTTGCTCAGAATTAAAAGCCAAACAGAGCTTTAACGGTATCGAAAAGCTTTACTATTTCTCTGACAACCATAAGCAGCACCACAACCACTCCGGCAATGGTGGTCAGCATTGCCATTTCATCACGGTTGGACTGCTTAAGCACAATATTCAGTATTGAGACAAGAATACCAATGGCCGCAATTCTGAAAATCAAATCCACATTCATGATTTTCTTCCCCTCATATCAACAGAATTACCATTGCTGCGCCGGTCAACGCGCCCATGTTTCTGTAAAGCTTGCCCTTGGTCTCCAGGGCTTCTTTTGCCTTCGTGGCTAAGGTTGCCAGCTTTTCCTTTTCCAGGTCAAGAACTGATTCCTGATTATGCCTGTCCGATTTGCCCAGCATTTCCCCTAAATCCATGAGGACGTCAAAATCGCTTTCCTCCAGGGGCAGCATGTCCTTGTTCTGAATGAGCGCTTTTTTCCATGCCTCCCCGGCATCAATACGCTCTTCTTTCATATTTTTGCTGCAGGTTAAAAATACATGTGCCCACACACCTTCTGCCTGCATTCTTCCGATATTTTCAAAAGCTGTGGAAAGAGGTATTCCTAACCCGCATATCTGGCTTTTAAGGTTTACAAGTATTTCAATAAGTTTGGCAAGTGCACGCTGCCTCGCTGCCAGCCTGTTTGAAAGACTTAACCCCAGACTCGTGCATCCTGCAAAAATCATTGCCAGGCCCAGCATTTTGGACCAAAAAATCAAGTTGGTTCCCATCGGCATCCATCACCCTTGCCCATCTTTTTCCGTTGTTTATTCCCAATATAATTATCCTTTCGAAGCCATCTTTTCCTGCCAGCTGACCCACTCCAAGTCTTCCTTTAAAATCTTCCGGGCTGAATGCATGAGCAGTGGCAATAAGCCTTACTCCGGCGTTCCAGGCAAGTCTCACTGCCTGTGCATCCTTGGCTGACCCCAACTCGTCCACCACAATGACATGGGGAGCCATGCCCCGAAGCACCATTTCTATACCTTCGCTCTTTCTGCAGCCATCAAGTACATCCGTTCTGGGTCCCAAATCATTCTGAGGGACTCCCCTGTAACTTGCCGCAAGTTCCGACCTCTCGTCTATAACCGCCGTTCTGAGACCTGAAAATCCGTGATTTCCCTGGCTTATAAGCCGGCAAAGATCCCTTAGAAGTGTTGTCTTGCCGCATCTTGGGGGAGAGAGAATCAAAGTGTTATATATGTCCCTTTGCCCGCGCACAACATATCCTATGATATTTGCGGCACAGCCTTTGTGCTGCCTTGAAAGCCTGATATTGATAGATGAGATGTCCCTCATTCCCTTTATCTGGTCACCGTCATATATTACGCTTCCGCAGATGCCTGCACGATGTCCTCCCTTTAAAGTAACGAAACCTCTTTTTATGTCCTCCTGGTATGCATAGACAGAATGGTCGCAAATAAGATAAAACATGTCCATTAATTCCTGACAAGTTACAATTAGTGCGTTATCCGCATGGTTACATAAGGACCCATCCATTCCTATAAATCTGTCAGTGTCTGAGAAGACTCCCATCAATGGCTGTTCCGCACGGATCCTTATCTCTTCCAGCTCATTTAGCTTGTCTCCAATTTTGTTAAGAGCGTTTTTAATCCTCTCAGGAAGATAAGCCGATATTAATTCATCAATTTTGCGTGTTTCCAAAAGGCTCATGGCATACCTCCATAATGCGGACATGCTTATATGTATGCCTTTCCCACTGGCTATATGAATAAAAAAAGACCAATCCCTGTTTTTCTTTGGGATTGGCCTTTTACGTTATTTCCGGGCTTTACATTACTTTTTAATAAAGCTCATTAAGAATTACTTTAATTATTTATAGGAAATAGAATCGTATACTCGACTGTTCTTTATGATATTGTACTTGGATTCGAGGCTCCAGCTGTTAAGAGCATCTTCATAGAACTTTTCTTTAGCCTCTTGTTCCATGGTTGTTTTAATTTCATCCTTCAAATCTTCAAAATCAGTACGGTCTTCTATTTTAACAACATATATGGCGTATTCTGTTTCAATTATTTCCGAATCTCCGGGTTTATTGGAAAATACCCAGTCAATAAGATTCTTAAGGCTTGATGACTCACTGTAGCTTAAGGTTGCCTTTCCAATCTTATCGTCAGCTGAATTATCTGAATCATCAGAGGTATCATTGTCTGCATCCTCAGAATATTCTTTTATAAGCTTGTCAATATCCTCACCGGATTTTAGCTTGCTTAAAACTGTCTCAGCAGTCTTTCTCTTTTCATTTAATTGATCCTCGGTAAGATCGTTTCCATCGTCATCATGTTTATAGAATGAAACATAGCTTATATCCACATCGTCAAACTTCTTGGGATCCTTGTCGTAATATGCCTTTGCATCAGCTTCAGTTATTTCCTGTGCTACATAATTTTCTTTCATATATTTTTCTTTAAAGTCATCAATGAGAATCAGATTCTCATATATTTTCTGAAGTTCATTGGGAGTAATTCCGTATGCGCTCTTTACATAATTGTACAACTGCCTGTCGGTCAGAGAAGCCTTAAGTGTAGCCAAATAAGCCTCTGCCTGACTTTTTATCTCGGAATTAACTTTAAGCCCCATTTCCTGGGCTTTGATAAGCTGAATCATATATTCCTTTGAGAAATCAAGAGCTTTACTTTTTGCATTTTCCCACGGATCCTGCCCGTCAACCGGGGTTGTCCAGTACTCCTTTTTCTCCTGATCTGTAGAAAGCTCTTCCAAATATTCAATATAGGTTACCTGCTGATTTAAAAAGAATTGGAACTCGGATCTTGAGATTCTGTTACCGTCAACAGTAGCCACATAACTTGAGGAATCGGCAATATAATATACTACGGCTGCAATAAGAATAACAACAATTATAGAAATCATTTTAATCCTGTTGATTTCTTTTGTTGTCATTATCAGCTTTTTCTTGGGTTTAACCCTCTTACGGTTATTCAGAGATTTTTCATTCATATTTTCCACCCTTTTAACAAGACAATAAAAAATACCCATAATGGGCTATATTCAATATTATAATAAATCAAGGCTCCAACTTCAATTTTTGCAGGTCCTGTAATAGAATCTTAATATTGCTTATAACATTGAGGGGTTTTTCATTCTTTGTACGTAAAGAAAGATAAGGCTGTTTACCTGCACTGAACATTAATTTACCCCTCCACTTGCTCATTAATTCACCTATTTTATTTAAAGGAATAGATTCCTGATCGGCAAAAATGAGCATTACTGTTTCTTCTCTTTCCTTTATGGCTGAGAATCCAAGCTTTCCTGCCAGATTCTTGATATACGCAATTTCAATCAAAAGCAATACCTCTTCTGGAATATCTCCGAATCTGTCTATAAGCTCATCCTTAATATCCAGTATTTCCTCCTCGGTTTCTATTGCCGATATGGTCCTGTACATATCAATTCTTTGAGCCTCATCCTGGATATATGATGTATCAATATATGCATTTGCCTTAAACTCAATGGCAGTATCGATAACTCTGTCTGAAACATGTTCTCCCTTAAGCTCTGACACTGCTTCATCCAGAAGCTTAAGATACATGTCGTAACCTACCGACTCCATATGGCCGTGCTGTTCAGGACCTAAAAGATTACCTGCGCCTCTTATCTGCAGATCCCTCATGGCGATTTTAAATCCTGAGCCGAATTCGGTAAACTCCTTGATGGCCTTAAGCCTTTTTTCCGCAATTTCATTCAGCACTTTATCCTTTTTATAGGTAAGGTAAGCATAGGCCAAACGGTTGGAACGGCCTACCCTTCCCCTTAGCTGGTACAGCTGAGCAAGACCCAACCGGTCCGCATCCTCCACAATAATGGTGTTTACATTGGGCATGTCAATTCCAGATTCAATTATGGTGGTGCATACCAATACATCAAACTCACGATCGGCAAAAGCCTGCATAATCTGTTCCAGTTCCCGTTCGCTCATCTGACCGTGAGCATATCCAACCCTTGCCTCAGGAACGAGGTTCTGGATCTGCATCATTTTTGTCTGTATTCCTTTCACCCTGTTATACAGATAGAAAACCTGGCCGCCTCTTGAAAGCTCTCTGTGAATTGCGTCCCTTATTATATCATCCCTGAACTCCAACACATAGGTCTGCACAGGATAGCGGTTTTCAGGAGGTTCTTCCAGTATGCTTATATCCCTTATTCCTGAAAGGGACATATTAAGGGTTCTTGGAATGGGCGTAGCCGAAAGAGTCAGAATATCCACCTTGGGGTATCTTACCTTGATTGTCTCCTTATGTTCCACACCAAAACGCTGTTCCTCGTCAATTACAAGAAGTCCCAAATCCTTAAATTTCACAGACTCGGACAGCATCATGTGAGTTCCTATCAAAACGTCTATTTTGCCGGCTTTAAGATCTCTGATAATGGCCTTTTGCTCCGAATCGGTCTTAAAGCGGCTGAGCATCTCAACCCTCACGGGAAATCCTGAGAACCTTGCCTTGAAATTCTCAAAATGCTGGGATGCAAGAACCGTTGTGGGAACCAGGAAGGCAGCCTGTTTTCCGTCCATTAGAGCTTTAAATACTGCCCTCAGGGCGACCTCGGTTTTTCCGTATCCCACATCACCGCACAAAAGCCTGTCCATAACGGTTTCCGATTCCATATCCCTCTTTATTTCCTCTATGCATTTTAACTGATCGGGTGTCTCCTCATAGGGAAAAGCATCCTCAAACTGCTTCTGCCATACGGTATCAGGCGAGAAAGCGTGTCCCTTCATGCTCTGTCTTTCTGCCTGAATGCGAATCAGGTTTTCAGCAAGTTCCCTTAAGGATTCCTTAACCCTGGTCTTTGTTTTGACCCATTCGGTTCCGCCAAGCTTATGAAGGCGCGGCTCCCTTCCTTCAGAGCCTATATACTTTTGTATGAGGTCCATGTTTGTTGTGGGAATATACAGGACTCCTCCGTCTTTATAGGAAATTTTTAGGTAATCCTTCCTTACGCCTTCTACCAAAAGCTGTTCAATTCCGTTATATATACCTATTCCGTGAGCCTGATGAACCACATAATCCCCGGGCTTTAAATCCGTAAAGGAGGAAATTCTCTTTCCCTTCTCATATGTTTTCCGCCTGCGCTTTTGGGCGTGGGCAGCCATAATATCGCTCTCTGGAAGTACCGCTATTTTTTCGTCCTTATATATAAACCCGGTTTTTAGAGTTCCTTCCTCCACAAGTACAGGAATTCCCTTTGGCCAGGGCTGCCCGGCATTTACAGTGGCAGCCGGTATATCCTTGCTTCTTATCTCCTCTAAGAATCTTTCTATGCGATCTTTAGATGAACAGAGGACCAGAATTCTGTAATTCTCGTCAATAAATTCTTTTATATCCTCGGTCAATAAATCCAGCCTTCCATTATAGGGGGTAATGCTGGAGCCATTTATATTAAACTTGACGGCCTTTTTTCCTGTTATTGATGTGCCCTCATCCAAAGGCTGCAGCGTAACAATGGAATTGTTTTTGGCTTTATCCACAAGGGTGTCCAGGTCATGGAGCATATAAAAGGTCTCCTTAAGTATGTTTCCCTTTTCAAGGAGCATCTCGCAGAGGTTATTGAGCTCCTCCTGGACATTTTCAGTTCTTTCAAGGCATTTTTCGGCATCCTCAAAAAAGACCACATGATCTCCTTTGATGTAGTCAAATAAAGTTGCCTTTTCTTCTATGAGATATGGAATAAACTTATCAACCCCGGTAAAATAATGGCTGTCCTGAAGTTTGTCTATATAGCCTGAAATATTCTTTTTAAGCAGATCTCCAATTTCAGGCGGAACAGATGCCACAGTATCTTTAAGGGCATTATTTATTCTTCGGGCAATTTGAGGTATTTCATCCGACGAATAGACAATTTCTCTGGCAGGATATATTTCAAGAACATCGCAGGGAGCCACAGAACGCTGATTTTCAGGAGAGAACCAGCGCATGGAATCCACTTCTATGTCAAAGAATTCTATTCGGCATGGAAGCTCGGCATTAACCGGATAAACATCCAAAATTCCTCCGCGCTTTGCGTATTGTCCCCTGCCTTCAGCCTGCTCCTCACGCTGATATCCCATTTCCAAAAGCTTTCTCTCAAGCTCATCGCTTTCAAGCATAAGACCTGGCTTAATAGTAACGAGCCTTTCTTTGAAAGCCTGAGGCGGCATCAGAAAATGCATAAGGGCCTCGGCAGAGGTTACTATAAATTTATACTGTCCTTCAAGAACCTTCACAAGCGTCGATATTCTTTCATAGGTCTGTTCAAAGCTTCGGGCTTCCACATCATAAAGCATAATTTCCCTGTTTGGAAGCAGAAGAGCATTACCGTCGGTAAGATAGGACAGATCTGCATATGCCTGTTTTGCCTGCATTTCATTCCAGGCGACATAAATCCCTTTCAAGGCTGAAAGTTCAGATATAACATGAGCAAGATGCCGTTTCTGGGAATCTGCTGCCCCCATTATAACAGTATCTGTTTTACTCTTTATTCCCTGAACAATCTGTTTAATATTTTTGGAATCGTTAAGGATGGTTGAGATATGTTTCATGTTTTCCCCTTTATAAATTGCACCCGGTTAGTATATTTAAGCGCATAAAACATAATATGGATACTATATCCATATGGATAATATATATTTATCGCCCTTTTATTTCAAGGTATTGCTGGTTTATGGTCAGTTTGTGCTGCTTTCATTAAGCTTTGCTTTTATGGTTTCGGCAAGTTTTCGGCTTATTCCCTTAACTTTTGCGATATCTTCAACCCTTGCCTCTTTAATTTTCTTGACAGAGCCAAATGCCTTTAAAAGGCTCTTCTTTCTGGTATTTCCCACTCCCGGAATATCATCCAGGGCAGATTTGACCATGCGTTTATTCCTGAGTGCCTTGTTGTACTGCAGTGCAAAACGGTGAGCTTCATTCTGGATTGATGCTATAAAATTAAGTATTTCCCGGTCCTGATTAAGATAAATGCCTGTTATGCCATTTACCAGGCGGTGGGTTCGATGCCTGTCGTCCTTTGCCATGCCCCATATGGGAACATCAATGCCCAGATCTGCCAAAACCTCTTTGGCTGCGTTTACATGCTGTGCGCCGCCGTCAACAAGTATAAGGTTTGGGAGTGTAGAAAAGGCTTTATCCGTTGAGTTTCCCAGATAGCGGTTAAACCTTCTGAGAAGGGTTTCCTGCATGCTGCCGTAGTCATTCTGCTCTGTAATTACCTTCATTTTAAAGCGTCTGTATTTTTGAGTATCCGCCCTGCCTTCGGTAAACACTACCATTGATGCCACAATCTCACTGCTTCCTGTATTGGAGATATCATATGCCTCGATCACCACAGGAAGAGAGGGCAGGTTCAGCATATTCTGAAGCTTTTTTAATGTCTCCAGGGATTTTGCGTGTGAAGCAAGCACATTACGGTTATAAAGCTCCAGTTCTTCCCTGGCATTTTGAACAGCCATATCAATAAGGTCGGCTTTTACGCCTCTTTGGGGAACAACCAATGTGACCTTGCTGCCACGCTTTTTGGTAAGCAATCCCGCAATGGCATCCATGTACTCGGGCTCGTATTGCAAGGCAACCTCCCTGGGTATTTCAGGATTTGCCTCATAGTACTGAAGAAGAAAGGAGCCGATGACTTCACCCGGGGGCGATGCTCCCATTCCTTCGAGCACATAGGAACGTTTCCCAATAAGATTTCCCTCACGGATGGAAAGGACGCTAGCGGCATAATGCCAGGAATCGGCATATATCGCCACCACATCCCGTTCGTCAAATTTTGTGGATGCAACAGCCTGCTTTTTATATATCTCATTTATGCTTCTTATTCTGTCACGTATTACGGCTGCCCTTTCAAACTGGAGCTCCTCCGACAATTTTTCCATTTCTGCCTGCAGCTTTTTTAAAACATCCTCATGTTTTCCTTCAAGAAAGGCTATGGCATTTTTAACAAGCTCATTGTATTCTTCCTTTGATATATTTCCGACACAAGGCGCAGAGCACATTCCTATATGATAGTAGAGGCAGGGCTTCTGTTTCTTGTCGGGAGAAATAGGTCTTTTGCAGGTTCTTATGGGAAACAGGCGTCTTAATAATTCCACCGAATCCCTTACTGCCGACATTTTTACAAAGGAGCCGAAATACTTTGCCCCGTCCTTTTTAATTTTACGGGTAATTTCTACGAGAGGAAAATCCTCCTGAGTTGTTATACGGATATAGGGGTAGGTCTTGTCATCCTTAAGCAAAATATTATATTTGGGCATATGGCGCTTAATTAATGTATTTTCAAGTATAAGCGCCTCTTCTTCGGTATGTGTCACAATGTATTCCAGGGACTTGACATTTGAAACAAGCATGGCTGTTTTTTCGTCCCGATCATCCCGATGCTGGAAATATGATCTGACACGGTTCTTTAATATCTTTGCCTTGCCCACATATATGACTACACCGTCTTCATCCTTCATTATATAAACTCCCGGCGATTCGGGAAGATTATTTAATACTTCTTTAATAGATGCCAAGGAAATTTCCCTCCCCTCATTAAATTTATATATACTTAGTTAATTGCATAACAAAAATGCCGGCAATACAGCCGGCATCCAATTTATTAATTAATTATTATTCTGCCATACCATTGTTGGCAAAAGCCTCAAGTTCACTGAGAGCAGTAGCTTCATCTCTACCGTCGGTAATAATGGTAATGGTATCACCCGGACTAATTCCAAGAGACAACAGCCCCAAAAGGCTTTTTGCGTTGGCCTTTCGCTCATCCTTCTGAATCCAGATATTTGATTCATAACTTGAAGCTTTTTGTATCAATCTGGCGGCCATCTTGGATTCCAAACCTGTTTTGCTCGAAATTACTACTTCTTTAGATATCATAATGTACATCCTCCTGGCTGTTACCAAGTAACTGCCACTATATTATACAATAATGGCATAAAAAATAAAAGGTATTTTTTCTCTTTGCTTTGCGGCTTCAATTCCTATATTGCTCCATCATGTCACTAAAAAAATATATTGCATCTCTAATATTTCTCTTTTTTCAGGTAATATTTCATATTATTTCAAGAAAAATACTGAAATTGCTTTCCGAAATATCATATGGAAAAGGTATTGCGTCTGATATTTTTTCTGATTTTTCCACATAAAAGTATATTAGATGAAGAATGGCTTGACATTTTTATTACTATCATATAGAAACTTAACTTTGATTTTTAAATACCTGGTCCTAATATAGCATGAATCAAAATTCCTATTTCACTTAATTTATTAAAAACGTATTCTTTTAATAAGTGGTTAAGTGTATTAATTTGAATGTGTATTGGAAATATTACATCACCTTTTCGTTAGCACGTATTCAATAACCGCATAAATGATACTCCTCACATAAAACTCCAACCGAATCTGGTTGGAGCTCTTTTTTAGAATTTTGTCATATTTAGATACATAGCTGATTTGGTCTGATATGTAATTTCGAATATGCAAAAATGGCGACTATCCTAAAGAATAACCGCCATTTTATTAATTTAATTATCAAAGGTGGGTCATAAGTAAATCTTATAAAAAGCTCATTCTTATCTTAAATATATGTTTTTTACGCAAAGCATTTTGCCTTGGCATTTGAAATGCAGCTCTGCGGGCAAACTTTTTCGCACTCTCCGCAGTTAATGCATTTCTCAGGATCGATTACAGCCAGATTGTTTTCAACAGTAATGGCTGAAGAAGGACAAGCCTTCTCACACTTGCGGCATGCAATACAAGCCACCTTGCAGTTCTTTCTTGCAACTGCACCCTTGTCCTGATTGGAGCAAAATACTGTGAAGCCCGAAGTTACAGGTACCAGTCGTATAATTCCCTTTGGACATTCTGCAACGCATTTGCCGCATCCGGTACATTTTTCAGAAATATTTCTTGCAACTCCGTTTTCTACTTCTATTGCGTCAAAGGGACATACCTTTCTGCAGCTTCCAAGACCAAGGCAGCTGTAGCTGCAAGAATTCATGCCTCCCGCAAGGGCATTGGCGCTATGACAGTCCTCTATGCCAAAATAAGTATATTTTCTCTCAGCATTATCGCAGGTGCCATTGCACATTACTCTTGCTTCTTTAGGCTCTACAGATCCAGCATCTATTCCCATAAACTTGGAAATTGCCTCCACCATTGACATACCGCCCACAGGACAGCGGTTGGGGGTTGCTTCCCCGTTTACTATAGCTTCGGCAAGGCCGTCGCATCCGGAAAAGCCACAGGCACCACAATTGGCTCCAGGGAGCATTTCTCTTACTTGTCCAATTCTTTCGTCAACTTTAACTTCAAAAACTTTTGATGCATAGGAAAGACCTAATCCAAAGAATAAGCCCAGTCCTGATACAACTGCTACAGGAATCAGCAAACTCATATATGTCTCTCCCCCTTCCTTATGGAATAATGAGTCCGGCAAAGCCTACAAAGGTTACGGATACCAATGATGCCGCAATAAGAGTAATGGGCATACCTTTAAAAGCTTCAGGAATATCACATGCTTCAAGCCTTTCTCTTATACCGGAGAACAATATCAAAGCCATTGTAAAGCCTAAGCCGGCCGCAAACCCAAACACCACTGCCTGAACAAAGGTGTAATCGCGCTCAACAAACAGAAGAGCAGAACCTAAAACTGCACAGTTGGTGGTAATAAGGGGAAGGTAAACGCCCAAGGCTTTGTAAAGGGATGGTATCAGTTTCTTAAGAACTGTTTCAACCAACTGAACCAGAGCGGCTATTGCAAGTATAAATGCTATTGTCTGAAGATATTCCAGATTATTTGGCACTAATAGATATTCATTGATAAGCCATGTAGCAGCCTGAGAAAGCACCAGAACAAACACTACAGCTCCGCTCATGCCAACCGCTGTTGATGTTTTCTTGGATACTCCCAAAAACGGGCATATACCAAGGAATTTTGAAAGTACAAAGTTTTCTACGAACATTGCTCCAATTAATATGGCAAAGAGTTCTTTCATTATGCCTCACCTCCATGCATGGCTTTGCTGCAGCCCGGACATCCGGCAGCACATGCCGCTTTCGTATCAGCCTTCTTATCTGCCTTTTTGTCACTGAAAATCTTATTGAAAGCGGCAACCAAAAAGCCCATAACCATAAATCCACCTGGAGGGAGAATAAATATGGTTGCAGGGTCAAAAAGATTAACGGTAACGGGTATTCCCATCCAGGTTCCGGCTCCAAGAATTTCACGAACGGAACCTATTACTGTTATTGCAATTGTAAAGCCCAGGCCCATGCCCAAACCATCCATAATGGATGCAACAGGACCGTTTTTCTGGGCAAACATTTCAGCACGGGCAAAAATTATACAGTTAACAACAATAAGTGGAATATATATACCCAACTGTTTGTTAAGCTCGGGCAATAATGCAGCAAGAAGAAGCTGAACTATTGTTGTAAAAGCCGCGATAACGGTTATATACGCAGGTATGCGCACCTTATCGGGAACTATTTTTCTTATAAGTGATATAACAAGGTTGGAGCATACAAGAACAAAAGTTGCAGCAGCTCCCATGCCAAGGCCGTTCTTAGCCATTGTCGTAACCGCCAGAGAGGGACACATGCCCAAAAGGAGGCGGAATGTGGGATTCTCTTTGATCAAGCCGTTAAAAAATACCGAGAATACACTTTTCTTCTCTGCCATTCTTAAACACCTCCTGCTATGGAAAGAACAAGATCTACAGCGTCAGATACCCCTCTGGTTACGGCACGGGATGAAATTGTTGCGCCGCTGATTGCCTGGATATCGCCTTCATCTATTGGTACTCTTTTAACTACATTAAAACCATTTGAGGGAATGGCACCCAGATATTGATCGGAAAAGCTTTTGTCTGCAATCTTTCCGCCCAGACCGGGAGTTTCGTTATGGCTAGTTATAATAATTCCTGCTATTTCATTGTTCATGGTTATTCCAACCATCATGGAAATACTTCCGCCATAGCCCTTGGGGGCAACTTCCACAACATAGCCTACGTTTTCTGCTATATAGAGATTCTGAATAAAGTCGCCGACCTTATATCCGGATTCTTTAAGCTTATTAGCGTCCATAGGATCAGAAAAGCTTTGTGCGCCGGGAAGTACTTTACTTAATGCCTCTTCTTTTTCTCGCTTGCTGTTTTCCTCAATAATCGGTTTTGTAACTCCGTTTACATATGCCAGGGCGCCGGTCATTACCGCACAGACCAGAAACAGAATCAAGGCTGGCTTTATGATATCCTTAAACATTTGCGGCACCTCCAAATCTCTTTGGCATTGTATATCGGTCAATTAACGGTGTTGCCACATTCATAAGAAGGATGGCATAGGAAACACCCTCAGGCATATTGGTGTAAAGTCTGAAAATCATTGTTAAAAGCCCGCAGCCAATGGCATATATTATCATGCCTTTTTGAGTCATGGGGCAGGTGGTGTAGTCAGTTGCCATAAAGAAGGCGCCTAAGAGCAAGCTTCCAGCCAGTATGTGGAACAACATATCCCCTGTGAAAAGACCATTGGGGCCTGCCATCCACGCGAATATTGCAACTGTGCCGGTGTAGAACACAGGAATATGCCAGCTGATTACTCCTCTTGCAAGAAGGTATATACCTCCTATTAAGATTGCAAGAGCTGAGGTTTCACCAATTGAACCTCCCCTGTTTCCTAAAAACATGTCAATAAGTGAAGGCAGATCCCCGCCCTCTTTAAGTACTCCGAGAGGAGTGGCATAAGAAACTGCGTCAGCGTTATTGAAAGCACTTGTCAATGGTTTAGTCCAGAGAGTCATTTTGGAACCATAAGCAACAAGGAGCATTGCACGTGCTGCCAAAGCAGGGTTTAAGAAGTTCTGACCAATTCCTCCAAAAAGCTGCTTAACAATAAATATTGCGAAGAATGAACCTACTATTGCCATCCATACAGGTATTGCCGGCGGCAGATTCAATCCCAGAAGAAGACCTGTAACAACCGCACTCAGATCTCCTATTGTATTGCTGCGCTTTAAAGCCTTGCGGGCAAGGTACTCAAATAAAACACATGACAATGTTGTAGCAGCAACAAGAATTGCTGCATTGACTCCGAAAAACCAAATACCTGCCAATGTAGCCGGTATAAGGGCTATTATAACATCCAGCATCAGTTTCTGAGTGGTTGCCCCGCTTCTTATATGAGGAGATGAGCTAACCAACAAACTATTTTCCAAGACAATTCCTCCTTACCTCTATCTTAAGGTACTATTCACTTTTTTGCTTTCCTGCGCAAGGCATCCTTGCCGAGTCTTATATACTGGACAATAAGCCGCTTTGCGGGACAAGCATAAACACATGAGCCGCATTCTATGCAGTCCATAATGTTGTATTTTTCAATTTCCTCATACATGCCAGCCTTCACAAGCCTGTCAAGTTCAAATGGCAAAAGACTCATGGGGCATGCTCTTACGCACCGTCCGCAGCGGATGCAGGAGCTCTCTTCAGGCAACTTTGCCTGTCCCTCACTTAAAGCAAGCAAGGCATTGGTTTGTTTAAGCACAGGAATATCTGATGAATAAAGAGCAACACCCATCATGGGACCACCCATGATAATTTTACCGGGTTGGCTTTTAAATCCGCCGCAGAAATCAAACACTTCCTGAACGGGTGTACCAATTAAAACTTCCACGTTATTGGGAGAGTTTACGGCCGCTCCGTCAATAGTAACGCGCTTTTTAATCAATGGCATACCAGTCTTAAGATAAGATGCCACAAAGGAAACACTCGTCACATTCATTACAATGCAGCCAACGTGAGCCGGAAGCTTTCCGGGCGGAACTTCGCGTCCGGTAAGGGTCTTTATAAGCATTTTTTCAGCACCCTGAGGGTATCTTGACACCAGGCTGTGGACAGTGATATTGCTGAAAGACTTAGCAGCATCACTAAGCTTCTTTATTGCCTGGGGCTTATTATCCTCAATACCAATCATTGCTCTTGGAATTCCGGTCCACTTTAACACCTGCCGAATTCCCTCAATGATATTCTCAGTGTTTTCCAAGCACTCTCTGTAGTCAGAGGTGATAAATGGCTCACATTCTGCTGCGTTGATTATAAGGGTATCAATATTGACATCCTTTGGAGGATTAAGCTTTACATGTGCAGGGAAGCCTGCGCCTCCAAGACCTGTCAAACCCGAAGCACGGATAGCCTTGAGAAAATCCTCTTTGCTTTCCACAACAGGAGGCTTTATATCCTCAGCCGGTTCCTGAAGTCCATCGGGCTTAATCTCAACGCATACAACAGGTCTATTTCCTGAAATTATGCGGCTTTCAACGCTTACAACCACTCCTGATACACTTGAATGGATGGGCGCAGAAACAAAGGCATCGGTATCACCGATAACCTGTCCTACTTTAACAGTATCGCCTTTTTTTACAAGGGGCTGGCATGGGGCACCCAGATGCTGCGACATGGGAATAACTACTTTTGAAGGTATCCCCATAGTAACAGTTGCACAACCCTCCGTAGTCTTGGATGACGGGGGGTGGACGCCGCCTTTAAAGTTTTGGAATTTCATTTATTATCAACTCCGTCTTTAGAATCGTGGATTATATAGAAACCTTTTGCCCAAAGTTTGTTTAAATTTTATCAAAATGCATCTCATTTAAACAATGTAGACATGTCTCAAATCAACTAATATCAGCATTTTCAGCCTTTAATACAAAGTTGGATTATGTATTAAGTATACAAAATTTTAAGGAGATCATCAATTTAATTGCGTTAATTCTATGAAATTTCTACTTTTCTGATAAGAAATATGATGTTTATTTTGCAAAATTGCAAATTGTTTTTATGTAAAATATTTATTATAATTAATTTGTAAAGAACATTAATTGTTAATTTTTTAACTTGACAATCCTTATTTTTTATGTTCTAATTTTACCTATATTTTACCTTATTGCTCTAATTATTTGAATGGATTTCATGCACATTTTCTATTAACCCCCTCAGATTTGAACTGCTCCCCGTCAAGTGGACAATGAAATAATTAAAATAAGTTAACAGCCGATGGCGGAAGTTGTCGGCTGTTTTTCGCAAGTAAATACTAAGAGGCTCGATTAAGGTACAGTTATGACCTGCTTGCCGTCCTTTCA
>JAAYAD010000040.1 GCA_012719545.1 Clostridiaceae bacterium
CCAGAGCCCCAGCCTTAAATATACCGGAAAAACAGGGGACGGATGGCTTCTTGAAGGGTATAACCAAAATCAGGGCGGATGGCAGCTTCTAAAAGGTGATATACTGGCATATTATGTTGACAAGCGTGCTACAGATGATTATACAGGTGCCGGAACACATTAACTGCAATCAGACAACTTTTAATTTTTGAAAAAGGAGCTGCCTCAAATTTTATTTTGAGACAGCCCCTTCTTTAATGCGAAAAATATCATTCCTGCCTCAATGCTTTCATAACGCTTAATTTCATGGCTCTTCTTGAAGGAAGAAGACCGGCCAAGAGGCTGGCTAATGGAGCGAAAACCATGGCAGCCAGTGGCAGCCAATAAGGTATGTAGGATGATGGCAGAGTCTTTTCCCCTTCGGGAGTCCAAATTACGGAACCTCCAAGGCTCACGTTGAACTTGTTTAATAGGTAGGACAGGAAAAAGCTTAGGAGTATTCCCATGATACCGCCAAACACACCAATCCACCAGGCTTCAAACATAAAAAGCCTTCGAATATCCTTAAGCCTTGCACCTATTACTTTGAATATGCCTATTTCCCTGGTGCGCTCATAAATTGACATATACATGGTATTTGCAATACCTATAGCCGCAATTACAAAAGACATTATTCCTATTCCTAAAAGAATCTGGCGAAGTCCCGCAGACTGTTCCTGCATACTCTCAAGTATCTGTACAGGGCTGTAACACTCATAACCAAATTCCTTTATCTGGTTCATAATATCAACAACCACGTCTATATTCTTTGCCTTGACAATAACCTGGTTGTATCCGTCATTATTCCCTGAGGAGGAATACATGGGGGAAGCGAACATTATTCCGCCGCCTCCATTGGAGCCGCCGTTCTGCCGGTTGTATTTTTCTATTTCTTTCTGATACTTCTTCACCGTTTCAAAAGGCATGAGAATTCGCCAGCTGTATTCCGAACCCATTTGTTCAATCAATCCCACCGCTTCCACCTGGACGGGTTTAACCGGATTTTTTGACTTTCCACCTGACTGATACTTCTCCCCGTAATTCATATCCCAGCTTATGGTAAGCTTTTCCTTGAAGAAATCAAGATCCTGTGGAGCAGGTTCCCAACGGAATGACTTAGGATTATAAAAGTTCCATATTACGTCCTTTCCTATAACCATTTGATTAGTATCCCCTTCTTGCAGGGGACGGCCGGTAGAGACCGGGATATCAAGCATTTCAAACATTTCAGGATTCATACCCACAATGCTGACACTTCCGACATACTTACCGACCATCATTTTTACGTAAATGTCAATTATAGGTGTAGCACCTTCAACGCCGTCCAGCTTTGCAAACTTGGCCACCATGGCATCGTCCAGAGGAGGTATATCCTTGCCATCAGGGGTTTTGCCGCCCTGATTATAGTTGTATACCTGAATTTGCATAATATTTCCCATCTGGCTTACCTGCTCCATAAAATTGCGGTTCATGGCAATACCTAATGAAAGCATGATCATTATGGCGCAGGTTCCTATCATTACGCCCATTATGGTCAACAAAGAACGGAGCTTGCGTCGCCACAGGTTTTTTATGCTTAATAGCATAGTATCAAATAATCTCATTAAAACTCAAACTCCTCTTTCTTTTTCCTGCGTTTACGGACAATTAATATAATTGCCACAGTAACGCCTGCAACCACTACGCCAAGTATTATGTAGAACCATACACTTCCGAAAAAGCCTTTTTCATTCGGCATTTCAGTTCCGGGCTCCATGGGATCCATCGGGAAATTATCAACAGGCATGGAGGACATTTCCATGACGTTCATAGAGATGTCTTTCACATACTCAAGCTTTTCACCGCTTGCTGTTTCGTACTCGAAAATTATGCGGCCATTCACCTGTCCGGGTACTGTTGGTATGATATTGAATTCAAAATACTCTCTGTATCCGGGAGTAAAATTGCCAAAGTAATTGCTCTTGGGCTGTGCTTCAAAATCGCCTTCCACGCGCACCTTCACATTATATATGTCGGTTTTTCCCAAATTGTACAGTTCAAAGCCTACAAACATAGGCTGCCCAACGAAGGCTTCAGAAGGTATTGAAATTTCAGAGGTTTCAAATCTGGATGGCTGGTATACAGGTATGCCAATTAACTCATCGCCCTTATACGGATTTCCTTCTTCATCCTCATACTCAAAGGAAATTGTAACTGTATAGGTCTTTGATTTGGCATCCGGAATGGTATACAAAGTAAGTGTCCAGTCATAAGTCCCATTAGGTGCTATTTTGTCTATATAGAAGGTATTGCTGCTTCCAACGGGAGAGAATACGTTGCCTGTCTCATTGGACTGTTCGGTAACAATAAAGTTTCCTTTTATGTTTCTAACAGTCTTGGATGCATGGGTGTTCCTGAACTGAACATTCAGAACAAACTGCTCTCCTGCCTTTACAAGAGTAGGCTCTGAAGAGTAGGTATTTACAATAATCTTCGGAACGTTCTTACTTGCATCACCTTTTCCTTCTGAGTCAATAAATACTGAAATTGCCTGGGCAATAGAAGAGCCTTCATCACCGTTTACAGGCTCAACCTTTATTGTAATGGGAACACTTCCCCTTTGGGCGTCGGGGTTAGGCTGGAACCTAAAGACAGCATCATAGGTTTCACCTTTTTTGATAGCCTGGATAATAATTAAATTCTGGGAAACCGGCAAGAGTGCTTCGGTAGTCTCAGCAGATACTTTGATCTGATTTACATCGAGCTTGCCGCTGTTTTTTATCTTAACAGATACACTAAAGATATCCTCTGTTTTTACAGTAGTTTTTGAAGGATTAATTTCCAGGATCTCTAAGTTGGATGTCTCACTGCCGCTGCCTGCAACGGGAATCCATATTTGCTGCTCAACTTTGCCTGCAGTTCCCTTTTCGTCCTTATAATCAATAGTGAAAGTAATTGGGTAGCTTCCTGTCTTAAGCTTATTGGAAGCTATCAGGTTAAAGCTGAAGCTGCGGGTTTCATTTCCGAAGAGCTTATAAAAATCTACACGACCTGCTCCAGAGGAGAGCATAAATGTATCCTGAGATAAAGACGAAGCTGATATTGAAACCTTAACGTCCTTGGCTGAAAGTGTACCATCATTTGATATAATCAGTGGGAGTTCAAATGGTTCCCCTGCCTTGGCTGTTACCGTTTTACCGGCAGGCAGGTTAAGATTCAGATTGCAATCTTGCTGATAACTCTTTACTTCTATGTAAACTGTATGTTCAGTGGGTGCAATTTCATCATTCCATGCATTTGTGTATTTAAGAAGGAAGGTTAATGGATAAATGCCATCTGAAGCAAACTTGTCAACTTCAACAGACAACTTAAGGTTGGTTGAACCTTTGCTTGAAAGCATCTCTATTGGCATCTCCGACAAAACCTTTACGGAAACAAAGGGAGAATCTGCCTTATATACTGGGTTAAAGATTATGTTCCTGGCAGAGGTTTTAGTGCTGATATTTTTAAGCTCCAGGTCAAAGGATCTTTTCTCTCCTGCTTCCAGGACAAGATTATTGGAAACGGAAGCAACAATTTCAGGCTTATATTTGGTGGTATCGACAGGATCAGGATTGGTACCTCCTGAAGACGATTCAACATTTAAAACTAAATTTACTGTAACAGGTCCTCTGCTATCCCCGTTTAACTTGTAGGTTACTAAAACAGGCATTATAGACTCGCTGCCGTCACCTGTAAAAATCATCGGAACAGATCCAATATTAACGTCATCAGTGGTACTAACAGGTACCTTTGAATCAAATTGTGTCCCCATGTTTTGCATCTGAGCTATTCTGGCCTGAGAAAAATCTATCACGATATCACTTATTGTTTCACCAGGTCTTATTGCTCTCATTTTTAGATTCAAATCAAATTTCTCATTTTTACTCAATGTTTCAGTTGTATCATGAGTCAAAATGAAGTCCGGTGAAGCAGCATATGACTGCCACTGCATCTCAGGCATCATAAATACTGTTAATAAGACAAAAACCAAGAATAAAGCCCCTATTTTCTTTTTTTCATGCATCCATTTTCTCATCTTGCTGATCCCTTCCATTCAAAATTTTCTCTATCTTTCCGTCACGTATCATAAAAATACGTGATGCATATCCTGAAATCTCGTCATCGTGGGTAACAATAACCAGGGTCTGGTTAAAGTGTTTTGCCAAATTGGTCATAAGATTCATCATCTCAAAGGTTGTAGCCGTATCCAGATTTCCTGTGGGCTCATCGGCAAAGATAACCTTGGGATTGTTGGCAAAAGCCCTTGCAATACTCACTCTTTGCTGCTGACCGCCGCTCATCTCAGTCGGTTTATGTTTCATGCGATCCTTAAGGCCAACAGCCTCTAAAAGCTCCTTTGCCCTTTTAATACGCTTGCTTTTGGGCATACCGCTGAAGGTAAGAGGTATAGCTACATTTTCCAGAGCCGTCAGGGTAGGTATAAGGTAATAGCTCTGAAATATAAAGCCTATGTACTTCTGCCTGAATACTGCCAGTTGGTTCTCATTTAAGGTGTCAATCCTTGTCTTGCCAATATGTATTGAGCCTTTAGACGGTTTATCCAGGCCTGCCATTAAGTGGAGCAAGGTTGACTTTCCCGAACCTGACGGTCCTTTAAGACAGCAGATTTCCCCTTCATTTATCTCCAAGCTTATGCCGTTAACAGCCATTATTTTCTCGTGCCCCATCCGATAGACACGGTATACATTATCCAGGGTAATAATTGCGGACATGTAATTCCCCTTTGCTTTCCATATTTTGTCCTGCCTTTATAATGTATTCGGCAGGCATGTCAATTAAAATTCATTTATCAGCCATGAAGCCAAATCGTTAAGGACAGGCTTTACAGATTCTTTATCCTTTGCAAGGCCGTTATAAAGATGCTGTTCCCTTTCAGTAAGCCTGTCGGATAACTCCCTGCCATTAAGCCTGGCTCCTTGTAAAATTCCTGGAAGCTCAGCGATGAGCTCTTCACAGAGGGCATCCGAATAAACCTCAGCCTTTTTAATAACCGCACCATCAAGCTTGAAATAGAACTCAACACCTCCCCAGGAAAATCTGTTTTTTATTGTTACATCGAAATCCGGAGTTTCACCAAAATTCCATTCCCAGGAGCTGTTTCGGGCGATAATGTTTCTGAAGAACGGGTCATCGGGCCACATGGACCTATCCTGCTCGCTGAAATGAATTACCTCGCCTTCAACTCCGTATTCATTCTGGAATGCTTTTGTTACCGCTTCTTTTATTATCCCAGGCGTAAGGTCGGGCTTAATATCGCAGAGGTTAGTAACTCTGCTTTTTACAGAGGTTACGCCTTTGGCCTTAATTTTATCGGCGGATACGGTAAGATAACGTGCCATTCTTTCCTTGTTGGCACTAATCAAAATTGTTCCGTGATGGAGGCCGTTCATGCCCCTGATGCCAAATGCATTGCCAGAGAATTTTTTGCCGTCCACAACAATATCGTTGCGTCCGCTCATTTCAGCCTCGATTCCAAGGGGCGCCAATGCCTTGATTATAATTCCGCATTGGCGTTTTACATCATACGTATCCAGGTTTAAAATAAATGAGAAATTTAGGTTGCCTATGTCATGGAAAACCGCTCCTCCGCCGGTTATCCTTCGGGCAAGCCTGATATTATCCTCTTCCATTAAGGGAATGTTGCATTCGGTCCAGGGGTTCTGATTCCTTCCTATAACCACGGTATCTTTATTCTGCCATAAAAACAATGTAGCTTCCCCTGGCTTCTGATTAACCAAAAAGTACTCTTCCAGGGCAAGATTAATCCATGGATTTTTAATGTCGGTAGATAAAATTTTAATACGTTGTACCATTTTCTATCTCCTATATTAAGTGTACTATTACCCTTATATCAGTTATACCAGAAGATGGTTTGTTTGACAATTAACAAGTTTGCATATATTAACATTATGGAAAAAGCTGCATCTACATAATAGACGCAGCTTTTCAAAATAAGTTCATTTTTATTAAAAATTTTTTTCACTTTTTTTACATATTATTTGCTCCATTTAAGAATTGGGTTTCTGGCTGCCTTTACTTCATCTAGCCTTGAAACATATGCTGTCTTTGGAGCATGTTTTAAGGATTCGGGTTCTTCCGCCGCTTTTGTAGCAAGCTCCCTCATGGCCTCAATGAATGAATCAAGGGTTTCAGGACTCTCGGTTTCAGTAGGCTCAATCATCATAGCCTCTTTTACAATAAGAGGGAAGTAAATTGTAGGCGGATGATACCCTTTATCAATGAGATTCTTAGCCAAGTCCAGAGCTGTTACACCTTTCTCGGCCTGCCTTACTGCTGACAGGACAAATTCATGCATACAGGTCCGGTTATAAGGAATCTCATATAAATCCTCAAGCTTCTTTCTAATATAATTTGCATTTAGTACGGCAATGCCGGAAGCATCTTTTAGTCCCTGCGGACCCATGGATAAAATATAACAGAAAGCTCGCACAATAACGGAAAAATTCCCATAGAAGGACTTAATTTTACCAATGGAAAGAGGCCTATCATAGTCAAGGTTATAATAGCCGTCTTTCTTTTCAACAACCGGGACAGGAAGGAATGGTACCAAGTCCTTTGAAACTCCAATGGGTCCGGCTCCGGGACCACCACCGCCATGTGGTGTAGAAAAAGTTTTATGCAAATTAACATGGGCTATATCAAACCCCATATCTCCGGGACGGGCATATCCCATAATGGCGTTCATATTCGCGCCGTCATAGTAGAGAAGCCCTCCGCAGGCATGGACCATTTTGGATATTTTTAGGATATCTTCCTCAAATAAACCCAGAGTATTGGGGTTAGTTAACATAAGGCCGGCCACGGTATCATCCAGTATGGCTTCAAGGGCATTTATATCTACCAGCCCTCTTTCATCCGACGGGATCTGAACCACGTCGAAACCAACAACGGCAGCCGAAGCTGGATTTGTACCATGGGACGAATCCGGAACAATGATTTTGACACGCTTATGATCATTGCGTGACATATGATATGCCTTGATAATCATAAGACCTGTCATTTCACCCTGAGCTCCTGCTGCGGGCTGTAAAGTAACCCTTTCCATTCCGAGGATTTCGGCAAGATATTTATCCATTCTGTAAAGAACCTCAAGACAGCCCTGAGAGCTTATGGGGTTCTGAAGAGGATGCATTTGGGCAAATCCATCCAGTGCTGCAATATCCTCATTGATTTTAGGGTTATACTTCATTGTGCAGGAGCCAAGGGGGTAAAATCCTGAATCTACACCAAAATTCCTTCTGGAAAGATTGGTGTAATGACGTATTACGTCAACCTCTGATACTTCAGGTATATTAAGCTCTGTTTTTCTTAAAATTTCTTCGCCAAACAGAGCATTAATATCAACCTGAGGAACATCATTGGGCGGAAGGGAATACCCTGTGCGTCCCTCAACGGACTTTTCAAAAATTAGTCTTTCATCACGCATAGCTTATATCCCTCCCTTTATAATGCTGTCTACCTTATTAACCAGAAAATCTATCTCATCTTTGGAGCGTTTTTCAGTAACCGCAACAAGCCAGCATCCTTCAAGCTCAGGGTATTCTTTTGAAAGATCGTAGCCGCCAATTATGCTGTCATGCAAAAGCTCTTCATTAAGCTTTTCAGGATGCACCGCGGGCTTTACTACAAACTCTCTGAAGAATGGGGCATCAAACACCTTGGCTACATTTCCTGTCTTTAAAAGGGACTGGTATGCATAGTTGGATTTATTTATGCACTGTGTGGCAACATCCAAAAGGCCCTTTCTTCCCATTATTGAAAGATAAATTGTGGCAGTAAGGGCACAGAGAGCCTGGTTTGTGCAGATATTTGAGGTAGCCTTTTCACGCCTTATATGTTGTTCTCTTGCCTGGAGGGTAAGAACAAAGCCCCTTCTTCCATCATGGTCGGTGGTCTCACCTACTATTCTTCCGGGCATACGCCTGATATAGGGCTTTTTAACGGCGAAGTAACCTAATAATGGGCCCCCGAAATTCATTGGATTACCCAGGGGTTGAGCCTCTCCAACCGCGATGTCAGCGCCAAGCTTTCCGGGAGATTCAAAAACTCCGAGGGATATCGGATCGCAAACGGCAATTAACAGTGCATCTACCTCTTTTGCCTTTTCAGAAACTGCTTTTATGTCTTCTACTATTCCAAAGAAATTAGGAGACTGTACTACAACTGCGGCTGTCTTATCGGATATCAATTCTTTGAGCATATCCATGTCAACAGTTCCGCTTTTTGCGCCTTTATCGGGCATGATATAATCTATCTCTTTAATTTCAATATCCGAATACTTGAATACTGACGTCAGAACCTTTCGATATTCCGGGTTTACACTTCTTGCAACAAGAACTTCTTTTCTCTCGTTATGGCGGCAGGCCAAAAGAACAGCCTCATAAACTGCCGAAGCACCGTCGTAAAGAGAAGCATTGGCCGCATCCATTCCTGTAAGCTCTGTTATCATTGTCTGAAATTCAAACATAGCCTGAAGGATGCCCTGGCTCATTTCAGCCTGGTATGGTGTATAGGCTGTATAAAACTCCTGCCTGAATACCAGGTGCTTTATTGCTGACGGAATTATATGGTCGTATACGCCTGCACCTAAGAAACATAAGTTCCAGCTGGCGTCAAAATTATCCTTGACAATATCTTTTACATGCTTTCTAAGCTCATGCTCCGAAAGCGGCCCAGGAAGCTCAAGTTCTCTGTTCAGCCTAAGCTCTTGGGGTATGGAGGAAAAAAGCTCATCTATTGATTGAGCACCAATAGTCTTAAGCATTTTTTCCTGCTGCTCTTTCGAGGCGGGAATATATGATGATTTCAAAACGCTCACGCTCCCTGGCTTTTTACATATTCTTCGTACTGGGTATCATTAAACAGTTGTTCAAGCTCAGCGGGATCCTGAATTTTTAAAACTGCAATGTGATTTTCATAGGGAGCTTCGTTAATAAGCTCGGGACTGTCCTGGAGGGATTCATTTGCTTCCACCACTGTGCCGGATATGGGTGAAAAGACATCGGAAGCAGCCTTAACTGATTCCACAACACCCAGAACTTCATCTTTACCAATTGCTTTGCCTACCTTGGGAGTTTCAACATAAACAATGCTTCCTAAGGATTCCTGAGCGTAATCTGTAATTCCGATATATGCAAGATCTCCTTCAACCCGCACCCACTCATGCTCTTTAGAATAATAAAGACCTGGTCTTGTATTCATAAAAAACCTCCTAAAGATAAGTCACGTTATTTCTTATATTTTTTCCCGTAGAACGGGATTTCAACAATTCTTGCAGCACAGCTTCTGTCCCTGATTAATATTTCTATTTTGTCATCTGCCTTAAGGCCGGTATTCTCTATGATTGCCAGGCCGCCATTTTGGTTCAGGCTGGGGAAAGGCCCGCCGCTTGTTACGTAACCGGTCTTTTGACCATTTACCAGAACTTCATAGCCATTTCTGGGTATGCCCCTGTCCTCCATTACAAAGCCATAGAGCTTTCTTGTGAGATTTCCTGACTGTTCGCTAAGAGCTTCTTTACCTATGAAATTATCCTTTACAAGCTTTACGAACTTATCAAGGCCTGCCTCAAGGGGAGTAATTGTATCTGAAAGTTCATGTCCATAAAGAGGAAGGGCAGCTTCAAGCCGGAGAGTATCCCGTGCTCCTAAACCGACAGGCTGTATTCCTTCTTCTTTTCCTGCTTCCAATAAGCCATTCCACAAGCACTCAGGATCAGCACCTTCATCAGTCAGCTTAAGGTAAATTTCAAAACCGTCTTCTCCTGTATAGCCTGTGCGGGAGATAAGCACCTTCATGCCAAGAAGCTCAGCTTCCATAAACTTAAAAAATCCCGGAAGCTCTGCATCGCCAAGCAAACTCCTTAATATAGTCTCAGCTTTTGGTCCTTGCAAAGCAAGCTGCACATATTGGTCGGATAAATTCTGTACATTAACTGTTCCGTCAGAATGGGAGCTTATCCATTCATAGTCCTTTTCAGTGTTGCTGGCATTGACAATCAGAAGAAGAGACGTGTCAGATATTTTATAAACCAGTATATCATCAACTACAGTTCCGTTTTCATAGCACATAGGTGAGTAAATTGCTTTATAGTAAGGGGAAGGTAGAATATCATTGGTAACAAGATTATTTACAAAAGCTAAGGCATTTTCTCCCGTTACAAGAATTTCTCCCATATGGGAAACATCGAAAAGGCCTGCTGCATTTCTTACAGCATGATGCTCCTTTAAGATGTCAGAATAGGATACGGGAAGCTCCCAGCCACCAAAGGAAGTAAATTTGGCTCCCATAGCTTTTTGCACGTTATAGAGCGGTGTTCGTCTGTCCATATTAAATCTCTCCCCTGTTTTGCATACTTAATTTATGCCTGGTCCAAGAAAATAAAAAGGGTCACCAACCAAAGTGGTTGATAACCCTGTCCTTTACCTGAGAGATTCTAACCCTAAATAGGGAAATTGCTCCTTCGGTGCCAGATGGCTCTTCAGAGTATTGTCCGATAACGGCCTTTTTGCCTGAAAGGTTCGCCCAAGCCTTACCACCCTGCTTGGACTTGCTTCGTCGGCGCCTGAAAATCAGGTCTCTCCCGTTACCATCATCCAAGTATTTAATTTTACGTTTATATTATATGTAATCTTTAAGTGTAAGTCAATTTCCTAAAACTAAACAAAGTTTTTAGCTATCTTTAGTTTCATCCTTGTTTGTCTTTCTATCTAATTATATTTTTATTCTTTACTCCAATCTTTGCTTTTTAATTTATTACAATAACGGTTTATTGGCGTTTAATTCAGACCTTAAGACAATCCTATTCCAAAATAAAATTATTTCATTTATATATAGATCAAACTTACAGCCTATTATAAAAAATCCTTCAGTTGTAAAAACCAAAGGATTTTTTATAATAGATTCCTGCCTTTAAATATTTATTTTATTACACGTCTTGCGCCCATGTATTTTCCTCTATAAGAATTAAGATTCATAATTACTACTTTTCCCTTTGAGGATGAAGCATGAATAAAGTTTCCGCCGCCAATATATATTCCAACATGGCTTACATCCTCTCTTCCGCCATCGGTATCAAACAAAACTATATCTCCTGCCGCAATATCAGAACGGGAAACCTTTGTTCCGAAATTCCAATATTCTGATGATGAACGGGGAACTGTGATACCAAAATGAGCAAAGACATATTTTGTGAAGCCTGAGCAGTCAAATCCTTTTGTGGAATAACCGCCGTATACATATTTTACGCCTTGAAGGGTCTTTGCGTAGTCCACGATTTGTTGAGCAAGGCTTTTTCCTTCTTCGCTTAGCGGTGCAGCTGCCGCTGTTGACTGAGTGCCACGGGAAGTTTTTGTAGTAGTTGACGCGGATGCAACTATTTTTTCAACGTCTTTTTCACTGTTTACAAGATATTTGGCTAAAACATAACCTTTTTTATCTGTCCAGGTAATAATTCTTGCCCATTCTCCAACTGTTTCATAGTAAGTTACTTTATCTCCTCTTGAAATGGAGGTTATCAGCTTACTTTCACTGTTAGGCTCAGATCTCACATTAAGTTTATTGGCATTGACATAACGTACTACGCCCTTTGGTTTGTTTGTCGGTGTTGGAGTCGGCTGAGCAGCCTGCGTATTTTGCTGAGTTGTTTCTGCTGTTGCTGCAACCAGTGCTGTTGTATCTGAAGCTGTTAGAACCGTTATTTGAGATTCACTAATTTCTTGATTGGTTTTTCTGAATTTTTTCTCTTCCAGAAGTTCATCTATATCATTTTGATAAGGTGCATCATAAGATGTGATAGAAGATTCTGATGAATAGGCTAAAAGATCGCCTTCTTGTGTATCCTTGCTATCCTGCAATAATGAAGCGGATAGGATAAACGTGGTCTGTGATACTGCAAATAAAAGGATTAGCATCAGTAGCGAAATTTTTAACGATTTAGTTTTTTCCATAATTCCTCCTATTTAAGGCTCCCGGAGTTAGCTGACGGGTTCGGTAAAATAGGTAACCCTACCATGTAACATGGATTCACCCCAAAAACATTGGTTCCTCCGTATTTCTTTACGAAAATTAGCCTTTTTAATGCACCTTATTATTTCATATATATTACAATTATATTCCGGTTTGTTCCAAGTGCTTCTATATTATATCAATTAGTAATCAATACTTCAACCTTGCGGAATATATTACCACTTTTTCGCAATGCCCCTTTAGCCTAGCTGCAGGATATACAGGAAGCATACATTTTTCAGGATAAAAGGCTATTTCCCCAGAGCTTTCACAAGTAAAAAAAATATAAAATGGCCTATTTCCGTGGATTTTTAAAAGTAAAGGTATTATTAGCAATAAAAAAACTATTGCCGGAAACTATGATTTTCAACAGAAACCAAATTTCCGGCAATAGTATTATACTTTATAATTTATTAAGATTAATCACTTCGGTATTAACCAAATCTGATTATTCGGTATATGGTTTTGAAGTGTCAATGATAACTGCGTTGTTTTGTGCATCCCATTCTACACCGAAATTGAAAAGCTTTCCTATGTCTCTGAGCTTGAAGTAATTGTATCCGTCAATTCCATAAGCCTTAAGCTCAACTTCTTTACCGTCTACAAAAATCTTTGCAGTGTTGAGTTTTCCTTCTTTCTCAACAAAATTTTCCGATATGGTAAGCTCTCCGCCAGTTGTGGTATAGGGCTGCCCGGAAGTAAGTCTGATAACTTTTGCAACTCCATCCCAGGTTACTTCAAACTGCTTTTCGGTACCCCTTACAACTGTAGCGAGGTCACGGAGCTTGAAGTAATTGTAGCCATCAACGCCATAAGCTTCAAAGGATATAACCTTACCATCAACGATAACTTTAGAAGGAGTAGGCTTAACTTTTACTACTGCAGGTGTTTCAGGCTCTGTTGTAGGAGCAGGTGTAGGAGCAGGCGTGGGTGCAGGTGTTGCTTCAGGAGTCGGAGCAGGTGTCGGTTCTGCTTCTGGTTCAGCTTCACCTTCAACTACCTGAATAAAGAAAAATGCTCCTGCTGCAGCTTCTGGACTTGCAGAAACTGTATAGTTACCGGGTTGTGTGAGTGTTGCATAGTTGCCAGATACCATTAATACGATTTCTTCTTCGGGGGGCTGTTCATACATATCATATACAGCGTCCCCATCAAAGTTTTTGTATTTCTTTACATCAAAGTTTACGGGAATGGCTTCTTCTCCCCATATGATACTATTTTCCATAATAAAGGTTTCAGGATAGAAATAGATGCTTTCAAGACACAGATCTGTACCCTCAAAGGTAACCTTTACAGGCGCCTGGGCAACAAGCACCGTATAACCATCTACCTCTTTTTCTTCCAACACATTGGATACTACAACATTGCTCTTTGAGCTTGCTTCCACTTTCTTTTCTACTACCGCAAAACCGGTCAGTGTGCATACTGGCATCAATAATGCAAGCATGAGGACAAGTGAAAGAACTTTGGTTACTGTCTTCATTTCAATTCCCCTTTCAAATTGTAATACTTTAGCATGCTGAAAACAGGATAATTGTACCATAGCAGGTCTTTCATGCCTATAAGATATTAATGAAATTTGGCAATTTGTGTCGATTTTTAAAAACTTAAGTTTTGAATATGGCGTACAAAAAGGATTCTGTAGATCTTAATGGTTAGGATTAGCTTTTTAAGGGATTTTTTCATCATGCACACATAGTAAAAGTTCAAATAAATAATTAGTCACATATAAAATCATAGATCAGATTGCTTAAAAAACCGTACACCTCTCCTTTATGTTAATTGCTCTGTAAAGTATTCATCTTCAAATAATCAAGTCATAGATAATTCCGGGAAATAAGCTAAACATTTCCTTCTCACAAACAGAAAGCTAATTGATAAACATAAGAAGTGGTGCGGCTTTCAAGGTGGTGAACAAGGTGAAAACAAGGAAACATCTTAATCTACAAAAAAGGTATTGCAAAAATTAAAGATTAATGCTATACTAGTTAAGCACTAAATATGACGACGCGGAGTGGAGCAGTCTGGTAGCTCGTCGGGCTCATAACCCGAAGGTCGTGTGGTTCAAATCCCACCTCCGCAACCACAAGAATAAACCTGTAACCCAATGGTTACAGGTTTTTGTTATTTCATTATTCTGTTTCTCATTTAAAATATCATGTCAATGGACAAGTCTTTAAGATTTACACGGCAGCTTTCTTTGAGAGTTCCAGAGCGTCCAAAGTATCGTTCATAGTTTTTACCTCTTTTTCTTTTGGAGAGAAACGTATAAGGTGTTTTAAGTAGACCAGGATTATCATGATTATTATAAACAGTATGGAAGCAAAAGCAGGGCTCATTCGGTAGAATCCTGAGGATTTCATGGCAAAAATTAAGATATTGCTGGCAAGAAGGTAATAGAGGCTGTTTTTTCCGATGTCAGAGAGCCAGTCCATGTATTTGTTCTTTGATATAGTCCTGGACAGCAGGTAATAACCATATAAAAACAGCATGGCACCAAGAATCCAGGGAGCACTGGGCGGAAATCTTGACGGTAACTGTTTTTTATTAATAAGATAAACTATAAATATCAAGCTTGATAATGCCGCTATACCTAAATGCAGCCATTTGAATTCAAAGCGCCCTTTGGCAAAGTAAATACCAATTACAAAATAGATAAGGTACTGGAGCACAGGAAAGCTGGGCCCGTTCTTATCTCCAATTACAAGCCCAACAATAATGGATGTATCCATATAAGGCACAATACACATAACTATGCTGAATACAAAGGTAAGTGCCACAAATAAGCCATTTACCTTTTTAAATAGGAAGAAGAAAGCAAGAAGAACAAGCATTATTACCGTAAAGGACGCCAAAAACTCCGACCATCCTGCCATGTGCCTGAAAAGCAGGATATCGTAAATAACACGGGGATTGTAGGGCACTTTGTCAATAAATATTCTGAAAGCCAGGCTTGAAACATAAAAAGCCACTAGTGTTTTTCCGGCATTTTTAAGTATGGAATTTCCGGCTTTTGAAAAAGGCTTTGAAAGATAAGCCAGATGGGCAGCATACCCGAAAGCAAACATAAAGCCTGAGAAGGTTGTTAAATTTATATACTCGGATATGTAATAAAAAGTTCTGGAACGCTCAAAATTAACGAAGAACTGTAAGCAATGGCAATAGACCATAAAAATAGTCAGAATGCCCTTGAAACTGTCAATTGATTTGTCTCGCATAACTCCTCCATATTAATTAAGAAGGCAAATCCGTGGATCTGCCTTCTTAAAGTATTATTCAATATTGTTAATCTTCAGGTGTCCATGTGCCATTGTTTATTGCCCTTATGATAGCAGGATCAATTTTGGGTTTTCTGTCATATGTTAAGAGTCCGTTGATTTCCTGCTCAACATCAGTTATCTGCGTATAGCAGAAGCCCTGTATAAGCGGCGACTCAAGAATTGCTGAAACCACAGCATGATAGCGCTTTGCAAAGTCATCATCGGAAGTGGCATTTGAATACCCCCACCCTTCCCAATCACTCTTTTGGTAGGATATTCCGCCAAACTCCGTCATCATGATGGGCTGACCCTGATATTCCCAGCCCTGGGCAAACATCTTGCGGCCTGCCGGCATGGCTTCCAAAGTGCTCTCCAGGCTCTTATACCTGTATTTCAGGACCTGCTTTCTATGCTCATAATCATGAATTGTTAAAATGTCGGTGCAGGTGTGCTCCCAGCCGTCATTGGATATAACCGGCCGTGTCCCGTCAAGAGATTTGGTAATATATACCATGGCTGCGCTGTGACTTTGCTCATCTTTCTTATTCATTATATTAGGTACTCCCCAGGACTCATTAAGAGGTGTCCAAACCAGGATGCAGGGATGATTATAATCCCGGAATATTTCCTCAATCCACTCATCGGTAATGCGCCGTACATATTTTCTGGAGTACTTGTAAGCTGCCGGAAATTCTGCCCACACAATAAAGCCCATTTTGTCGGCATGGTACAAAAAGCGGGGATCTTCTATCTTCTGGTGCTTTCTGACCCCGTTAAAGCCCATTTCCTTGGCAAGGCGTATATCGGTAACAAAGGCTTCATCATTTGGAGCAGTAAGGAGAGATTCTTCCCAATATCCCTGGTCAAGCAAAAGCTTTTGGTAATAGGGGCGATTGTTAAGCATAAACCTGCCGCCTTCTATGGATACCTTACGCATGCCAAAGTATGACTTTACAGTATCGGTAACCTTGCCGCCATGAATAACTTTGAACACAACATCTATAAGATTCGGCCGTTCAGGGGTCCAGACTAAATCCTCATTAAACTCCCAATTTTTATTGCCCCGCTGGGCAACATTTATGGTGAACCCCCCATTTTTTCCGGCAGATGCAACTATATGCCTTGCAATTTCTTCTCCATTGGCAAAAAGTGTTGTTTCCAGCTCTGCCTCACCATCGCCGTTTAACTCATATTCTATTTCAACTGCAAAATTATCAAAATCCGGTGTCATCCATACTCTGGCAAGATGATTTTCATTTACGGTTTCAAGCCAAACAGTCTGCCATATTCCCGTGGTACGGGTGTAGAAAATACTTTTTGAGCGTTCTCCCCAGTACTGTTTTCCCCTGGGCATTTCCAAATCAAAGGAATCGTCCTTTGCACGTACTTTTATTTCATTGCTGCCTATTTTAACAAACTCTGTTATATCAGCTTCAAAACTTGTATGTCCTCCAACATGGTTTGTAACGTGCTCTCCGTTTATCCAGACATCACATTCATAGTCAACGGCTCCAAAGTGCAATATAAGACGTTTACCGGACAAATCTTCATCAACGTTAAAATTTCTTCTGTACCAGACGGTATCGTGATAATCTTGTATATTAATACCTGAAAGCCTGGTCTGATAGGCAAAAGGAACTATAATGCGTTTGTCGAATGTATCATTGTCAAAAGAAAATTCCCATTCGCCGTTAAGATTGGTCCAGTTTTCACGCACAAATTGGGGTCGTGGATATTCGTTTCTTGGAATCATACATTGCCTCCATTCAGTAAATCAACAATTAAATAGTTAGCCTTTTAAGCCTGCTGTAAGTGAAATACTGTTAATAAAATACTTTTGGGTAAATGTGTATAGAATTATCATGGGCACAACTGCCACAACCGCAACAGTACTCATACGCGCAACCTGTACGCCATAAACGCCTTTTGCAAGCTGCAGGCCCGCAGTAAGAGTCAGCCGGTCCAAATTGTTTATGGCTATGGAAGGCCATACAAAGTCATTCCAGTTGCCGGTAAAGCAGAATAATCCCACCGCTATGAGAACAGGGCGAGCCAGCGGAATAATTATCTTAAAGAAGATTCGTGCTTCACCCGCTCCGTCAATTTTTGCCGATTCAATTACCGAATCGGGTATGCCGTACAGGAACTGACGTATCAGAAAAATGTTGAATACTCCAGAAAGTCCGGGAACAATCAAAGCAAGGGGCGTATTCAGCCATTTTAAGTTAAGCATCACTTTATACAGCGGAATTATGTTTGTAATAGCAGGGAATGATGAAAGAAAAAGCATTGTAAGGAAAATGGCATCTCTTCCCTTAAAATTCATCTTTGCATATGCATAGGCCGACATGCCGTAAATAATTACTGCCAGTATTGTATGAGAACCCGATACTATAATGGAATTGGTAAACCAGTGATATACAGGCAGCTGCTTGTTGTTGGGATTAAGTATCTCTGCAAAATTTCTTAGGGTCCAGGTTTTTGGGAAGAACAGAAATCCACCGGCCTGATTTATTTCCATATCCACCTTGAAAGCGGAAAGAAATATCCAGATAAGGGGAATTATAAATATAACTGCGAAAACAAACAGTATGGCAAATGAAATTACAGGCACCTTTCTCCATATTATTTTAGCCTTTCTCATACCACGACACCTCCATCCTCTAGGTATTCTGCTTACGAAGAAGCGTCAACTGAATAACTGATACAATTCCAATTACCAGACCTAAACAGGTTGCCATGGCACTGGAAGTGCCGGCGATAGGGTTGCCGGTACCAAAGGCCAGATTTCTGATATACATTAAAAGTACGAAGGTTGATTCCTTGGGTCCGCCACCGGTAACAATGAGCGGTTGACCATAGATATTGAATTGTTGGATTACAGATGCAACTAACGTATATGTAAGCGGGAACTTAATTGATGGAATGATTACATATATAAATCTTTGAAATTTTGTAGCTCCGTCAATCTCTGCAGCTTCCAGCATGGATTGATCCACACCGTTGATTGCGGCAATATAAATAATAAGATTTGTTCCTATACACCACCACAGGGTAATAATCACCAGGCATATCCAGGCATACGGCTGTTCGCCATACCAGTTGACATCCATACCCAAAAGATGATTCCATAAGCCCAGCGATCTGTTAAAGATAAAGAGCCACGTAAGGGTAACTGCAGTGATGGAAAACATATTGGGCAAATAGAAAATGCTCTGGAATAATCTGTGGCCCGCAGGCTTTTGGGTAATTGCTATTGCAAGTATCAGAGGAATAATAATCTGGAAAGGTACACACAGCAAAACAAATTCCACAGTATTGCCAAGACCATTCCAGAACTGACGGTAAAATGTTGATTCCTTGTTGAACAGTATTGTCTTGTAGTTTTCAAGACCTACCCAAACAGGTTCATTAAATAAATTCCACTTTGTAAATGATGCATATGTGCCATAGCAAAGCGGATACAGGAAAAATACAATGAATAGGATTACATGCGGCAGAATAAATAAATAAGGCGTTATACTGAATTTGCCGCTTTTACGGGTCAATGCTCGCTCACTCACTCCTCTTTCTCCTTTCCGCATAACAAGGATTTAAAATAGATATTAAGGGGGAGAGGTCCTCAAAGGAGGATTCTCCCCTTAATACACATGTTACAAAACTTTATCAGCCTTCTGTTTCAATTCTGTCCTTGGTCTCCTGAACAGCCTGGCTTAATCCTTCTTCAATTGTCATGCGGCCGAACAGTATCTCGCCCAGTACCTTGTCAAGGGATTCTACAGCATATCCGTAGTATTTGTAGTCATATATTTTCAGCTCTTCATTTTCGTCTGCAAGGAAGGCCTGAGGCATATCTTTGAACTCCGGAACATTCTTTATGGAGTTATGTGCAGGGGTCTGACCCGCTTTAGCCCATTCAAGACTGTTGTTGCCAACATAATTTACAAAGTCCAGTGCCGCTTTAAGTTCTTCGGCAGGACGTTTGTCATCCTTTGGAATTACAAACTGATGCGATGAAGTCCAGTTGCCCTTCACATTGGGATCAAATACGGGATAGTCAAACATCTTTGCATTTAAGCCAGATTCCTTAACATTGTTGTACATCCACTGACCTTCAGGACAGTAAAGCATTTTTCCGCCAAGGAACAGCTCCCAGGGAGCATCTCCGTCTTTATGGGTATATCCTGCCTGATAAAGGTCAATCCAGTTTTGAAGAACCTGTCTTGCCTTGTCATTGTTAAAGTCGGGTGTAACACCGTCAGTGCTGAGTTTTCCTCCAAGCTGAGCATAAGCTGCAAGGAACTTAACACGCAGCCAAGCAAGTCCGATAGGAATAATGCCGTCTTTTACACAGGCATCTGCACTTGCGCGGACTTCGTCCCAGGTAAGGATTCCATCGTCCAGTGCGCCGTTACCATACTTTTCATACAGGTCCATATTTACATAAAGTATATAGCTATGTACATCAAGGGGAACTCCATAATGTCCGCCATCCATATCGGTCATTGCCCAAGCTTTGGGATTGTAGTTCTCGGCTTTAATACCTGAAGCCTCAAGGTAGGGTGTAAGGTCGGTTAAAAATCCATTGTCCTTGAATACACGCAGACGCTCAACGTGATTAATTGCAAGATCCGGAACATCCTGGCCGGATTGAATGGCAAGAGGCATTTTTAAATATAAGTCATTTGCTTCTATCGCACGGTGATTAACAGTATAATCTGGATTTGTCGCATTATATGCATCTACGATTGCCTGCATGCTGCTGCCGTCAGCACCGGTAAACACTGTCCAGTACTCAATGCTTCCTTTTTTTCCGGGAGCTACAGGTGTAGGTTCAGGAGACTGTGATGAAGAAATGTTATCCGAAGCGTTATCAGATGCGGGTGCACCTCCACCACCGCAAGCAGTAAGTGACAAAACCATTGCAGCTGCCAGAAGAAAAGCAATAACTTTTTTCATCCTGTTCATGATATTCCTCCTTACACTTTGTTTAAAACAAGAATTATGTTTTAAAAAGTTAAGTTTGAATACAAGAAGGAATCTTATTTAAAACATATTTCTTGTTTGTTTAGTTAGATGATACCACGATAATTTATGAATGTCAACAATACAAACGGCATAAACCGAGCGTATTTTCTGCGATATTTTACAAATATAAGGTCATATACTGATAATTTGAAATAAAAATTTTGTTTTAAATAAGAAATTATTTAAAA
>JAAYAD010000086.1 GCA_012719545.1 Clostridiaceae bacterium
AAACTATTCATATCACGCACCTCCGTAATTTGTTGGTCTTGTCAACTACAAACTACAGGAAGAACGTGATTATGGGAAGAGTTTTTTGTGAATTCTTCCCATATTTTTTTACTATTTGCCTACGATAATTTTACTCTAAGTAAAGCGGCTCTTTACCTCACACGCTTTTTTACAACCATGTATAACTATGACTATATATTAGTACAGCAAGATTATGTATGGTAAAATAGTCTTGTATTTCTATGCACCAAATCTTTGAAGGTGATATTATTAATAATCAATTCAAAAGAGAAAGGCAAACAGAGAAAATACGAAAATACAACAGGATACTGGGAGCATTATTGCTGTCTTTGCTTGCCATATTGGCTGCCCTTAAGACAGACTTTATGGATGGCATCAGCCTTTCAAAAAGCAATGAAAAGGTTTTTAAGGAAGACGCAAGCTCGGATACGGATTTTTTAAATGAATCCAATACATTTAATGCATTAACCTATGACTCAGATTCTGATTCCGAAGATGATACGGCTCAAAACACTGACAGTACCAAAGATACGGCAAATGAATCTGAATTTCAAATTGCACAGGATTCAGAATTAGGCGGCGTAACAGCAAAAAACGAGCAGGGCAAAGAGCAAGCAAAAGGTGAACAGCCTCAGGGTAGCTCTAACGAAAAATTCAGTGAGATGCCAACAGAGCAAGCCCTTGAGAAATCAGAAGAAAATGCGGATGCAGAAGGTCCCCATCCCGGCTTTGTATATATTTCAAAAGCTCTGCCCGAGGCAAAGCTGGATGTTCGGTATGCCACTACCCATAACTTTACGGGCAGGGTGGTTGAAGGCTATCTTTCAGATAATATATCCATAACCAAAGAGGCTGCAAAAGCCCTTAAAAAAGCGAGCGAGGAGCTAAAAAGCAAAGGTTACGGCATTATTATATATGATGCCTACAGGCCAAAGCGCGCTGTTGACTCATTCATAAAATGGAGTCAGGAACCTGAGAATAACCTGACCAAGGCCGAGTTCTACCCTGATTTTCAAAAAGAGCAGCTGTTTAAGCTGGGTTATCTTGCAAAACGCTCCGCCCATTCAAGGGGCTCAACCGTTGACCTTACACTTTTTGATCTTAATACAGGAGAACCTTTGGACATGGGAAGCCCTTATGATTTTCTGGGCCCAATCTCAAATCACGGTACAAACCTCATTAACGAAACTCAGACAAAGAACAGGAATATTCTTAAAGATGCCATGAAAAATGCGGGCTTTAAAGAGCTCAAGACCGAATGGTGGCATTATGAGCTTATTAATGAACCCTATCCGGATACATTTTTTGATTTCGTCATCCAATAAAAATAAACAAGATTAAGTCATAAATATAATCCTTAGCACAGGTGTTCACACCTTGTTAAGCGGCTTTCCAAGCACGAAATATGCAATATAAGCTTTCCAGCCCTCAGGAATTTTGCAAACCTTACAGAATCCTTGTACCCAAAAGGCTCTTGGGTTATAATGTTTGGGTGGCAGGCCTGAAGGCTTGCACTGTTACATCAGAATTTATAATTTTGGAGGAATTATAGATGAAACTTGGCATCGTTGGTCTTCCCAACGTAGGAAAGAGCACACTTTTTAACGCCATTACCAAAGCAGGAGCAGAAAGCGCAAACTATCCTTTCTGCACCATAGACCCCAATGTAGGAATTGTGGCCGTACCCGACGAAAGGCTTAATGTGCTGGCTAAGATGTACAACCCAAAGAAGGTGACTCCAACCACCATTGAGTTTGTGGATATAGCGGGGCTCGTCAGGGGTGCAAGCAGGGGCGAAGGTCTTGGCAACAAATTCTTGTCCCATATTCGTGAGGTTGACGCCATTGTCCATGTGGTACGCTGCTTTGACGACAGCAACATAGTGCATGTGGAAGGTTCTGTGGATCCTGCCCGGGATATTGATACCATAAACCTTGAGCTTATTTTTGCGGATCTTGAATCCATAGAAAAGCGCATAGACAAAGCACGCAAGCAGTCAAAGTCAGGGGATAAGAAATATAAGGAAGAACTTGATATTCTGGAAAGCATTAAGGCTACTTTGGAAAAGGGTCTTCCCGTACGTTCCATGAATTTTGACCCTGAGCAGGCCGAGTATGTAAGACAGCTCTTTTTATTATCATCCAAGCCTGTTCTTTACTGTGCCAATATATCCGAGGACGGTATTTCATCCGTTGACAGCAATCCTTATGTTGCAAAGGTAAAAGAAATTGCACAGAAAGAAAATTCAGAGGTTATTGTAATCTGCGCCAGAATTGAAGAAGAGATTGCACAGCTTGACGATGAAGAAAAGCAGATGTTTCTGCAGGAGCTGGGTTTAAACGAGTCCGGTCTTGATAAGCTTATTAAGGCAAGCTATAAGCTTTTGGGCCTTATCAGCTTCTTAACTGCAGGAGAGCAGGAAGTCCGGGCATGGACTATAGTTAACGGAACAAAAGCCCCGCAGGCAGCCGGCAAAATTCATTCCGACTTTGAGCGAGGCTTTATACGTGCTGAAATAGTAGCTTATGATGATCTTGTAAAATGCGGCTCCTATGCTGCGGCAAGGGATCAGGGCCTCGTCCGTTCCGAGGGCAAGGATTATGTCATGAAGGACGGGGATGTAACCCTCTTCAGATTTAATGTATAATCCTTTTCATCCTATGTCCCTTTCTTTTCTTGGAAATACGTGAACCAAGAATTACGGCGCGCAGGTAAGAAATCTTCTTTCTTGCGTGCTTTTTATATGGAGTTTCAAGCTCTTTTACTATGAATCTGGCAATATTTTTGGAAGCTTCCGGCAAGGTTTTAATATATTCGTTGGCTTCAATGTTCTCTTTGTACTTTTCCAGAATATTGGAATTTAATATAGTCTCTATAATTTCATCAAATTCCTTTTTGCTTCTGGCCTGCCATCCCATTTTATTGTTAACGCAGAAATCAATGTTTCCCTGCTCATGAAGAGCTGCGCTGTGGGTAAAAATTGTAGGAACCTTTTTTACCAGAACTTCAAGGGTTGTGGAAGCGCCTCCCTTGGCAATGGCAAGGTCAGATACCTCCAGAAGCTCATGCATATTGTTTACAAAGCCCAGAACTGCCATAGGCGTATCCGAAATATTACTGTTCTTTAGCTCTGTCAGTTCATCAAATAGAGCTTTGTTTTTTCCGCAAACGGCAATTATGTTAAAAGGGAATCCACTTTTATAAAGGCTTTTGACGTATTCCGCCGTATCCCCTATTCCCTGTCCACCTGAGGTGGCAAGAAGAGTTCTTCTTGAAACATCCAGAGAAAGCTCTGAAAGAATCTCCTCTCTGGTTTTTACTATTTTCTCAAAAAACTTTTTATTTAACGGGAAAGGCATGATTTTTATTCTATTTGCCGGCTGACCCTGTTTTACAAGGTAATCTCTGGCCTCCCGGGTAGAGACAATAACCGCTTCAATACGCGGGTTGACCCAAAGGTTATGCCCCCGTACAGGATCGGTCATATAACTGTATATCTTGTAGCTCAGGTTATAGCGCTCTCTGGCAAATAATGCTACCGAACTGCAGAAAAAATGGGTTGAAAAAACAATATCGGGTTTATACCTTAAAATATAATTGGTACCCTTTCTTACAAACTGCTGGTACAAAAGCTTCATAACCATATTGGAGCGCGTAAGATGATTAAGTGCGTCCAACAATTTATTAAGATTTGTTGTAAGCTCAGGCCTTGCAAGTGCCCAATCCCAAAAACCCTTAATTATTTTGTCGTCCCAGTTGGCCCCTGCCTCCCTGGCAAAATCAATGACGTCTATCTGGAATTGCCCGGGATACAGTTCCTCAATTGCGTCCTTAATAGCAAGGGCAGGCATTTTATGCCCGCCGCCAGCTTCCATCATAGGTATTAGAATTTTTTTCAAAAGTTATCAGCTCCAGAATTATGCTTCCCTGTTCTCGTTAAAGATTATATTTACTGCTTTCATGGGAGAAACTGTTGAAATTGCATGTTTATAAACCAGCTGCTGCTTGCCTTCACTGTCAAGAACAACAGTAAAATTATCAAAACCCTTAACCATACCTCTTAACTGGAATCCGTTTGTTAAGTAAACCGTAACGGGAACATGCTCCTTCCTGACCTGATTCAGAAATACGTCCTGTAAATTAATATTTTTGTTCACTACTAACTCCTCCTATCAACACTGAGGTGAGATAAATTAAAATCAACGCCTTGCCATCATTTTACACAATTAATATCAAACATTCAAGGCATCGGATAATATTTTTAACATTGCCCAAGTGTCCATTTCTCCCGCATTAATCCACTTAAGGCCCTCTGTTTTTCTGAACCAGGTCATCTGCCTTTTGGCAAGATGCTTTGTCCCAAGCTTGATATTATATATTGCCTCGTCCAGGGAACATTTCCCCTGAATGCACATGATAATTTCCTTGTATCCTATCCCCTGAAGGGAAACAAGGTCCGGCGAATATCCCTTTTTCAGAAGCCCTTCCACTTCTTCATAAAGCCCCATCTGAATCATTTTGTCAGTTCTTTTTTCTATACGCCGGTACAAAACATCCCGCTCTACCTCAATCCCGAAAATTTTATAATCATACTCGGGCTTTATTTTACGGGATTCCTTCTGATGCTCGGAAATGGGCCTTCCTGTAGTTTCAAACACCTCCAGCGCTCTTATGACACGCTTTACATTATTGGGATGAATATTTTGAGCGCTTATTGGATCAACCTTCTTAAGCATATCGTGCAAAACCAATGGCCCCTGCTCCCGGGCAATATTTTGAAGGTGCTCCCTGTATTTCCAATCGGCTATTGTTTCCGAAAAAGTTATGTTATATACCAGGGAATTAATATATAGACCTGTTCCTCCGGCAACGATGGGAACCTTGCCTCTGCTTAGTATATCCTTTATACATTCCTTGGCCATCTGTTGAAATTGTGCAACGCTGAATTCTTCGTCCGGGTCAACCACATCCAGCATGTAATGGGGAATACCCCTTCTTTCTTCAAGGGTTGGTTTGGCAGTTCCTATATCCATGCCCCTGTACACCTGCATGGAATCGGCCGAAATTATTTCACCGTTGCATTTTAAGGCAAATTCAATGGCCAAATCGGTTTTTCCTGAAGCTGTCGGTCCTGCAATTACAATTACCTTATCCAACTCTAGGCTGCCCCCTACACAATCCGCTTGAATTTTTTCTCAAACTCTTTTTTGTCAACCTTTATTACAACAGGCCTTCCATGAACGCAGGTCCAGGGATTTTCCATTTTGCAAAGGTCATCAACCAAAGCCCTTATTTCTTCCCTGGACATAAATTTGTTGGCTTTTATCGCACCTTTGCAGGACATGGTATGAAGAACATCTTCACTTATTATGCTGTTATGTGTATTTGACTTAATCCAACGGTCTAAAATCTCATGAAAGTCGTCAATTCCGAAGGTTCCTTCATAAAAATCGGGCACGCTTCGTATTATAACGGTTCCAGGCCCAAAAGACTCCATGTCAAAGCCCAGCTTATTGAAAATATCCCTTTTATCCATGGCAAAATCAAACTCTTGGGCAGAAAGCTTCACTATCAGGGGTTCAAGCAGCCCCTGGGAATAATCGGCTTCCGACTCAAGTCTTCTTTTTAAGGTCTCGTACCTGATTCGCTCATGGGCGGCGTGCTGGTCAATGATATAGAGAGTTTGACCATTCTGAAGAAGTATATACGTATCAAATGCCTGTCCGATTATGGCGGCTTCGGAAAGATGCTTTATAGAGTCATCCCTTAATGGCGCGGCTGCTTCGATATATGGAAGTTCCTGCTCATTAAGTTCATTACCTGTTTTATATTCATGAGTATCCTCAATAGTTTCCTGATAGAAGGATACATGCTTTGGTTCATGTTTTTCTGTATACTCATGCTCTTTATGTTCCATATACCGACTGGCGCTGCTATCAATAATACCTTTATGGCTTTGCTCTTTATTGTCAGAATCACTTGCATTGGTATAATCAGAATTAGCACTGGCATAATTGGTATCATAGCCGGCATGGGATTTGTAAGTTTCCTGTAATGAATCCTTACTGTCTACAATATTGCCCTCATTTATGCCAGCTTTGTCCTTAATATCAACGGGAATGGGTTTAATATGGCTGACTTCCAAAAAAGGCGGTTTGGAAAATTCCTTTTTATTTTCATAATTAGGCTTTTCCACAGGTTTTGCAATTTCTAATATTGTTTTTTTGCTTTCTGCACCTTCCACTGGCTTTGGAAAATGTACTGGCTTTACAGAAGGCATTTCATTACCAAATTTTCTTATTAATGAATACTGATGCAGAGTATTTTTTACCCCGTGGTAAACAGCCGAGAATACATCCTTTTCGTTGCTGAATCTAACCTCAAGCTTCTGGGGATGCACATTTACGTCAAAGCTTTCTATTGGAGCCTTTATGTAAAGGACAAAGAAAGGAAACTTATTCTGCATGAGCAGGGTTTTTAAAGCTTCCTCAACAGCAGTTGAGACAATCCTGCTTTTAATATACCTGCCGTTTAAGTAAACTGACTGATTGTTCCTGTTCCCTCTGGCTATTTCGGGCTTTCCCACAAATCCTGTAACTATGTATCCTTCCGCTTCGTAGTCTACCGGAAGGACATTTTTTGCAACCTCTTTTCCGTAAACACTATATAAAGTGCTTAAAAGGTCATTATTCCCAGGGGTGTGAAGCTTAACCTGGTTATCCTGTATTAGCTTAAAGGAAATATAAGGGTGGGCAAGAGCCAGCCTTTCCACAATATCGGCTACATATCCTGCCTCTGTTGAATCTTTCTTAAGAAATTTATATCTGGCAGGAGTATTGTAAAAAAGATTCCTTACAATAAAACTGGTTCCTTTGGGGCAGCCTGTCTGGGAAACCGACATTACTTTGCCGCCCTCAATTAATATTTTGGTTCCAATTGGAGCTTCCTCGGTTTTAGTTGACATCTCAAGGCGGGAAACTGCGGCAATGGAAGCCAAAGCCTCGCCGCGAAATCCCAGGGTCCTTAATTCATCCAAATCCTCAATCTTTCTTATTTTGCTTGTGGCATGGCGCTCAAAGGCAATTTCAACATCATCCGCATCCATGCCGCTTCCGTTATCTGTTATGCGAATATATGATATGCCGCCGTTCTTTATTTCAACGGTGATTTGATCCGCACCTGCGTCAATTGCGTTTTCAACCATTTCCTTTACTACCGACGCAGGCCGTTCAATCACTTCTCCCGCAGCTATCTGATTGGCTGTCTTTTCATCAAGGATTACAATTTTACTCATCTTTTGCCTCTTATTAAGCTTAAATCCTTTCCTTTACCGGTAAATCCAATAAGTCCTTGCTGCTGTATAATAAACCAACAGCATCAGGACTTAACCTAAGTCATTTAAGCAGCTTCTGTTTAAGATTATAGAGCTTATTCAACGCATCCAGCGGAGTTAAAAGGGTCGGGTCAAGCATTCTTATTTCGTCCAGTACTTCATGTTCTATTTTTGTAAGAGCCATTGACGAAAAGAGGTCAAGCTGCCCGTCCACCGGTTTTGATTTATTTCGTCTGGAATTCTTGTTTATATCGGCCTTATCCAGTTCATCCAAAATAATTCTGGCCCTGTCTATAACAAGGTCCGGTATTCCTGCAAGTTTTGCAACTTCCACTCCATAGCTCCTGTCGGCGCCGCCCCTTACTATCTTTCTTAAGAAGATTATGTCCTCCCCCTTTTTGCGGACCGACACGCAATAGTTTCTGACACCGTGAAGCTTTTCCTCAAGTTCTGTAAGCTCATGGTAATGGGTCGCAAAAAGCGTCCTTGCTCCGAGCCTTGCCCTGTCATTGATATACTCAATAACCGCCCAGGCAATGCTGAGCCCGTCATATGTACTGGTTCCGCGGCCTATCTCGTCAAGAATAAGAAGGCTTCTCCCCGTTGCGTTCTCAAGAATATTTGCAACCTCGGTCATCTCAACCATGAAGGTACTTTGACCTGAGGCCAAATCATCCGATGCGCCAACCCTTGTAAATATTTTATCGGCAATGCCTATTTTGGCATATTCGGCAGGGACAAAGCTTCCGGCCTGTGCCATAAGGGTAATTAAAGCAACCTGGCGCATATAGGTTGACTTACCCGCCATATTAGGCCCTGTAAGAATCAGTATCCTGTTGTCGTCATTATCCAATAAGGTATCGTTGGGAACGAACTGGGTATCGGTAAGCATCCTCTCAACTACAGGGTGCCTTCCGTTTTTTATCTCTATTGTGCCTCCGTCGTATACCTCAGGCCTTGTATAATTGTTTCTGTCTGCAACTTCTGCAAGGGAACAGAGGGCATCCAGAATTGAAATGCAGTCAGCCGTGCTTTTCAACCTGAAAATCTTTTTGGATACTATATCCCTTATCTCGCAGAAAAGCTCATATTCTCTCTGAACCGCCTTTTTCTCAGCTCCCAGAATGGTATCCTCCATTCTGGAAAGCTCGTCCATGGTAAACCTCTCGCAGTTAACAAGGGTCTGTCTTCTTATGTATTCAGGCGGAACCTGAGAAATATTTGCTTTTGTAACCTCTATGTAATAGCCGAAATTATCGTTGTAACGGATTTTTAGGCTCTTGATTCCTGTTCTTTCACGCTCCCGGGCCTCAAGGTCGGCAATCCAGTTCTTGCCCTCGGTTGTTGCCTTGCGATACCTGTCCACAAGCTCATCATAGCCTTCCTTGATAATTCCGCCTTCCTTAACGGAAAGAGGAGGATCTTCGTTAATTGATTTATCAATAAGCTCATGGACATCTTCCAAAAGATCCATTCTCTCAAAAATCTGCAGGTTCATAGAGGCTTTTAAAGAAGCCAAAAGCTCTTTTATATACGGAAGCCTTGAAATAGAGTTTTTAAGGGCAAGTAAATCACGGGCATTGATATTTCCAAAAACAATTTTTGAAGTAAGCCTCTCCATATCATAAACGCCCTTTAAAAGCTCCATAAGCTCGCTTCTTACCATGAATCCTTCTTTAAGCTCTGATACGGCATCAAGGCGCAGATTTATTTCTTCAGGATCTAAAAGCGGCTGCTCAAGCCAATGCCTGAGCTTTCTTCCTCCCATGGCAGTGGAGGTTTTATCCAGCACCCACAAAAGTGAGCCTTTTTTACGTCCGTCCCTCATGGTTTCGGTGATTTCAAGGCTTCTTCTGGAAGCGCTGTCAATCATCATGTACTGCTCTACATTATAGGTCTGGATATTCTCTATATGGTTAAGATCAATTTTTTGCGTCTGCTCAAGATATGTAAGAAGGGCGCCAGAGGCACATTTTGCAAGGTCAAGGGATTCAACTGGGCTTTTCCCTACGGTTCTTTTTATTATTTCCTCAGCGTTAGCTGCTTCAAAGAAACTATCGTCCACAACTGACGGCGATACTTCAAGATAATCTATGAAAAAAGCCTTGTATTCCGGCTTTTGGATAATCTCCCTGTTGGTTATAATCTCGGAGGGCTTGTACCTTGCTACCTCGTCAATGAGCTTTCTCATGGAGCTTCCCCATGTTATCTGGGTAGCATAGAACTCGCCAGTGGAAACATCGGCAACGGCTATTCCATAGTAAATCTGCTGGCAGTAGATTGCCATAAGGTAGTTGTTTTTCTTTTCATCCAGCATTATGGGGTCTATAACCGTTCCGGGAGTAATGACTCTGGAAACATCCCTTTTCACAATGCCCTTGGCAAGGGCAGGATCCTCCATCTGGTCGCAAATTGCCACCTTATAGCCCTTATTTATCAGGCGTGCAATATATGTATGGGCGGCATGATAAGGGACACCGCACATGGGAGCCCGCTCCTCAAGGCCGCAGTCCCTTCCTGTCAGGGTGATTTCAAGCTCCTTTGAGGCTATTTCCGCATCCTCAAAAAACATCTCATAGAAGTCGCCAAGCCTGAAAAACAGGATGCAGTCCTTGTAGCGCTCCTTAATCTCCATATACTGCTGCATCATTGGAGTGAGCTTAGCCACGCTTTTTACCTCCTCTGCCTTCAAGCCAGAAAGCGCCCGCCCGGATTATTTCAACGTCTACAAAAGCTCCTTTTTCAACACCCTCAGCCTTAAAGTTTACAAGGCGGTTATCCCTGGTTCTGCCAGACATCATTTCTGGGTTTTGCTTACTTGGCCCGTCAACCAGTACTTCCACGGTTTTGCCTTCAAACCTTTTGGCAAGGCTGGTTGCAATTTCGGTCTGCAAATCGGCAAGCCTCTTAAAGCGCTGGCCTATAACCTCAGAAGGTGTGGTCTGCTCAAGCTTTGCAGCAGGTGTCCCTTTCCTGGGTGAGTATATAAACATGAATGCAGAATCAAACTGCACCTTGCGTACTACATCCAGTGTCTCTTCAAAATCTTCCTCGGTCTCGCCGGGGAAACCAACAATTATGTCTGTAGAAAGAGCAATATCGGGAATGGCAGCTTTTATTTTTTCAACCAGTGCAAGATAATGCTCCTTTGTGTATTTGCGGTTCATAAGTTTAAGTATGCGGTTGCTTCCTGCCTGGAAAGGCAAATGAAGATGATTGCATACCTTTTTGCAATTTTTCATGGCGTCTATAAGGCTGTCTGACAAATCCTTGGGATGGGATGTGGTAAATCGGACACGCTTAATACCATCTATTTCTTCAATGGCATAAAGAAGCTTTGCAAAAAGGTCCTTTTCCCCCAGGTCATTGCCGTAAGAATTCACATTCTGTCCAAGGAGGGTAATTTCCTTGCAGCCGTCCTGGGCCAATTCCCTGATTTCAGCCAAAATATCCTCCATTTTGCGGCTGCGTTCCCTTCCCCTTACATGGGGTACAATGCAATAGGTACAGAAATTATTGCACCCCAAAATAATGCTTATCCATGCCTTATGCTTCTCGGTGCGCTTAACTGGAAGATCCTCGATAATCCTGTCTTCCTTTTCCCAAACCTCGAACACACGCTTTTTTTGTGTTATGTAGCGGTATAACAGTTCAGGGAATGTATGGACATTGTGAGTTCCAAAAACAATTTTTACATGACGATAAGAATTCTTTATTTTTTCAACCACATGGGGCTGCTGCATCATGCATCCGCATGCAACAATTATTGTGCCCTTTTCCTCGCATTCTTTTGATAAAGCCCCAATATGGCCGTATATCTTTTCTTCTGCGTTTTCGCGGACACAGCAGGTAACAAAGACTATGATATCTGCATAGTCGTCTCCAAAAACCTCCTCATAGCCCATATCGGTAAGCATTCCCGCTATGGTTTCAGAGTCACGCTCATTCATCTGGCAGCCAAAAACGTCTAATTTAAATTTTTTAGTCCTTCCGGTACTTAATGCATACTCTGTATTAATGTTTCTGATATATTCAACCCATTCAGATGTAACCAAACTGTTTTCACTATTCTTTATCTTCAAAGCAAAAATCCTTTCTGATGCTGATTTCAGGCACAAGACACAGTGCCTTGTGTTTCTTAATGTGCAACATTATAATAACAAAAATACAGGTAAAATAAAAGTGATCATATCTTGTGGCATGTCCTGTCATTAAATCATGTTGTAAATTGGATACCATAAGATACATGATATTATTTCAACCATAAAAGCATGATATTTTGCTATAATAAAAAAGCAGTCAAATAAAAATGGCAAATTATACTTCCAATTGTTAAGGAAGAGAGGAAACGTATATGGAAAAATATCTTGAATATGCAGTTGAACAGATTGAAAAGCTTTGTAAAATTCCAAGCCCTTCAGGTTTTACAGCCAAAGTACAGGCTTATCTTATTGAAGAGCTTGCATTCCTGGGATATACCCCAAAGGTCACCAACAAGGGCTCGGTGCTTGTTAACCTTGGCGGTGAAGGGCATGGCCTTGTATTATCTGCCCATGTTGACACTCTTGGTCTTATGGTAAGATCAATAAAATCCAACGGGCGGCTCCGTTTTACTCATGTTGGCGGTTTTCCCGGAAACTACATTGAAACTGAAAACTGTACGGTAATTACAAGGGATGGAAGGGAGTATTCCGGCACAATTCAGATTGTGAATCCTGCTGCCCATTACCGCAAAGATATCTCCGAGACAAAAAGGGATGATGCCAATATGGAGATTGTGCTGGATGAAAAGGTCTTTACAAAAGAGGATGTTGAAGCTCTTGGCATAATGCCCGGAGACTTTGTGGCCCTTGATCCAAGAACCATTGTTACCGAAAAAGGATTTATAAAAAGCCGCCATTTGGATGACAAGGCAGGTTCTGCCCTGCTTTTGGCCCTTGCCCGCTATGTAAAGGAAGAAAATGCAGAACTTAAGCGCAACACATGGCTTCTTTTCACCATGTATGAGGAGGTAGGCCACGGAGCATGCTCAGGTTTTCCTGAAGGCATATCAGAAATAATTTCGGTGGACATGGGTGTTGTCGGCGAAGATCTGGGCGCTGATGAATTCAAGGTTTCAATATGCGCAAAGGATTCTAATGGTCCCTATGACTACGATATTACTACCCGCCTTATAGAGCTTGCCAAGAAGAAAAACCTTCAGTATGCGGTGGATATTTATCCTTTCTACGGTTCAGATGCGGGTGCTGCTTTGGCAGCCGGGCACGACTTTAAACATGGCCTCATTGGCCCCGGTGTGGCAGCATCCCATGGATATGAAAGAACTCATAAGGAAGGCTTGCTGAACGCTCTAAAACTAATTAAGGAGTATATTACAAACGAATAGCTGTTGGGCGCAAATCAGGCAAAAGTCAGTATAATTATAAGGCAAAAAGGTAAACACTTATCCAATAAAAAGACAGGTTCAATGGGTACCCAAAGAACCTGTCTTAATTTTTAAGAAAGAAAATTAAACTTAATCAAGAGAATTGATACATGGCCGGAAAACTAATCTCTGCGTCTTCCAAAGAACCTTAACATGGTAAGGAAGAGATTTATAAAGTCAAGGTAAAGGCTTAAAGCACCAATGATACCAAGGTTTGATCTAAGTTCCGGATTTCCCTGTGTTCCGAAATAATAGGCTTTAAGCTTCTGCATGTCATAAGCTGTAAGCCCGAGGAACACAAAGAGGCTTAACAAGCTTATAAACCATGCCATTCCGCTGCTTCTTAAAAAGAGGTTTACAAGGGAAAGCACCAAAATTCCTATAAGTCCCATAAACAGAATACTTCTGGTTCTGGTCAGATCGGTCTTGGTTACATAGCCATAAATACTCATTACACCGAAAGTTACAGCAGTAATGGCAAAGGCGCTGGCTACCGATTCACTGGTATAAACCAGAAGCAGTACCGATAAAGTCAAGCCGTTTAGCGCAGCATAGACCAAAAACATGGTTACTGCAGTTCCATATCTGAATCGTGTGATTCTGGCAGAAAGAACTGAAACCAGTATCAGCTCTCCTATTAAAAGCCCGTAGAAAATGAACATATTTGACAATATAGTGAACAATAGCCGTGCATTACCCGCAACATAATATGCAACGCCTGCCGTAACAGCAAGGCCGGCAAACATCCATCCGTAAACTTTGGATATAAATTCATTCATGCCTTTGACTGTTGCATATTCTTCTTCAAAAGTACGGACTCCGAAATTGCCATTTTCATTATACATTTACTTTCACCCCTTTTATTTTGTATTTTATTATATTAACATTATGCTTGTTTATAAAATAAAAAAATACTATATATTACTAATCATTTTATTATAAAAACATTAGTATGTAAATAAACGCCGGATTAAAGAAAACTCATGGAATTCTAATGATTCTTTGACGCCATTAGAATTCCATGAGCTGCTTAATAAATTATCCTTCTGAAAGCAATTTAAGGATTTCCCTTTTATATTCATTAAACTTCGGATCCAATACCATGTCCCGGGATCTGGGCCGCGCAAAGTAAATTCTAAGTTCTTTTATTATGGTTCCGGGCCGTGTACTCATTACCAGAACCCTGTCAGAAAGAAATATTGCCTCATCCAGATCATGAGTAACAAAGAGCACTGTTTTTTTATGCCTTTCCCAGACAGAAATAAGCCAATCCTGCATTTGAATACGGGTAATTTCATCCAGTGCCCCAAAAGGCTCATCAAGAAGCATTATGCTTCCTTCCATAAGATAAGTCCTAAGCAGGGCAACTCTTTGCCTCATTCCGCCTGAAAGCTTTCCCGGAAGGTAATTTTCAAAACCCGAAAGTCCAAACTCGTCAATTAACGGTTTAATATCCTCCCGGGCTTTTTTTAAATTCCCCTTTTTTATTTCTACCGGCATAAGAATATTGGAAAGAACTGTCCTCCATGGCATCAGGCAATCCTTCTGAAGCATGTAGCAAACGGGGACATTATTGCTTCTTAAATCCTTTCCGGAAAGAAAGATACTTCCTTCATAAGTAGCATCAAGACCTGCTATTAATTTCAGCAAAGTGCTTTTGCCGCAGCCGCTCGGCCCTAAAAGGGTAACAAATTCATTTTCTGATACTGACAATGATACATCTTTCAATACCTTAAGGGAAGATTCTCCTTGTCTTTCAGCCTCGGGATTTAAAAATTCCTTATTGAGCCTGTTAATCTCAATGATATTTTTCATCGACCTGATTTTCCTCAATTTTCTACGTATTTATTGGTAAAGGCCTTGGCAACGTCTATCTTTTCTTTAATAAACCCGTTGTCAAAAAGCCAGTTGGTATAGTTCTTCCATACCTCTTCCTTCTGCAATCCCCAGTAAGAAGCATCATCCTTATACTTTCCTGCCAAAAACTTCTGGCTTTCTTTTACAAGTTCCTTATCGATTTCAGGCACTTCCTCAATCAGTATTTCGGCTGCTTTTTCAGGATTTTGTATTGTAAATTCATATCCTTTTTTGGCACCTGTCATAAAAGCTCTTACCAGTTCTTCATTTTCTGCAATAGTTTTTTCACTGGTTATAATTACGGGAGTATAGTAATCAAACACTTTTGCTTCCTTGCCAAGGTCAATGTAATTAAGTTCAAATCCCTTAAGCTTTGCTGCTATTCCATCCCAGCCTTCAAAAATCCATGCAAAGTCTATTTGACCTGACTGGCTTGCCTGGAAGAAATCGGCATCTCCGGTAGTAACAATATTAACCTTGGAGAAATCGGCCCCTGCCTGATCCATAAGATATTTAATTGTAGCCTCTTCAATGGGTGAGCCCCAACCACCATAGGTTTTGCCTTCAAAGTCCTTGGGAGAAGTAATATTCTTTTCTTTCAACGATGCAAAACCTGAGGTATTATGCTGTATAACAGCGGCAATTGACACTATGGGAACGCCTTCTGATCTTGCAAAGGTTACTCCTTCCTGATAGCTTATTCCAAACTGTGCTGAGCCTGAAGCCACCATGGAATCGGAAGTTCCTTCTGAGGGCTGGATTATTTCAACATCAAGCCCCTGTTCTTTAAAAAATCCCTGATTTTTGGCCACATATATTCCGGTATGGTTTGTATTGGGTGTCCAGTCCAGGACAAAAGTAACCTTTTTCAACTCTTTGGAAGTTTCGTTCTCAATTTTATTCTGGTTATTATTTTGGTTGTTATCCACAGGTTTTTGGCATGCAGCAAATGTAAACGCTACAATAACTGCCATGAAAACCATGGCCAAGGTTTTGACTGCTTTTTTTGCTTTATTTATATGTTTCATAATTCTCACCTTTCTTTACCGGATATTGTACTTTCTTAAAATAATCTTCTTTTCAATTATTTCTACAGCTTTGTAAATTCCAAGGCTCAACACAATAATCACAAAAACATCCGCAAAAAGCACGCTTGTCCTGAAGCTGGACATGGCGCGGGTCATAAAAATTCCAAGACCGCTTTTGGCTCCCACCCATTCTGAAATGACAGCCCCCATTATACTGTATGTAGCCGCTATTTTAAGTCCTGAAAACAATGAGGGAAGCGCCTGCGGAATTCTTACCTTCCGGAAGGCCTGCCACCTTTTTGCTCCCATTACCTTTAGAAGCTGGTCCATGTCCTCATCTGCTTTTATAAGGCCCTGAGCAAAGGTAACCGCCACAGGAAAGAAGCAAACAAGTATGACAATCAAAATCTTTGGCAAAAAACCAAAGCCAAACCAGATGGCAAATAGGGGTGCAAGAACAATTATAGGAATAGTCTGGGTTATAATAAAAATTGGATACAGAGCTCTTCTGAAAGGTTCGGAATATCCCATCAGTATGCCAAAAATCATTCCCAGTACTACTGCTAAGGAAAATCCAACCAATGCCTCATTTAAGGTTGCCAGGGTATGGGTTAATAAAAGCTCCTTCTCATCAAAAAGAGCCTTCAATACCATAATAGGTGACGGCAGAATATAAGGAGGTATATCTCCCCATGACACAATAAGCTGCCAAAAAACTAAAACAGCCAGCACGATACCGACAGGAAGCAAATCCGCTCTTCCATTATTTCGACCTGTATTTTGAGATTTTTTCATCGATTGTTACGCCTTTCGGACTATAATCAATTTTTACTACTGAAAGAACACGGCTTGAGCCTTCTTCCACACATATATCCTGAGCCTTCTTCACAATCTGTAAAAGCTCGTCCAGCTCACCCTCCATGGTTGTTTCCATGGGACCTACCTCGTATTTTACCCCGCTTTCGGCAATCATAGCTATGACCTTGTCTACTACAGGATAGATTCGTTCAGGGGGTACATTGGGTATTACCTGAAGACTTACATTAACTTTTGCCATTTTTTCTCCATTCCGATGTGGTTGAGAGAAGGGCAGCAAGCGAATTGCAAGCTAAAAAAGCTGCCCAACATAGGCAGCCTCAAACATTTCAATGTTGTGCATTCCCTACGCTGGTGCTAACCAGATCAGGTTCCAAATGGTCGGAACTTAACATTCCCTCTCAGCCGGTGCACCGGCTCCCACATGCATTCTTATTTAATTATTAAATTTTATTCATAACCGTACGGTTAAGACAATTCTATCATTATATCCAGCAATGTCAAGAGAGAATTAGGAAGTAATATAGATAAGCTTATAACCTTCTCCCCTCATATCACCTTGACAGGTTCTCCAAGGGTAAGGGAATCTTTTTCAACAATACAGTCATAGCAAAGCACATGAACTCCCATATTTTGAGCCCTATACACCGCATCGCTGAAAGCCTGGTGCATGGCAGCATTGGGGGTAAACGCCGTAACGCCTTTCATTTGCACTACAAATACAAGATAAGCCTCAAACCCGTCGGATTTAGCAGAAATAAGCTCTTCAACATGCCTTACTCCCCGCTCGGTGGGAGCATCGGGAAAAAGCGCAAGCCCATCCTTTTCAAGGGTAACCCCTTTTACCTCAACTAAAGCTCTTTTACTTCCCGCTTCAAGGTAAAAATCAAACCGGGAACCATAAAAGCTTGCTTCTGGCTTTATAAGAGTAGTTTTGCCAAGCCCCGGAAGAATAAGCCCGTTTTCCAGCGCTTCTTTAATTACCTTGTTGGGAGCAGTTGAGTCTATATTAACAAGGCGCTGCCCCTTCATTACTCCAATTAAAGAATACCCGGTTTTTCTTGCCTGGTTTGATGAAGCCTCAAGAAAAACAGTTGCTCCGGGAATGAACAGTTCACGGCAGCGGCCAGTGTTTCTCACATGGGAGACAACTTCCTGCCCGCCTACATCACAATATGCTAAAAATCTGTTGGGTCTTTTTATAAATTTTGCTTCAACAATGTTCTTATATGTCATAACTTATGAAGCCTGTGCTTCTGCCTCCAGTTTACTTTCGCTATGCTCAAAATCCTTGACAAGATTGTGGAGCCATTTTCCCGATATAAGCCTTGCGATGGAGAAAATGCTTTTTGTCAGCTCTTCAAACTGTATCATTAAAACTACATAGTACACAGGAAAATTAAACACCCTCACACCTAAATATGCCATGGGTATTCCAATAAACCAGGGAGCTCCAACATCGATAATAGCTGCAAATACCGTATCTCCGCCGCCCCGGCATACACCTACAATCATAATAAGATTAATCATCTTTGGTATCATGAATGCGGCATAGACTCTAATGGTAATTTTGCATATCTCAAGAGTTGTCTGGCTTATATTGAAGAAGCTCAAAAAGAAGTGGGAAGTTTTTAAAAGCAGTACTGCCATAACAGCAGAAAATACTATGCCAACAAGTACTGATCTCTTGGCATAGACTCTTGCCGTGTCATCCTCCCCCGCGCCAATGAGATTGCCTATAATTGCTCCGCATGCATTGCCTATACCCATGAACAGTGATACAAAAATACCGTTTATAACATCCAGAATCTGCACCGTAGCAAGTGCCTCTGTCCCTATTTCTCCGTAAAAATAAGCATACACTGTAACACCTACAGCCCAGAGAAGCTCATTAAGAATGACAGGAGAAACGGGTTTAATAAAGCGCAGCATAAATTCTGTATTGTAACCTTTAAAATCGCTGAGTTTTGCGGCAAGCTCATATTTTTTAGCATAGGTAATGCCTATAATAATAAGGCATTCTACAATTTTGGCAACTAAAGTTGCTATTGCCGCTCCCTTAACACCCATCATGGGCAGGCCGAGTTTACCGTATATCAGTACATAATCAAGAATCGCATTTAAAGTAAGTGCAACGGCACTGGCCGCAAGGGGAACCTTGGTCCTTCCCACTCCCCTTGACTGGATGCTGAAAGAAGATGAAACAGCACTGATTGGGTATGTCCATGCAACTATGCTTAAATATATTGCCCCTTCTCGGATAACATCTGGGTTATCTGAGAAAATGCTAACAATAAAACCTGGAAAAATAATACCTCCCAGGGCAAAGGGTATGGAAACGCCCAGGCCAAACATGAGGCTTAATCCCAATACCTTCCTGACACCGGCCAAATCTTTTTTGCCCCAGAACTGGGCGCTGAATATATTGGAGCCGCTGTTTATTCCAAATAAAAAGACGCCAAATATAAAGCTTAACTTATTTGCAACTCCCACCGCTGCAATATTGGCATCTCCCAGGCCCCCTACAAGGATATTGTCAACCAGCGTAAAGCTATTGAATATCAGGTTCTGGATTGCAATGGGAAGTCCAAAAGCAATCATCAGCTTCCAGTAACTTCTGTCTCTAAAATCAAGTAGTCTCATAATGTCACCTTTTCTTAAGATTATACTATTGTATCATGTACTTATCCTTATTGCCAGCTTACCTGAATTATTTTACTATACCTCCTGCTTTAAAAATAGCTTTAAAAACAAAAAACCTGCATTCCATGCAGGGTGCAATTGGCATGCAGGTTTTTTAGCCTTATTGTCAGCTTATAACCGGCTGAATCTGCTTTCCCTCAAGGGCAAGCTCTATAGTGGGAAGAATAAGGTCGAACTTGGCAATCAGGGATGTTGTTTTCTTCACAGGATCATCCTGGCTAAATGGTACAAAGAAGATGTTCTTGGTATTTAATAAAACTCCAATATTCTTTGCATTGGCCGAAAGGCCGTCGTTGGTGGCTATTGCAAGGACTACGGGTTTTTGATTCCTTAAGTTTGCCTTTGCCGCCATAGTCACAGGCGTATCGGTTATTCCGTTTGCAATTTTAGCCATAGTGTTTCCTGTGCATGGTGCTATAACCAGCAGGTCAAGCAGTTTCTGAGGACCAATGGGTTCTGCGTCCACAATTGAATCAATACAGAACTTGCCTGTTATGGACTCAATGCGGCGTCTGAAATCTTCCGCTCTGCCAAAGCGTGAATCAATGGTTGCCACATTTGAGGATATGATTGGAATAATATCCGCTCCTAAAAAAGACAGACGCTCCATTTCAGTTATGGCATCGCTGATTGTGCAGAAAGAACCTGTTAAAGCAAAACCTATTTTCTTTCCTTTGATATTCACTATAGCCCACCCCCCTCTTCTTCAATTATGTTATAGACGGTTCTTCTGATGATATCGCCCGCTGTCAAGGGCGCTACCTTGCCTGGAAGGCCTAAAGCCCATTTCACCTTAAAGCCCATTGCCTCTGCCGCCTTAAAATCTATGCCTCCGGGAGCGGAAGCCAGATCCAGCAGGAAGCAGTCGGACCTTACCTTTTCCAATATTTCTTTTGTTATTATTAATGCTGGAACAGTATTGACAATGGCATCCATATCCCCCACATACCTTCCGAATTGGCTCATGGGAATTGGTTTTAATCCCTGTGCCTCAATCCAGGCCAGATCGGAATGCTTTCTTGCTGAAACCCATACTTCAGCTCCAAAGCCGTGGAGAAGTTTAGCCAATATTTTGCCTATCCTGCCGTAACCGGCAATAAGTATACGGCTGTCCATAAGTGTTTTGGGAAGCTCCTGTATAAGAACGTCAATTGCACCTTCGGCAGAAGGCACGGCATTAAGTACAGCCATATCCTCCCTTTCAAGCAGATCCACGCATTTTACCTTCCTGCTTTCCAGTTGTTTGACAATTGTCTCAGGTATTTTTCCGGCAATAAAAAGTGCGCCTTCAGGTATTTTCTCAAGGACTTCGGAAAATGTAAGCCTCTCACTTGAAAGGGGCATTGTAAGATAATTGTTTTGTGTAAGGAGGGGAATTCCTCCGATTATCACTTGTGCACCATCTAAAATATAGTCAAGAGGGGGATTTTTGAGAGCCCAGGATTTGCCGCTTTTATCAAAACCATATATTTCTACATATTGATAATCTTTTTTAAGCAGATCCACCAGATAAAGATTTCTCATATCGCCCCCGATAACAGCATACTTTCTCCTGTACATTAAATTAATGCCTCCTCCATAAGGTCGCTTAACAATACCATCTTATGAAAAGCAGAGGCAGGGTGTGTATATGCTCTTTTGTAAATATTGGAAGAAACGAAGCCAGATTTGGACCATTGATAAATATATTTCTGATGCTTCTGATTAACTATGGAATTATAAAACTATAAAATTAGCGGAGCCGTAAATTGCTCCGCTAATTGATAAATTGCCCTATTGGATATAGCTGCCACATCAGAATGCAAAATAATCAAGACATGTATCAGTAACAGGAGCCTGCCCAATAATTGCAAGTCCCGTACATTTGTGGTCAAATACCCGGAATGCTACTTCCATGACATCATCCTTTTTGACGCTGTCAATTTCCGCCAATGTCTCTTTTGTGGTTTTTACAATTCCTGTGATAACCTTTGCCTTTCCAATGGAACTCATGCGTGCGATGGTGCTGTCCAGACCAAGAATGTAGTTTCCCTTAAGCTGGTTCTTGCTTCTGGTAAACTCCTCGTCGGTTAGCCCATCTTTTAATATGGTATTAATCTCCTGCCCGATTTTTGCAATTACCTGCTCAGCCTTGTCATGATTGGTGGCAGCATAAATTGTAAACATTCCGCAGTCACGGAACATGGTGGGAAAAGAATAGATGGAGTAAGCAAGGCCCATTTCTTCCCTGATGGTTTGAAACAGTTTAGAGCTCATGCTTCCGCCTATTATGTTATTCAGTATAAAAAGAGGATAAATACCCCTGTCACTCATTGACAAGCCTTTAAAGCCTATGCACAAGTGTGTTTGTTCAATATCCTTTTCCTTATATACGAATTTGCTTCTAAAGGATGGCTTGTCGTAAGAAAACCTGCAGTAGTTCAAAGGTTTCCATGCTCCAAAATACCTTTGGATCATGTCTGTCAAACGGTTTTCTTCAAAGCTCCCCACCACTGAAATGACGCAGTTGTCCGGGATATAATAATCTGACATGTATTCCAGCATCATATCCCGCGTTATGTTTTTAAGACTTTTCTGAGTACCAAGTATGGGATATCCCAGGGAGCACCCGTTCCACATTTCTTCGGTTAATATATCATGTACCAGTTCCTCAGGATCATCCTCATACATTTTGATTTCCTCAAGAATTACCTTTTTCTCATTTTCAATATGCCCCGGATCAAATATTGAGTTAAAGAGCATATCGGATAAAACATCAACTGCTATTTCAATATCCGTGTCCAACGTACTGGCATAAAAACAAGTACAGTCTTTTCCAGTAAAAGCATTAATTTGTCCGCCAATTTTATCAATGTCACCGGCAATTTCCTTGGATGTCCGCCTTTTAGTCTCCTTAAAAAGCATATGTTCTATAAAGTGGGAAATTCCGTTGTTTATTGCCGTCTCATATCTTGAACCTGCCCCAATCCAGACTCCCAGAGAAACAGATCTCATATGTTCAAGGCGTTCATAAATTAATGTCAAATTATTATTAAAAATATATTCTTTAAGCAAATCTAATACCTGCCTTAACTGAATTGAATAAAGAACGACGGGACATCCCGTCGTGTTTTTTCTATGATTTATATTGCAAAAACTCCCACGGAATTTTAAATCCAAATATTCTCTTGTATATGTTTTCCTTAAATTTGCTTTTATAAAATTTCTAACGCCTGTATCTGGGTCTTATATATTTACTTATGTTTATTTCTGTTCAAAATCTTAAGTTGCCTTTAGGGCAAGCTTTCAATATATCCTAAAAATCAATTCAGGATATAATCCTGCCCAAAATCCACATCACTCCTTTCATCAATTCAAGCCAAATCTTCCCCCATCCAACCCTTGAACAGATGAATCTCTCTGTAACTATCCAAGGCAATAGAAAACAGCCGCCGCAATTTTATGCATAAGCTTTTACAGGATATTAAATGGTTTCAGTTTCCCGTTTATTTTATATACCAAACTTGGAACCTGGTCAATAAAATATCATTTACTTAAAAAGATTAAATTGCACTGCAGGGGATTATATTGCACAAGAACCTGACATGGCTCTTTTTTACCATGTCATCAATTAATGTACATCAATAAAGGGCATCCTGTATCTGCTTATCAGATTAAAATTCAGGCTCATCCATAAGCTCTGCCTGAATATTAAACCTAAAGTCGACGGATAGATTATTTTGGAAACCGGCTCTGGTGTGATATCCCCCCCAACCCCACCTAAGCCGACTAGGAGAAGCTGCCTTATTTTACCATACGGTAAGCAACCAAAAAAGCCCATATCAAGACCAGTCAACTGCTGCTAATATGGGCTTTCTGTACTATAGAAGTAATTTTTGTGCCAATCTTTTTCTCTTGTGTAAATTGTTCAGGTACCTTCACACTTAGCGTGCTGCCTATTCTGTATTTTACTGTCCTTGTTACCCAAATAGCCGCTGTATTTGTTAACAGGAGCGCTTACATAGGAATTCAAATCTCTGCTCTTTTGTTTATATCCATTAGCTATATGCATTTACCGTGTTTTTATCTATATGTACATATTCCACAAAATTCTATGAACCCTGGGAATTTGTCTTTTGTATTTCACCGCCATCTACACAGCCTCCATTGAAGGCTGTTTTGACCGGACAATTCCTTTTGCCACGCGTTGCTGCTGCCTTTCACAAGGCAGATGATATTTCGTCATAAGTAAATCCTGCAGCAAAAACCAATCTCTTTTGTGTATTTTCAATCACAAATCTGATTGTTGTTTCTTTTGTTCAATGCCAACATCTCGATGTAAAAATGCTATCATATACAATATCTAGTGTCAAACTTGAACTCTGAAATTTTTTGTGCAAAATGACGAAAGCTTTTAGTATCAAGGTTTCTGTTGTCATGCTTGTACATTGGCTTTGCTTAATGTTAAGACATTATAACAACTTTCGTGGCTGTCCGGAACATTGCGGCGGTGTTGAAATGATGGCACAAAAAGTGTTTTATAGTTCTTTGCACTCAGGTTTTAGGCATCGACAAAATCTCCGTTATATTTTTGATTATCCGACAAGCTGCGACTTAATTTATTTTTGTGCAAAATCACCAATGGTAATTTAGTCCAGGGTTGGAATAGTCAGCATTAACTAATACCCATAAGTCTATTGTACTCAATCAAAATATTAACAGGCTATACTGTAAGCGCGCTAAGCAGGCCCTCTTCGGCAAAGCTTATGTAGCGTTCACCCGCAACAATTATATGGTCTACAACATTAATATTTATTGGTTTTAAGGCCTCGGTGATTCTTCTTGTAATATCAATATCTGCCGCCGATGCCTTAAGGCTGCCTCCGGGGTGGTTATGGGCAAGTATAACACTGTTGGCTTTATGTCGCAGAGCTGTCTCAACTATAATTCTGGGGTAGACCGGTGACTCATTTATTGTTCCCTCATGAACCAGTGAAGCATGATTGACATGGTTCTGGGAATCCAGGCAAATCAAATAAAAGCATTCATACGGCCTTCCTGAAAAAAGCGAAATTGCATAGTTCCCCGCCTTGGCTGAAGAGTTCAGTACAGGACGCTGACCCCACTTCTGCTTCAAATAGCGGCGCGACAGAGGTCCAACAAGGGACAGCAATATTGCGGTATTAATGCTTACACCGCATCTTCTTTCTATATCCCTCGGGTCAGCCTCCAATAGGTTATGGAGGTTTCCAAATTCTTTAATCATTTTATGGGCGAGGGCATTGGTATCCTTCATAGGAATGCAATAAAACAATAGAAATTCAACGACTTCATGATCCTGAAATCCATCCAGCCCCTCCTCAAGATATCTTTCTCTCATTCTTGCCCGATGCCCGCTGTGGATATTAGAGCTTGTCATGTTTTTCTTCCTTTCCCTTATTGTATGCATACATTATATTATTACATAGATTTACATATTTTTAATAATAGCTTAACATATTCCAGCACACTGTCAATAATTTAGTCGAAAATTGAGTTTTTATGGCGGGATAAAGACAAAAAACCCCGGTCAAATAATGGACCGGGGCATGTTGACAGCAACATTTTATACTATTTTCTCAAAATCTTTTCCATAGCCTTTCCTTTTGCAAGTTCATCAATAAGCTTATCCAAATATCGGATTTCACGCATCAAAGGCTCTTCTATTTCTTCAATGCGGACACCGCATATCACCCCTTTAATCAATGTTCTGGCAGGATTTAGCTGCGGAGCCTGGTTAAAGAAGGTCTCAAAGTCCGTTTGATTATTAAGATGTGCTTCCAACTCTTCCTGGCTGTATCCTGTGAGCCAGCGGATTATTTCATCCACTTCTTCCTTGGTACGTCCTTTTTTCTCAGCCTTTGCAACATAATAGGGATATACGCTTGCAAAACTGGTTTTATAAATACGATTATTATTCTTCATAAAATACCTCAAGTACCTTTTTGCTTTTTTCTTTATTCTATCATAAAAATATCCAATTAAATGGATAACTACTTAGGCTTTCTTTTTATCCAGCAGTCTTTATTGTAATAGTTTCTCATGGCCGCTGTGACAATTCCTATAAAATATTCCGATTCCCTTCTGATGTGATCGGTTACCACAATTGCAATGTCATTATTTTTAACAGCTTCACTTTCTGCAATAAGCTGATTCAGGAAGTTTACAAAGTTCATGCTTTGGTTGTATGCGTAAATTGTAAGCTGTCTAATATTCCATCCAGCATTCTTAATGGATTTTTATCCCCATAATAATATTGCATAATAAAGCACTCCTTTGCTTTCTATTTTCTGAAAGTCTACGTTATATGGGGGCATGTAAATTAGGTGAAAGGCAGAACTGCAATTTCAGCAATCATTGCATATAAAAACTATTACAATTCATGTGTCTTATAAAAAAACTATATAAAAGTCTGGTATTTGAATTTCCATATAAAAGTCAAGTCCAAATTTGTGTGTAAAATACCTCGGTCATCAAAGCAGTAGCTAATCAAACAATAGTCTAAGCGTTTATGCCGCGAAAGCTGTTGACAATGAGTACATGGCATGTTAGGCTGGTTGGCCGGGCATCACTACA
>JAAYAD010000090.1 GCA_012719545.1 Clostridiaceae bacterium
GATTTAGGAACAGAATACTTCATGTTATGGCATAAGCCTTTACATACAAAACTGGCAGACAACCAAATATGATCATCTGCCAGCAATACATACGTTACTTCATTTTACTTTGTTCCACCCCAACAATTGACGTAGAACCTTATTTTCGACAAAATTACATAAAAAACCGGTGTGAATTTACATCACACCGGTTGTCTAAAATATAATTTACGCTCTGTCCTTATATCCTTGGGATTGTTGCAAAGCCTTTTTCCAGATCTTCATCAGTAGGTACATAATCCGACATAGAACCGTTATTGTAGCTCATATACGCTGATATGTCGAAATATCCCGTACCCGAAAGCCCAAAAATAATTGTCTTCTTTTCCCCTCTTTCACGGCACTTTATAGCCTCATCAATGGCAACACAGAGAGCATGGGAAGATTCTGGCGCCGGAAGAATACCCTCACATCTGGCAAAGGCAACTGCAGCTTCAAATACTCTTGTTTGTTCCACAGAACGGGCTTCAAAATATCCGTCATGATAAAGCTTTGAGACAATGGGGCTCATACCATGATATCTCAATCCTCCGGCATGGTTGGGCGACGGCATAAAGCCCGAGCCTAAGGTGTACATTTTTATTAATGGAGTGGTTTTACCCGTATCTCCAAAGTCGTAGGCATATCTGCCCCTTGTCAGGGACGGGCATGATGCAGGCTCAACACCAATAAAATGAATATTGTTCTTGCCCGCAATTTTGTCTCCCATAAAAGGCGCAATGAGTCCTCCGAAATTGGAGCCTCCCCCAACACTTCCTATAATTATGTCAGGCTTAATATCATATTTTTCACAGGCAATCCTGGTCTCCTCCCCTATTATGGACTGGTGGAGCAATACATGGTCAAGGACGCTTCCCAGAACATAACGGCAGTTTTCTGTCTTTGCCGCTGTCTCCAATGCTTCAGAAATGGCGCATCCTAAAGAACCTCCTGTACCGGGGTTTTCAGCCAGTATTTTTCTTCCAATCTCTGTTGTATCGGAAGGAGAAGGTATGACTTTTCCGCCGTAAGTTTCAATAACTGCTTTTCTATATGGCTTTTGTTCTGCAGAAACCTTTACCATATAAACTGTCAGGTCTATATTATAAAATGCACATGCCATGGACAGGGCTGTACCCCACTGACCGGCTCCGGTTTCTGTTGTAAGGGTGGTTATCCCCTCTTCCTTGGCGTAGAAAACCTGGGCTGCAGCCGAATTAAGCTTATGTGAGCCGGACGTATTTGTCCCTTCAAATTTGTAGTAGATTTCTGCGGGGGTATTGAGCATTCTTTCAAGGTAGTAAGCACGAATTAACGGAGAAGGACGTATCATTCTGTAAAAATCACGGATTCCCTCAGGTATCTCAATATACTTGTCTTTGGCATTAAACTCCTGTTCCACAAGCTCGGAGCAAAACACCTGTTTAAGTTCTTCTTTTGTACATGGCTTTAATGTTGCAGGATTAAGCATAGGGTCAGGAAGTTCCTTCATAACCGCCTTAAGATTGTACCAATATTGGGGAAGTTCCTTTTCAGTCAGATAAATTTTGTAGGGTATGTTTGCCATAATATCATCCCTCCATTACCTTATTGATAAATTTAAAATAAAAAAGCCTTTGCCCTAATAATAGGACAAAGACTTAAGTCTCTGCGGTACCACCTAAATTGCGTACAATACGCCCCTCATATCCATGTACTATCATACATGCTTCCTTGATAACGGGTGAAGTTCCCGTCTCGCCTACTCTCCCAAAATTTCGGCAAAGCCCTCATGAGTCCATTCACAATAAGCTTTATCACCGCTTTTCACCAGCCGCGGCTCTCTGTGGATAAAGTAATTATTGCTACTACTCTCAATCACAGGTTTTTAGTTTATTTTAAAAAGAGCTTACATCATATTCCATATAAAGTCAATACCACAGTCAGATTTATTCTAAACATCTCTTTTAAGTAAAAAGCCTGTCTTGCCTGTTTTCGGCTCACTAACATCAGGTACCCAGATATGCCGCTTTTACAGCCTCATTTGCAAGAAGTTCTTCGCCTGAGCCAGTCATGGTTATGCGGCCTGTTTCCATTACATATCCAATGTCTGCCGTTTTCAATGCCATGTTGGCATTCTGTTCAATAAGAAGGATGGTAACCCCCTGCCTGTTGATTTCCTTTATGATATCAAAGATGTTTCTTACCACAAGAGGCGCAAGACCTAAGGACGGCTCATCCATCATAATAAGCTTGGGACGGCTCATTAATGCCCTTCCCACAGCCAGCATCTGCTGCTCTCCGCCCGACAGGGTTCCTCCCGGCTGCCAGGAACGTTCCTTAAGACGCGGGAAAAGGTCGTATATCCAGTTAAGGTCGTCGGTCAGATCATCCTTGCGAAGATACGCACCTATTTTAAGGTTCTCAAGAACCGTAAGATCAGGGAAAATCCTTCTGCCTTCGGGCACCAGCGTTATTCCCTTTGCCATTATATCTGCCGCATCCTTACCTGTAATATCCTCGCCAAGAAATTCTATCTTTCCGCTTTTTGGCCTTACAAGCCCCGATATGGAGCGAAGTGTGGTGCTCTTGCCCGCACCGTTGGCACCAATTAGCGTAACTATGCTTTTTTCGGGAACTTCAAAGGAAATACCCTTGACGGCTTCAATTCCGCCGTATGAAACTTTCAGATCAGTAATTTTAAGCATCGTCGGCCACCCCCAGATATGCATCGATAACGCGCTGATTTTTTTGTACCTCACTCGGAGTACCGTGGGCTATGAGTTTTCCAAAGTCCACAACATAGATTCGGTCAGATATTTTCATGACCAGATCCATGTGGTGTTCTATCATCAGCACCGAGAGCTTGTATTTGTTCTTGATATGGACTATGAAATCAGCCAGTTCCTGTGACTCCTGGGGATTCATACCCGCCGCAGGCTCATCCAAAAGGAGAAGTTTTGGTTCGGTTGCCAAAGCTCTGGATATTTCAAGTCTGCGCTGGAAGCCATAGGGCAGGTTGCTTGCCAGTTCATCCTTAAGATGCAGAAGCCCCTGTTCTTCTAAAAGAGCCAGACATTCTTCCCTGGCACGCTTTTCTTCATGGAGGTTCAGCCTGAAAGTAGCGGTAAACACATTCTGCTTTGCGCGCATATGCTTTGCAATAAGGACGTTTTCAAATACCGTCATGCTTTTGAAAAGCCTTATATTCTGAAAAGTTCGGGCTATACCAAGCTTAGTTATCTCATCTGGAGTGGGATTTAAAATCTTGCACTCTTTTATCTCGCCCGAATACTGCTTTTTCATTTTACCCCTGAGATAAGTGGATATTATATCCTTTCCCATGAAGCTTACTCTACCGCTAGTTGGCTCATAAACACCGGTTATACAGTTGAAAACTGTGGTTTTTCCGGCTCCGTTAGGACCAATCAAAGCTACTATCTCATCCTTGTTTACGTCAAGTGACAGGTTATATACTGCTACAACGCCGCCAAACTGCATTGTAAGTTTTTCAACATGAAGAATATTTTCCGTCATTTTTAAGCCACATCCTCTTCCTTTTTAAATTTGCGGAAAAACCGGCCTATGGCGTCCATGGACAGTTCCTTTGTCCCCATGATGCCCCTTTGGTAGAACAAGACGATTATCATGATTACAACGGAGAAAACAACCTTCCTGAAGCCCGACCTTAAAAGAGGAACCTTAAAGGATCCTATATATGTCTCATCGTCAAGGAATCTTAACCACCACTCGCTGGCAGCTATGAACAGGAACGACGAGATACAGCTTCCCGTAACAGAGCCCATGCCTCCAATTACAACAATAAGCAGGATTTCATAGGTCATGGAGGATTTGAAGGCGGCTGCCTGTACTGTTGTCTGGAACATGGCAAGGAGCGCACCACCAATTCCTGCAAAGAATGAGCTGATGGTAAAGGAAAGCTGCTTATGCTTTGCAAGATTTATACCCATCGCCTCAGCGGCAATTTCATCATCCCTGATGGCTTTAAAGGCACGGCCATAAGATGAGTTGATAAGAAGCACGATTATGGCTATGCAAAGACCGGCAACAGCAAAAGGAAAAATTGTGGATGAGAAGGACGGAAACTTGCGAAGCACATTGGATCCATTGGTTATAGGGCCTAATTTATCCCATTGGAAAATTGCCCTGATTATCTCGGCAAAACCAAGAGTGGCTATTGCAAGATAATCGCTCTTAAGTCTTAAGACAGGAAGACCTATAAGGAAAGCAAACACAGCCGCACAGGCTCCTGCCGCTAAGAGAGCCACAGGGACGGGAAGAGTGAAATTTATGATTCCCCCGTCAAAATACTGGTATACGGCGTTACGGGCTTCCAATGGTATGGTGAATATGGCATAGGTATATGCTCCAATTAACATGAACCCTGCATGTCCAAGGGAAAATAGCCCTGTAAATCCGCAAAGAAGGTTCAGTGAAACTGCCACTAAGGAATATATGGCACCTTTTTTAAGTACCATAAAAAGCATTGATGTGGGCGGAAGCAATTGCTCCAGAATAAATATAATCAGGAACATAGCCCCAATCAAAGCAAGTATTGATATATATTTAAGAGAAGAATTTTCTTTTATTTTCATCATCATACCTCACCTATACCTTATCGGTGGATTTCTCGCCAAAGAGACCTGTAGGCTTGGCTACCAGAATAATTATCAGCAGTGCAAAGGTAAAGGCATCTGAAAAAGTTGTCCAGCCGGCTCCTTTTATCAGATTCTCGCAAATTCCTATAATAAACGCCCCAACAACAGCACCGGGAATACTTCCGATTCCTCCGAAAACAGCGGCAACAAATGCCTTGAGTCCCGGCATGGCACCGGCAACGGGAGTTACGGTAGTATAATTGGTAAAGTATAAAAGGGATGCAACGGCTGCAAGGAATGAGCCAATCAGGAAGGTTATACTGATAACCGTATTGATTTTTATGCCCATGAGCCTGCTGGTTTCAAAATCCTTGGATACTGCGCGCATTGCCATTCCTATCTTTGTATACTTTATAAGAAATACCAGTGCCGCAACAAGTATAATGGTCAATACAGGTGTTAATATGGTTACAATCTTGGTGGTTGCTGAACCAATGGTTATTGATTCGCTGATCCACGGAATTTCGGGATATTGCTTGGCAAGACCACTTGTAAAGTACCATGCACAGTTCTGGAGAAGATAAGAAACTCCAATGGCACTTATCATAATGGACATACGAGGCGCATTGCGCAACGGCTTATAAGCAACTCGCTCTACAACAAATCCCAATAGCATTGTAATAAGGATCACGAAGACAGCTGAAATATGGAGAGGCAGAGTAGCTGAAAGATATATCATTACAAAGCCTGCCACCATAAATATGTCCCCGTGGGCAAAATTAATGAGCCTCAATATACCATACACCATAGTGTAGCCAATGGATATAAGAGCATATTGTCCTCCTACAGAAATGCCTGCCAGTATATATGGCAAATAGTCGGCAATCCTGATGGCATCCGGTGTAGTCTTTTCAATGTCTGCCAGAATGTATGGCAAAAAGGCATTTATAAAATCCATAGTAAAACCTCCGTCTTGTAGCGCGAAAAGAGTTTATCGCAAAGAGAAACTGTTTACTCCTTTCGGCAGAAGGACATGCTGTTACTTGTCAATTAAATATCGTATTAAAGTTAAATTATAAAAAAATATTTTTCAAATACCTGGGTAATAATTTGGGCAATACTTATTGCAATGCTTTGCGGGGACCTTTTAGTCCCCGCAAAGGGAAAGTTAATATGAAATTTATTTTCAGATTATTTTACGCTCTGAATTGCAACAAACTCCCATGAACCATTGGAAGGATTAACTCTCTTGATGTAAGCAACATCGCGGATAGCGTCTCCTATTTCATCAAATGCAATGCTGCCGGTAACACCGGTGTATTTTACGCCCCATAATGCTTCATTAATCTTCTTGGAATCTGTGCTGTTGGCAGCTTTTATTGCCTCCAGAGCAACCATGTATGCATCATAGCCAAGTGCGGAAACAGCTGCAACTATGTCATTTCCGCCGTTGTTCTGAAGCTTTGTGGAATCAGAATTGAGCCACTGCTTGAAGCCTTTTACAAATTCAGAACCTAAGGCAGAATCGTCGCCTTCATCAAAGAATGTGGATACGCATATTTCAAGATTTGAACCTTTTGCTGCTTCTAAAATAACAGAGCTGTCCCAGGTATCTCCTGCCAGAAGCGGTATGTTTATGCCCTGAGATTTAGCCTGGTTAATAATAAGTGATGCAGCTTCGGTAGAAGTGGGAGCAAAGATAACCTCTGCACCTGAATTAACTGCAGTTGTCAAATAAGCGGTAAAGTCACTGTTGCCTTCCTGGAAGGACTCTTCAACAACTGTTCCTCCCAATGCCTCAAAGGCCTTCTTAAAGTAGTTGCCAAGACCGACTGAATAGTCGTCGCCCAGCTTTGTAAGTATGTAAGCTTTTTTAGCTTTGAACTCATCTACTGCAAAGTTTGCAAGAACTGTACCCTGGAAAGGATCAAGGTAGCAAATTCTGAAATAATGGGTGTTGCCTTCTGTAACCTGCGGGTTTGTGCAGGAGATACCTATTACAGGAATTCCCGCAGAGGCAAAAACATCACTGGCGGCGATGGATACTCCGGAACCGTAAGAGCCAAGAACAACGGAGCATTTTGCGCTTACGAGCTTGGCTGCGGCTGAAGGAGCCTTGTCATTGGATGATTCGTTGTCTACAATCTCCAGCTGAATCTTGTAAGTTTTTCCGTCAATCTCTACTGTGTTTACTTTGGAGTGAGCATATTCAATACCCAATACCTCCTGTTTCCCGCCGGCTCCGTTGTCGCCGGAAGACGGTTCGAAAACGCCAATTTTAATTACATTGCCGCTTCCTGTCCCCTGACCGCATCCTGCGAACATCACGGTAACCATGCAAAGAATTAGCACGATTGATGCAATTTTTTTCATTGATAACTTCCCTCCTGTCAAATTTACAAATTTTTCAATTTTGTGCGAGCTTCTTATATTTCCCGGTTTACACCTGTGTGTATAATATTTCTTATTTTACCCCACATTAGAGCCAAAACGCAAGTTATAATCAGCAAAAATTCATTTCAAAATTATGGTTTTACTATCTATTTCCTTTATTTTACACAATTCAGAATGTCAATCCAACTAAATTGCCAGCAATAGTTCTTCATCCGAATTTTAGCCGTGGCAAGGGGTAAGATGGTCACTTTTCTGTCATGAATTTAGAATAATATTTTTGTCCTCCCTATAGTTTAGTTTGAGTCAACAAAGATATATAACCATATTTTAAGAAAAAAGATTTGCATGTTGTCAATGTCAGCACTTGCAAATTTTAAGAATCAATCGCTGTCATCCCTATCATAAATGTAAATGCAGTAATGTAAAAGAACGAACCTTTGAAAAATGCCGGATGTGTCAGATAAGCGGCAAAATAAAAAACCCATAAAGCTTTCATTTATGCCTTATGGGTTATTATTTTTTTATTTAATTAAAGAACTTTCGACAAGAACTCCTTTGTCCTTGGGTTTTTGGGATTTGTAAAAATCTCTTCGGGAGTATCGTCTTCAACGATTCTTCCCTCATCCATGAACAATACTCTGGTGGCAACTTCCCTTGCAAACCCCATTTCATGGGTTACTATAACCATGGTCATGCCCTCTTCGGCAACTTGCTTAATAAGTTCCAAAACCTCCCCTACCATTTCAGGGTCAAGGGCTGAGGTAGGCTCATCAAACAGCATTACTTTAGGGTTCATGGCCAAAGCGCGGATTATTGCTATTCTTTGCTTTTGTCCGCCCGAAAGGGTGGAAGGATAAACATTGGCTTTATCCTCAAGGCCAATCCGCTTTAAGAGGCGGAGGGCATTTTCCCTTGCCTTGGCTTTAATTTCGCTTTTAGTGGTGTCTATTTCATAAAGGGGCTTCTTGTTCCTGGCAAAGACATTCCTGATTCTGATAAAAAAGTTCTTTATCTTCTTCATCCTGAGGTCATATAATCCAATATGCACAGGAGCAAGCATTATATTGTCAATAACGGTCTTGTTATTGAACAGGTTAAACTGCTGGAAAACCATGCCCATATGACGGCGGTGAATGTTTATATCCACTCTCATGTCAGCAATGTCAACACCCTCAAAAATGATGGAGCCGCTGGTTGGATCCTCCATACAGTTAAGGCATCTTAAAAATGTGCTCTTGCCGCTTCCGGAAGGGCCTATAATAGCTACTTTCTCGCCTTCTTTAATTGATACAGTGATGTCTTTAAGCACTTCCAGGCTGCCGTAGCTCTTTGAAAGGTTAATTACGTCTATCACTTTTTCTTAGGCTCCTTTCCATAATTTTTACAAGCAAGGCTATTATCATAACCAAAACAATATAAATCAGCGCCATAGCAAGATAGGGCACCATGAACTCGTAGCTGTTGGTTCCTATATAGCTGAAGGCAACATAAAGGTCCGCAGCTCCGACAAAGCTTACAACTGATGTTTCCTTAATGAGGGCTATAAACTCGTTGCCAAGGGTAGGAAGGATATTTTTAATTGCCTGGGGTACAACTATTTTCATCATTGTAACTCCATAGCTCAAACCCAGAGCACGCCCTGCCTCCATCTGGCCGGGATCTACAGAAAGGATTCCTCCCCTCATTATTTCAGAAACATACGCGCCGCTGTTAAGACCAAACACCAGGACACAAACATTCAACGCAGGCAAATTGGTTCCCAGCAAAGGCAGAACAACATAATATGCAACCAAAAGCTGCACAACTACAGGCGAACCTCTGAACAGCCCCACATAGAACCTGCAAAATCCGTTTAAGATTCTGGGGAGCCTTTTATATTTGGGAAAAACCTCAACAATTGCTATCAGGGTACCTATAATGATTCCTATGGCAAGGCCTGCAACAGCAATGTATAATGTGTTGTTAAGGCCAGTCAGTACCTTTGTGTAGCCATCATGTTCATAAAATATTTCCCAGAATTTTGCTAATTTCTTCTCAAAATTACCCATCACGTATCCCTTTGAAATGCTAAGATATTTTAACATAGAATAAGATTCCTTAGAATAAACCTTAAGGAATCTTATTTATTATACATTCTCAGTTTCCTTATCTGTCAATAGATTAAGTTCTCCATCTTTCTTGAGCTTATGTACAATTTTTTAACCAACCAAATCAGTTAAGCTCGTTGATGGCATCGGCGATAAACTGAGCAGGAGCTTCGTCAATGATGACATAGTCAATATTTCCGTTTAACATATCCTGTACAGCCAGAGAACCTGACTTATAACCAACGCATTTAACGTCGAAACCTGTAAAGCCCCAGTCTTCATCGCCTTCTACATAGAACTGGGCGGTTGTACCTGCCTGCACGCCAATCTTCTTGTCGCTGCCAAGTCCAGAAAGAATAGCTTCAACATCTTCTACGGTTTTGCAGTTGTCAAAGGTTGTGTCCGAACCCTTCACTATAATCTTCTGGGCTGCGTTATAGTAAGGGTCTGAAAAATTAACATATTCCTTTCTGTCTTCCTTTATTGTAAGACCTGCCATTGCAATATCCGCTTTGCCCTGGCCAACAGAAAGACATACGGCATCAAAGTCCATGTTGCTTATAACAAGCTCTTTGCCAAGATGCTTAGCAAGAAGAGCGGCAATTTCCATATCTATTCCGTAATACTTGTCGCCTTTTGTGTACTCAAAAGGTTCAAATCCTGCATTTGTGGCAACCACAAGCTGATCCTTGCTTTCATCCAGCTGAGCAGATATAACTGCCTGAGGCTCTCCGTCACCAAAATAACGATCCAGAATTTCATCAAAAGTACCGTCAGACATAATCTGAGCGATAAACTTGTTTACTTCTTCCAGAAGCTCAGGCTGATTCTTGTCAACACCAAAAGCATACTCTTCTTCAGTTAAGGGTATATCAATCACCTTGACGCTTGAGGTTTTATTTCCAGATTGAGATCCTGTATCTGTGGGTTGAGCATTTGCATCATTATTTTTAGTTCCGCAGCCTGCCACAACAAGAGTGAGCATAAGTGCTGCCAGTATCAAAGCCATAATTTTTTTCATAACCAGCCACTCCTTAAATGATATCTGAATACTTATGCAGTATTGCATGAATTTTTGCATAAATATAAATTATATCAATAATACTATTTTGTCAACTAAAAAAATATGCAAATGCTCAAAATGTTTTTTAATATATGTTATAGTGAAGCTTGCCATATAGAAGCTCATTTTCGCTGTATGCTCTTTTTTCTTCTCCGGGGTATCCAATTGCTACAATGGATTCAACTTCATAATAAGCTGGGATGCCCAGAAGCTCCTTAATATAATCGCCTGCACTTTTATTGCCTGCTCCATATCTTTGCCTTACCTGGATCCAGCATGATCCAAGCCCCAAAGACTGAGCCGTAAGCTGAATAATTATTGAAGCTATGGAACAGTCCTCTATCCAGACATCGCAGGCATTAGGGTCGGCTGCAACCACAATCCCCAATGGGGCACCTTCAAGGAATTGTGAGCTGTGTTCCCTGCAATTTGAAAGCTTTTTAAGCAGTTCCTTATCTGTAACAGCTATAAATTCCCAGGGTCTTCTTGATCTGGAGGATGGAGATAACAGGGCGCTTTTTAGAATACTGTCAATCTTCTCTTTTTCAACTTCCCTATCCTGGAATTTCCTTATGCTTCTTCTGGTTTTCAATAAATCATAAAGCATAAATTACCTCCTGTACCAAATTAATAATCCATACTTGAATGACATTATACAACAACTCAAGCAATATTACATATTTCATTTGTATTTATTTGAGTATGTTGATTGGATCCTCGAAACTTTCTAAAGCACTCTACTTTAATAGAAGAGTGAATATATCAGAGAAACTATTGCCTGCAAAAGCAAGGGCAGGCTTCAATAGTCACCTGCCCTATATAAAACTTCTTCCTTTGACTACATCTATTACATACATCTATAAAATCTACATAGACATATCCTAGACATTTAAAGCCTCTATTTGGAGACTTTTCTTGCCGATGCGCGCAAATTAAGCTTAACTTTCACATCAATTTCTGCCTTGCTGAATTCTTCATCCCAATTATCTTTTATGTTTTTCCACAACTCAGGATATTTATTTTTTACGGTTCGTCCGAAATTCGCCACATCAGCCTTACATTCTTTCTGAATCTTATTCAGTGTAGTTTTAATAATATCTTCTGCTTCCTTTACCATATATGTCTCAATTTCTTTAATATAATTCTGTTTAATTGCATTGAACGACATTGCCCAGTCCTCTACAATAATTGCTTCAGCTTCTACCTCAACCTTAAAATCAATTTTATTGTCTTTAATAACAGGGGTAATTTTACAGTCGTCTTTTGCAACCCAACATGATACAATTTCTCCCGTTTTTTCGCTTATTACTTCAAGTATTCCACCTTCCGCATCACTCATAAGCCAGTTAAGGCCTTCCGTTTCCCGTTCATTAAGCCATCCTGCAAATTTAAATTCACCTGCTTTAATAACGGCTGCTCCGGTAATTTTTAGTATACCATTTTCACAGGACACACGCTGGATTGCGAAGCTCCTGTTATTAGCCATGTATCTTGCTAACGTACCGAAAGTGATGTATCTTGGCCTGTTGGCAGTATATTTCACCACTCGGGCAAGGGAGTTTACTTCGAAAGCAGGAAGTGCCTCCAGATCAGGCTCTAATTCAAAGATGGAAGATGCAGGGCCGTCAGAAATTACCACAACACAGGTATATGGAATCTCAGGATGCTTCATAACGGCATTCAGAAACTTGTATAAATTATATGAGCGCGCCAATTCCTCGCTGATTACAATTGTCTTCAAATGGTCATATCTGGGAACTCTGCTGCTTACGTTGTAAACATCGTTTATAAGATGTAATACTGTAGTGCCTTCACTTTGAATATTAATATAGGGCTCCTGGGGTATGGAGTTTCCTGAGCTCTCACCACCCATGCTTTTAGGATAAACGTACTGCAAAGTCATTTTAAAATTTCCCTTTACATTTCCTTCTTCCATATCTTCCATTTCATCGGAAGATACTGCGTTTTCTTGGTCATTATCCCCACTTTGCTTGTCATCTTCATGATGTGCAATATCAAAGGCCATGCCAACTATAATCCCCAGTTCCTCTATTTCAAGCCTGTCCCAGCATCCGGTACATGAAACCGAAATTATTAAAGCAAGAGCAAATAATATTATTTTTTTATTCATTTGCTTTCTTAACACTTCCTTTTTTTCTTATTACCGCAACCACAAGCATTATCAATGGTATAATTCCTGCCACTACAAGCCATAAATTCCCCATCAGGTCTCCCATTTCAAAAACTCTTGCCTGATTATCCGGTATCATTGATACTAAAAAAATTACAGGCATAAGAAAGCAAATAAAGTCGCTGGTCTTCTTTTTTATAATCTGGCCAATTCCCATTGATGCAATGTATAATGCACCCGAGAATGTAGTGTATATGGCGAGCACCCATGCAATGATAAAAAATATCTGAAAGTTTTCAATAAATCCTCCGGGATAATCTATTGAATTAACAAATGTGGCAGTTGGCCATGTCAACGTAAGTGTTTCTTCCAGGGTCAAAACTCCTGTAACTATAACCGCAATTCCAATGTAGTAAAAGATGGGTATGCTTACACCTATGAACATTGCTTTCATGGCTTTTTGGGGTTCCTTCATAAAACCTGTAATAAAAAGAAGTATCTCATACCCCAAATAACTCAAAAATGTAGACTTTACACCTTTAATTACCGGCATTATACCTTCTGACAGCACGGGACGCAGATTATTAATATCAAAATGCTGCAATCCCAGAATAAGTATTCCGGTAAGTATGAGAACCATAACGATAGAGAACAGTTCAAATATTCTTACCAGAGGATTGAGCCCTCCGGCAACAAGATATGCCCCCACCCACAAAAATGAGATAATAAGAACTTCCAATGGTGTTGAATATAAAAGGAAAGAGCGCACCAGTTCAGCCAGTACCCTTGCTTCAAAACCTGCCAGCAAAATAAACAATGCAATCATTGCAAGGTTTATTATTGTCCCTATAAATTTTCCGCATATGGCATGTGAATATTGAAAAAAGGTCTCCCCCGGAAATCTCTGGCTGAGTTTAACGTGAACGAATCCCAGAGTCAAAGCAAGCATGCCACCTAAAATTACAGACATCCAGATATCGGGAGTACCCACTTCTTTACCGGTAGACCTTGTCATGGTAAGTATGCCCGCCCCTATTATCATAGCAGTAACTGATGCCGTAGCCTGTTTTGTGGATATTTTGTCGTTTGAATTTATTATCATGTTTTAGCCTCTTCCTTTTCTTTGATTTTCTCTTTTAGTGTTCAGAGTATTAATGGATGCGGGACGATTTTTCAGCATATTGGCAGGAGCCTTGATTATATAATCCTTCCAGTCTTTTGGCTGCATGGGAGCAATGGGAGACATATAATCAACTCCAAAGCTTTTTAGCTTAACAAGATGCGACGTTATCATGATAAAAGAAAGCATTACACCGTATAACCCTAAAACTCCCGCTGCCAGCATAATTGCAAACCTTAAAATTCTCATGGAAACGCCCAGGGCATACTGGGGCACTGAAAAGGAAGAAATAGCGGTTAATGATACAATGATAACCATTTCGGGGCTCACTATGCCCGCTCTTGTAGCGGCTTCGCCTATAACAAGTCCTCCAACTATCCCCACAGCCTGGCCAATGGATTTTGGAAGCCTTAAGCTGGCTTCTCTGAGAATTTCAAGAGTGAACTCCATAAGGAAAGCTTCAATAAGTGCAGGAAAAGGTATCCCTTCTCTGGCTGCTGCAATGAAAATGGCTAGCTTTGTAGGTATCATTCCAAAATGATATGAAATAAGTGCTACATAAAAAGCAGGCAAAAACAGTGATAACAGTACTGCTATATATCGTATTGACCTTATAAGGGAAGTGTAAATCCACCTGTCATAGTTGTCCTCAGTAGCCTGCAAAAACATGGAGAATGTAACAGGAACAATACTTGCAAAGGGCGTGTTATCCACCAGTATTGCCACACGCCCTTCCATAAGGTTGGCGGCAACCTTATCAGGCCGCTCCGTATACTGTATTTGAGGGAACAAGGAAAGAAAATCATCTTCTATATATTGCTCCACATGGCCTGCAGCAATTATGGAGTCCGCATCAATACGGGACAAGCGGTCCCGGACCTCATCCACTATTTTAGGGTCAGCTATATCTTTAATAAAAATTATGGCCGTATCCGTCTTGGATCTTCGTCCCAGTTCCATCTTAATTATAGTTAAATTCGGATCCTTAATTCGGCGGCGAAGGGTAACAAGATTATCCTGAAGATTTTCCGAGAATCCATCCCTGGGTCCACGTACAGTAGGCTCTGAAATAGGCTCCTCAGGTATTCTTACCTTCCAGCCAGGGGTAACCAGAATCAACGCACGGCGGCAGTTGTCAAGAAGCAAAACCGTATTCCCCGAAAGTGCCTCTTTAAGGCATTCATTTAATGTATCCACTTCTTTTAAATCTCTAATTGTCAGTACAGAATCCTTGACTTTCTCAAGCAGTTCAGAGGCGTTAAGGTTTTCTTTCTTGGGAGGAAAATTCTGAAGTACGGGTCTTATTATATTATTCTGTATCATCTGTCCGTCTGCCAGACCGTCTATATATACCACCGCTGCCATTACTTCGTTGTCCTTTGGCCTCAATAAGCGGATAACGACATCGGAACTGTTTCCAATATATTCTCTGATTATATCAAGATTGGCCAATAATCTGCCTTTTATCGGCATTATGTGTTCTTCGTCAATCTCAGTTGTTCTGTATTTTTTAGTTGGCTTTGACCTGTGCCTCAGCCATTCAAACATGGATTTCCTCCTTTCAGGACTTACTTCTGTTGGATTTTCAACGTGGTTCTTTTATTGACTTAAAAAATCTCGAAAGTCCAAAAGGCACAATAAAAGCAAGAAATGCCCAAGCCAGGTATTTAAGTTTCAGTATAGCCATTATAAGCTCAATAACTTCCATATATATCACCCCATATCCCTTTAGGCAAAAATACAGGTATGTGTATTTTCAATCCAATTTATTCCTTTTTATTTGCGCAATTGGTTTCATACAATATCATTTCATGGTTTTACTTAAAATAATCCTCCTAAAATACTTTTTGTTGAAAAGCCTTTTATTAGCCGGAAAGGGGTAAGCCGTGAGCACATATTTAATTGAGAAATAATGCAAGTGGTTATATAGGAAAATTCAAGCACTTATGATTTAACTTAAATATTACTGATTTACTAATAGATAAAAAGATAATATAATTGCTATATGTCATTTCCTAAATTTCATTGAAAAGGAGAATATTATGGACTTTCCGTTGAGCAAAAAGTATGGTTTGGCTACCGCAATCGCAATGGTTGTGGGAATAGTCATAGGAAGCGGTGTTTTCTTTAAGGCCGAAGTGGTACTGAAAGCTACCGGCGGCAATATGCCACTTGGTATTGCTTCCTGGGTTATTGTTGGTCTTATAATGATAACCTGCTCCTATACCTTTGCCATATTGGCGGCAAAGTATGAAAAAGTTAACGGCATAGTGGATTATGCAGAAGTGGGAGTTGGCAAAAGATACGGCTACTATGTGGGCTGGTTTATTGCAACTATTTACAATCCCACTTTAACTTCCGTGCTGGCCTGGGTTTCCGCAAGATACACATGCGTGCTTTTAGGCTGGGACATTACCGGAGGCTCATGTATGACCATTGCCTGCTTTTATCTGGTAGGAGCCTTCACATTAAATGCCCTTTCACCGGTTCTCGCAGGAAAATTCCAGGTTACAACTACTGTAGTTAAGCTTATTCCTCTTACACTCATGGCTGTCGTGGGCACAATTGTAGGCTTGGCAAACGGCATGACAGCAAGGAATTTCCAGACCGTTGCAGATGCCGGAATTTCAACAGGCAACGCTCTTTTCTCCTCAATTGTTGCGGTGGCTTTTGCCTATGAGGGCTGGATAATCGCAACATCCATCAATGCAGAGCTCCATGATTCAAAGAGAAATCTTCCCAAAGCATTGATCCTTGGTTCCCTTATTGTAGTAGCAGTATATATTGCATATTACATAGGCCTTGCCGGGGCTGTTACTACTGAAGCGCTGATGGAAAGCGGCCAGGCAGGCGCAAAGATGGCTTTCCAGAACATATTTGGTTCCGTTGGCGGCGCCTTGATATTTGTGTTTGTTATTATTTCATGCCTTGGCACACTTAATGGCTTAATGATGGGATGTACCCGCGGAATGTACGCTTTGGCTGCAAGAAATACAGGACCTAATCCCAATATGTTCGGACAGGTAGACAAGGTTACCAATATGCCAGGCAATTCATCAATTTTCGGTCTGCTTTTGAGCGCATTCTGGCTTCTCTATTTCTACGGAGCAAACCTTACCGATCCCTGGTTCGGACCTTTCTGCTTTGATACTTCGGAACTTCCCATAGTAACACTCTATGCAGCTTATATTCCTATCTTTTTCATGCTTATGAAAAAGGAAAAGGATTTGAGCCCATTTAAGCGCTATATAATGCCTCTTCTTTCAATACTAAGCTGCATTTTCATGGTAGTGGCAGCAGTGTTTGCCCACGGCATGGGTGTAGTATATTACCTTATTGTCTTTGCAGTAATTATGCTCATTGGTGTTAAGTACAGACCTAAATCTTAAATTTTCTTGCATAAATCTTCATAAAATCCTTACATAATCAATTCTGCATAAACGCACTAAATCAGATGAATAACATATCAAACTTAAAAATGGCACTGTCCCTTAAAAATAGGACAGTGCCATAAATATTATTATTGGTTTTTATATTTTTATGGTATTTTATCCGCAATATTTTTGCAAAACTTTACGAACCGCACCGGGGCCTTTTATCATTTCTTTGAACATCTCCTTTACCTTTTTTGCCATTCCGCAGGAATACATATCAATAACAAAAATGCTTCTGTCTGAAAGTATGGCATCTATTCCCTCTTCATTTATAAGAGCCTTACCCAGCTTAATATCCTTAAGAAGACCAGTAAGTTCCTCAAGCCTTGGGTCAGGACTTAATTCAAAGCTTTCGCCCCTGTCATTCACACCAATCAGGTATCTTAACCATCCTGCAAATACTAGGGGAATGAAAGTAAGGCTATCTAGATCAAGCTCCGGAGTTGACTCATAAGCCTTTAAAGTCTGTCCAAAACGAACGGGTATCTTCTGGGAAGTATCCAATGCAATTCTCCTTGGCGAATCAGGCAAAAACGGATTTGTAAAGCGCTTTGTCAATACTTCATGCAAAAAATCCCCGGGACTTGCTATACCGGGATTACAAGCAACCGGCATTCCTTCCTTGTATCCCAGCTCCCATACCAGTTTTTTCATATTCTCATCCTTCATCTCCTCATGGACTGTTTCGTAACCTAATAAGCAGCCGAATATGGCCAGCGCGGTATGCAGAGGATTAAGGCATGTACCCACTTTCATTTTTTCAAACTTTTCCACCGTTTCCCTGTTGGAAAACATTATGCCTGCAGCTTCAAGCTTAGGTCTTCCGTTTGGAAACGCATCTTCTATAACAAGATACTCAGTTTCTTCCGCATTTACATAAGGTGCGGTATATGTATTAAACTTTGTTACAATCTGCTGAGTATCCTCAAAGCCCTCTTTTTCAAGAAGTTCCTTAACATGTGCATCAGGTCTGGGAGTAATTTTGTCTATGGCTGACCAGGGAAAAGAAACCTTTAACGGATCCGTCAGATATTTTATAAATCCTTCATCAGCATACCCCTCTACCACCAGGTTCCTTGCATGCCTCAAAACGGCATTTGAAAGTACTTCACCGTTCCTGGCGCAATTGTCCATGCTTACCAATGCAACAGGAAAAGCTCCATTTTTGTACCTTTCAAGGCAAAACTCCGCAATCTTGCGCATCAAAGGACCACAATATCCCTTTTCCGTTATGGTGAAGGAAACCATCTGAACCGATGGTTCGCAAAAGAGAGCCCTCATCCTGTCGTTTTCGGTGACGGCATCTATTATGCTTCCTATTACTTTCCTGCTTATGCTTCCGTCAGCCTTCAACGTAACCAGAAGGCTTAATGAGTCATATGGCCGGTATGCTTTATCTATAAGCTCCTTATCAAAATCCTCGCAGACAATAATTCCTTTATCGCTTAACCCCTGTTCAATCAGGGTATCCATTGCAGCGGCTATAAAGGCCCTGAAAATGTTGCCCGCTCCAAAATGCAGCCATATGGGAGCTTTTAATGTGTTATTCTTCACAGCTGTTCTGTCATAGGAAGGAATGTGGTAGTCATTCTTCCATTCATTCCTTTTTTCCCAGGCTTCAACCAGTTTCATACTTTCACCCTCATGTGTTTTACAGCACTTTAACACTAATTCTTTCTACTGATATGTGAGCCCTTATGGATTGCCTCCCAAATGCCCAACAGATATACGGCTCCCAATGCCCTGTCATAAAGGCCATAACCAGGTCTTGCTTCTTTTTCGCCCCAGATCATGCGGCCGTGGTCAGGTCGTATGTATCCGTCAAAACCATTGTCATGAAAAGCCTTTACAACTTCATACATATCAAGATCACCGCATTGGCTAAGATGTGCTGACTCTGTAAATTCCTTCTCATCCATATGCTTTATATTGCGGATATGGGCAAAATGCACTCTTCCCTGAGCCACAAATTCTTTAACTATGGCAGGTATGTCGTTGTCCTTGTTTCCGCCTAAGGATCCGGTACATAAAGTAAGTCCGTTATACGGGCTGTTATTTAATTTCAGAAACTTTCTTATATTTTCAGCACTGTTTATTACCTTGGGCAGTCCATAAACAGGAAACGGCGGATCATCCGGGTGGATAGCCATTTTTATGTCGTACTCTTCAGCATAAGGAATTACCGCATCTAAAAAATACTTCATGTTTTCCCAATACTTTTCTTCGGACATATTCTGGTAGAATTCAATGTCCGCTGACATGGCCTTAAGCCTTTCAGGCTCCCATCCGGGAAGATAATACCCATTAGAGTTTCCCAGCATTTCTTCCGCAATTAATGCCGGGTTCATCTTAAGCACTTCCTCATGGTTGTAGTACATGGCCGTGCTCCCGTCTTCCAGGGGGAATTCAAGATTGCTCCTTACCCAGTCCATAACGGGCATGAAATTATAACAAAGACATTTAATCCCTATCTTTGACAGATTTTTGAGGGTCTTTATGTAGTTTTCTATGTATCTGTCCCTAGTGGGAAGTCCTTTTTTGATGTCCTCATGGATATTGACGCTTTCAACAACCTCAACCTCAAGTCCTGCCGAGTTTATCTCTGCCTTCATGCTTTGAAGCCGCGCAAGGGGCCAAACATCTCCCACAGGAATATCGGACAGCATTACTGCAACTCCGCTTACGCCGGGTATCTGACGGATGTATTCAAGGGGAACACTGTCATTGCCACCCGGGAACCAGCGAAAAATCATTTTCATATCATTTATGCCTCCTGCCTGGTAAAATAGTCGGATTCATTGATTGTCAGGTAAGTAATTTATTGAAATTTAAAGATTCAAATTGCCTGTAATTGATGAAGCTAATAAATTGTTCTTCCCTTTTCATCGGGAATAGCCGTTTTTCTGTAAAAATAAGAGTTTACAACATCCCGCCACTCTATGCTGCTTCTTTTCTGCTCCTCCATTTTTTCCATCACTTTTTCAAACTGTCTTTTTCCAATGTAAGGCTTAAGTTCATTCCAGAGCATAATCATTTTTTCAACTTCCTCCACACCCTCAAAATGGGTATCGTAAATATGCTGAATGACGGTTTTGCCGGAAGACAGAACATGATTGTACTTAACACGATGGAAGAATAGAAGCAGCTCCTCGGGACAGGTTTCAATTTTGTCATAACTAGATGCATTGGGTTCATGATAGAGGGTCGCATATCCGGTGCCTTTGCTGCTTCTGTCAACCCCTATTCCAAAGTGATCCGCCCTGTGGTAAGTCCCCCACCTGTCATATTCGTAGCCATCAACATTGGGGCCGTAATGGTGGCCTGGATTTACCATCCAACCTATTCCTAAAGGTGAAGTGTATTTTTCATAGGCCGGCCATGACATCATAAGAATTTTAACGATATTTTCAATGACCTTTGGATTACTGCCATATGTAAGTCTCACCCACTCCTGGGCAATTTCCTCAGATGATAAAGAGGTATCAAAGCTGAGCCTTCCAAACCCGTACAGGTTGGCTGCCGCAAGGTCATGCCCCGTCCAGTTGGCATCATCTCCCGTATTGCTGACGGCAGCCATTCCGCAATTGGTAAAACCGTAAGTTTTACCGCTTACAATGTCGGATACCCTGTCATTCTCTTTCTCGCAATAGGTTCTAAAGCCAAGAACCTCTTTAAACATGGGGATGAGATAGCATACATGGCGCTGCTGACCGGTATATTCCTGGGCAATCTGGACCTCCAGCATCTGGTTGGTTTTCTTTAGGGCTCCAAAAAGGGGCGACACGGGCTCTCTTACCTGGAAGTCCATGGGTCCGTTCTTGATCTGCAGGATAACATTATCATCAAACTGGCCGTCCAAGGGCTTGAAATTATCATAGGCAGCTCTCGCCCTGTCGGTTTTTATGTCCCTCCAGTCCTGCTGACAGTTATAGACAAAGCATCGCCAGATGACCAGTCCATTATAGGGCTTTAAAATCCTTGCCAGCATATTTGCCCCATGGGCATGGGTTCTTCCATAAGTAAAGGGCCCGGGCCTTCCTTCAGAATCCGCCTTTATAAGAAATCCACCAAGATTGGGTACCTGGCTAAATAATTCCGACGCTTTTTCCTGCCACCAGCATTTTACGGCATCATTGCAAGGGTCTGCGGTTGTCAGGCCTCCAAGCTCCACAGGTGCGGCAAAATTAACGCTTAAAAAGAGCCTTATGCCGTATGATTCAAATATTTTGGCGAGCTCTTTCAAGGGCTCACGGTATTTCTTGTCTATAAGCCAGGTTGCCGCTCCTTTTACATTTACGTTGTTTATTACGGCGGCATTGATGCCGACAGATGCCAGGAGCCTACAGTAGAAATGAGTTCTGTCAGTTATTATTATTTCATTGTCCTTAAAGAAAAAGGATTTTCCCGAATAGCCTCTTTCAATGCTTCCGTCCATGTTATCCCAGTGATTCAGCATTCTTAAGGGCATATCGGGAACCATGGACTCGCAAGTCAGGTTTTCGAATGACCCATCCCTGAGCTTTGCAAGGAGCCGGAATACCCCGTAAAGTATTCCGCAAGGGGCTCCGGCCTCCACAATAACGGCTTTTTCTTCTTTAGTAATTCTATAGCCTTCTTTCCCAAGTGCCGCATCATCTGAGATTTTCAAAGTAATGCCTTCCTTAATGGAATCAATCTCATCCTGGCTTGCTTTTCTCAGTATGATATCTTCGTTGTACATTGCTTTAAAAGCAAGCTCTAATTCCTCAACTGCCCTCATTACTACAGGGCTGTCGGAAGACAAATGGACAATACCGGCTAAAGCAGGCTTTTTTTCTGCTTCCCTGTAATCAAGCCACGCTTTTTCGTACATATTAATCACCTGTCTTTAAGCTGCATTTCTGAATCTGCTGTAAGCTTGATGGCAACAGGCTTTTTGCCCGTAAGCTCAATACTTCTTTTATCGGGCTGGGAATTACCAACATAAATTGAATACTGGCCTTTATAAACAAGCTGCCTTCCCGATTCGTCGAAAAGACTGAATGCCTCAATGGGAAGATGCAGGGTAATTTTTTGACCCTCGCCCTTATCAAGATGAATCTTCTTAAATGCCTTAAGCTGGGGATTTGGTGTGTCGGGAAGCTCAACCTTCACATAGATTTGTACAACCTCGCTTGCAGGCATATCTCCGGTGTTTTCCAAATACAGGGATACATCAATTCCATCATTGGTAATGTCGGTTCTGTTTACGGCTACATCCCTTATCTCAAATTTGCCGTAGGAAAGTCCGTAACCAAAGGGATACAGTGCGTCCTGCTTCATGTAGCGGTATGTTCTGTTACTCATTGAATAGTCGGTAAAGTCAGGCAGCTCTTCAGTTGATTTGTAGAAGGTTATGGGAAGCTTGCCGGAAGGTGAAAATTCACCGAATATGGCTTCTGCTATGGCTCTTCCTCCCATTGCGCCAGGATACCAGCCCTGAATTATGGCATGTACGTTTTCATGAGCCCAGTTGACAGCCAGGGCACTTCCGGACAGCAATACAAGAATTACAGGTTTTCCGCTTGCATGAATTGTCTTGAGTATATCTTCCTGAATTCCAGGCAGGTTGAGATTGGGTTTATCCCCGCTAGCAAACTGGTTTCCTTCGTCCCCTTCCTCTCCTTCAAGACCTGAATCCAGTCCCAGGCATGCTATAACAACGTCACTGTACTTGCATACAGCCTTAACCTCTGACAATCTGTCATTTGGGCCAGCCAAAGAGCTGATGCTTTCCTTGTAAAGATGGCATCCTTCTGAGTAGAGAACCTTTACCTTATCCCCCAGATAATCCTGAATACCTTCCAAAACGGTTATGTATCTTGATGCGGTACCCTCATAATTTCCAACTAAAGCACGGCGGTTATTGGCATTGGGGCCGATTACGCCGATAGTTTTAATTTTTTCTTTATTAAGAGGCAGCAAATTATTTTCGTTCTTTAAGAGAACCAGGCATTCTCTTGCGGCCTTAAGGTTGAGTTCCTTCATTTCATCAGAATCTACCTTGTCATATCCTATATTGTTGAAAGGAACCTTTTCTTTGTCATCCAAAAGGCCAAGCTTAATACGTGTGGCAAAGAGGCGTGTTACTGCCTTGTCAATCTGTTCTTCTGTAATAAGGCCTTTTTCAACGGCTTCAAGCAAATACAGGAACATTTTGCCGCAGTTTAGGTCACATCCGTTATTGACAGCCAGCGCCGCAGACTCAGCCGGAGTGGATGTCACCCTGTGGTTTTCATGAAAATCCTTAATGGCAAAGCAATCGGAAACAACATGGCCTTCAAAGCCCCATTCGTCCCTAAGGATATCCTTAAGAAGGGTCTTGCTTCCGCAGCAAGGCTCACCGTTAACCCTGTTGTATGCACCCATGACAGCTTCCACCTTGGCTTCCTTGACACATGCCTTGAATGCGGGAAGATATGTTTCATACAAGTCCTTCTTTGATACTACTGCATTAAAGCTGTGACGCAGATCCTCCGGGCCTGAGTGCACCGCAAAATGTTTTGCGCAGGCTGCTGATTTAAGATAATTTTCATCGTGGCCCTGAAGACCCATAATAAATCTTACTCCAAGCCTGGATGTGAGATATGGATCCTCGCCATAGGTTTCATGGCCCCTTCCCCACCTTGGATCCCGGAAGATGTTCACATTGGGAGCCCAGAAGGTTAATCCCTTATAGATGTCTGTGTCGTCAAACTCCTGCTGCATATTGAATTTGGCTCTTCCTTCGGTAGCAATGGCATCTGCCACCTCTTCCAAAAGGTCCTCATTGAAGGATGCCGCAAGGCCTATGGCCTGAGGGAAAACGGTGGCCACACCCGCTCTGGCAACCCCGTGAAGACTTTCATTCCACCAGTTATAAGCTTTAATTCCCAGTTTTTCAATTGCGGGCGCAGAATTAATCATCTGGAATACCTTTTCTTCCAGGGTCATCTTTTTTACCAGTTCCTGTGCCCTTTTTTCAATTTCCTTAAGTTTAGATGAGTTCCTGACAAGTTCAGTCATGCCAATTCAATCCTTTACTATTTATTTTGGTTTTATTTTATTTTCTTGTTGTACCCCACAATTTCAAAAGGAGAGTGGGGCATTTTTTCACCATAAGCAACCCGCATGGCGCACCTTGCAAGTCTTTCTCCAACAACCTTTTTGCCAAGGGGATGAAGATCATTGTGCTCGCCCAGGTCAAAAGCTGCAGCCATGGCTGTATTGGGAATATCAAGGGAATCTATCTGCTGCCTTCGGATTAAGTGCCAGTTTCCTCCCTCTCCCCAGTGGGGCAGTTCCACAAACATGAAGGGGAACTCATATCCCCAGTCATTACGCCAGCTCTGTATTAGTGATGTGAATTTCTGCCTGTAAGTTTCATAATTCCCCGCATCCGACTCGCCCTGATACCAGATGGCGCCTTTGATTCTGTAAGGCTTAAGAGGTGAAATCATCCCGTTGTACAGGCCGGTTGGCTTGTAATGCAGGAAAATCTCAGGCACCTGAGGTGTGGAACAGCCTCCTTTTTTGAACTTCCAGACTCCATTTAAGTTGAAGGAGCCTTCATCGGTTGTTAAAAGATACTGCTTTCCGGGAGTAAAGTACCCACCGTCATTGCTGATTACACGAATGGCTATTACACACTTGCCTTTTGGAAGAGCGGGTATCCTGTATTCCCGGGGAGGATAGCGGTACGTAGTGTTTCCTATCAAAACACCGTTTACATAAACCGCATCCCAGTCCACAATTGTGCCGAGGAAAAGCGTTGCCGGTTTTCCCTCAAGCTCAGGGGGGATTTCAATGGTCTTTCGAAACCAGAAAGACCCTGTTCCCGTCCAGGGTGTTAAAAGTTCTTTCTCCTCCCAATGGGTGTCGTCAAAATCCGGTGAATACCATTCCTGAACAAGTCCGGGATCGGTACTGTCAACTTGCTTGAAAAAGCTCTGGGTGTTTTTAAGGTTGTCTTCCTGAACTTTCTTAATATAATCGTCAGTACACATGTTGGCTTCACAAATCAATTCCGGAAAATCCTTTAATGCTTCCCTGCTCATCCAGGCATGGATTGGGGTTCCTCCCACAGCCGAGAGAATCAGTCCTATGGGAACCCGATATTTCTCATAGAGCCTTTGGGCAAAGAAATACCCAACTGCTGAAAAATTACCGATTGACTCTGGTGAAGCCTCATTCCAGCACCCATCATTCAGAGTATCCAGGGATCTTTTAAAATCAAACCTCTGGGGTACGGTGAATTGCCGGATATTTGGGTTTGGTTTTTCAAACTCTTCGGGGTACATGTGTTTTACCCGGCTCATTGGAGTCTGCATGTTTGATTGTCCCGAACACAGCCAGACATCTCCCACATAGACATCTTTTATAGTTATTTCATTAATTTTTAATTCATATGGGCCACCGGGTTTCAGATTGCAAAGTGAAACTTTCCATCTTCCGCTGCTGTCAGGCAGGGTATGGTATTCTCTTTCCAGAAAGGTCACGGTAACGGGCTCAGTAGATGTTCCCCAAAGCAGAACTTCGGCATTTCTCTGAAGCACCATTCCGTCAGACAAGATTGCGGGAAGCTGAATGCTCATAAATATCCGTCCTTTCCTGCATGCTAGTAATTTCCCCCAGACTGATTATTCCAAAAACTGTATCCAGGCCAGGTCAAGATTTGAGCCCGGCAAAAAAATCAAAGATACGGTTTTGTTTCCCTTTATTCTCTTATCAAGCTCAAAAATTTGACTTGTATAGATTGATGAGCCTGTTACAACCATATTTTGGCGTATCTCTTCTGCATGATCCTGAAAAACAATCTGTATAGAATTTTTTGAAAGAGCCGAGCGCCAGCACAAGGCGACTCTGCCCGCACCTTTAGTGCCAAAGTCCATATTCTTAAATACAATCGAAACGTTGTTTCCTATATTTTCAACGGCATTGTCCCTGACTGTAAAGGAATCACCGTATATCTGGTCAAATTCTGAGGAATAAAGCTTCTGATACGCTTTCTGGTATTTTTTAAACTGAAAGCCTTTAATATGAACCTTTTGCCGGAAGACAAAACATAGTGTGGTAACTCCTTTGAGCCTTTTTGGAAGTTTAATGGTTATCTCCTGATAGGTATTCCAGACTGAACCCTTATCATATGTTACCGTACAAATCCGGGTACCATTTTCAAGGGGCATGCCTTCCCATATTTCAAAATCAAAGGGTTCATTGTCCAGAGGAAACAGTGGTAAGACAAGTTCATCAGAGCCATAATCTCCGAAATCCAGATTTTTAAAGCCCACATGGCTCTCGCCGTCCCTTAAGGTTGCAACTCCACGCTCATTTCCGTTGGTAAGCTCCACATTGCTGCAGTTATAAAGTCCTCCTGAAATAAAGGAATATGGATCAAGAAAAGGACTTCCCATTCCTGCAATATCTATTTCAAGATGGGAGTAAATGTTGATATGCTCACGGCCGTTCTTTGCGCCGCAGCGGACATATACTCTTCCGTCCCCCTTTGGAATTACTTTTGCAATTTTTCCGTCCTCAGAAACTTCTATGCTGCCTAAGGGGCTTTCTATGCCACCCGCATCGGTAAGTCTCCAGTAAAGGTCGTAGTATATTGCATTTTCCGGGAATACCTTGGCTGTTACGTTATAGCCGTCGGCTCTAAGCTCTATCTTGCGTATGGAAATATCCTTATCATCCAAAATTGCATTAACCACCGGGTTACTACCGTCAAATGATTTTACAATTGCCAGAAGTTTTCCGTTAAAGAGCCTCTTACTGTTTGTCCTGTACTGGTCACAGTCGGTTGAATCTCCGTTGTCAAGGCCAAGGAGCTCTCCACCTGTTACAGTCACATTAACCCTGTTGTTGGCGTTCTCCACAATACAGCCATCATTGTCAACTGCGTAAATGGTGACAAATGTAAGCTCACCAAAAGTTTCACTTTCCATCTTAAGGTTTGCAGCATCACCGAAGGATTTTCTCTCCTTTTCTGCAATTACCCTGTTATTTTCATCATAGGCAACGGCACGCAAGATCCCCGGCCTGTATGGAATTTGCCAGTCGGCAACTATTCTGTCATCCAGAACAGCAGTTCCCATGCTTTCATTATTAAGGAACAATTCAACTTTGGGTGCATTGGAACACACCCTTACATCAATAATCTGACCGGGTGAAAAGTCCCAGTAAGGAAAAAGATGAACCATTGGATTTTTCCTGTAATCAGTCCATGCCGCCTGGAACAGATAGTACGAGTCCTTTGGAAAACCGGCAGTGTCAATATGGCCGAGGTAAGAATTCCTTGTATGATATGGAGTTGGCTCTCCTATGTAATCCTGACCTGCCCATATAAACTGCCCCAATGAATAGGGAGTATTGTATTCGGTATAAATGCATTCTTCGACATTTTGGGCCCCCCAGCTGGTGCTGCTGTTGCCCAGGGCAGAGCACTGGAGGTCGTCATCAGCAAGAACGGATTTTGACAAAGGGAAATGGTACACTCCCCTGCTTTGAACTGTAGAACAGGTCTCGCTTCCGTATATAACCCAGTCAGGATGTGCTTTATGGTGAGCCTCATACAGCCTTTCGCCGTAATTGTACCCTATAATCTTTATTAAATCTGCGCATTTCTGAGTGTTTTCCCAGGGCATGTAGTTGGAGCAAAGGGTGACTTGTCCATTACCCTTAGGATCATGCTTCTTTACAAGAGTTATAAGCCGTCTTAAAGTATTTGCGCCATCCTCCAAGTCAACATGGGTATCGGGTATTTCATTGCCCACACTCCATAGAATAACCGAAGGATGGTTTCTGTCGCGGCGGATCCAGGAAGCCACATCCTTTTCTATCCACTCGTCAAAAAAACGGGCATAATCATAGGTATTCTTGGGGCGCTTCCATACATCCAGAATCTCTGACATAACCAGAAAACCCATTTCATCGGCTAGTTCCATGAAGACCTTGGCAGGAGGGTTGTGGGCAGTCCTTAGGGCATTTACTCCCATCTTTTTCAGAAGAGTCAGCTGCCTTCTTATTGCGTCCTTATGTACTGCCGCTCCCAGAGCCCCCAGGTCATGGTGAAGACATACGCCCTTAATCTTTATATGTTTCCCGTTCAGAAACAATCCTTTGTCGGTGTTAAATTCAACTGTCCTGAAACCAAAACGGGTATATTCGGTATCCTCCACTACCCCATTAACTATAAGCTCTGATTTTAAAGTATATAAATGCGGATTATCTACATCCCATTCTCTTATGGGGCCATTGGCATCAATAAGTGTATGCTTTACCTCATAAGGCTTTCCCTGTGTTTCAACCTCTGCTTCAGCTTCAAAATGCCAGCCATATTTATCTTTTCGGGTGGATATGTAAATACCATCGGACACAAAATGGCAGGCATTTTTGACCTTAAGCCATACATCTCTGTAAATACCGGCCCCTGTATACCATCTGCCGCTGGGGGATTTGTAGTCAACCTTCAAAAGCAAGGTATTTATTTTATCTCTGTTAATAAGGTGAGTTATATCGAATTCGAATGCAGTATATCCGTATTTCCATTCTCCTGCCTTTATGCCGTTGACATATAGCGTACTGTCCATATATACTCCGTCAAAACGGAGAAAAAGCCGCTGTCCTTCTTTAAGAAAGCTTGCATCAAGCTCACGCTTATACCAGCCAACATCGCTTTTATATAAATTGTTGGTATCATAGATTAGCCAGTCATGGGGGAGATTAACCGGCGCAAAATCCACCGGCTCCCCTCTGGCAAACTGCCATCCGTCATTGAGCAATTTCATTTTGACCTCCATAATCGGGCAGTTTTTCGTGAGATACTTATTTTAAATACAGATATTTATCCATTAAACGCTTATTACACGACTTAAGCCTGTATCTGGCGTACTGAATTCCGTATCACAAGCTGAGGCGGGAATAAAATATTTTTCCCTTCTCCACCGTTTATCATTGAAAGCAAAAGCTTGGCAGCCGCTTCTCCCAGGTGTTCTGCAGGATGCGCCACGCTGGTAAGGCCTGCAATTCGTGCCAGCTCGGAATTATCAATTCCCACCACTGAGATATCATCGGGTACTTTCTTTCCGTTTTGACGCAGGAAATCCATAACCATAATGGCTGTTGAATCGTTGTAGCAAAGAGCCGCCGTTGACATTGACAATTGATTTAAAAACTGATAGCTGTGAAGGATCTGATTCATGTTTTCCCGTGAATGCCAGCAGACAAGTTCTTCTTTAATTGGAATTCCAAACTCGGTATGAGCTTTCACATATCCCAGATAGCGCAAGTGTCCCTGACGGTGGCTGTGGGGAAATACTCCGGAAATATTTCTGTGCCCCATTTTAATAAGATATTTTGTAGCCTCATATCCAGCTTTTTCGTCGTCCAGAGCAATATATGGATGTTGCAGCTCCGGGTAGAATGAATCAATAAAGACAATAGGTATTCCCTTCTGAGAAAATGCTTGATACAAGTCCAAATTGGCACATGGAAGGGCGCTTCTGGTAGGTTCCACAATAAGGCCGTCCAGCTGCCTTTCCAGCATAAACTGAAGTGCTTTGGTTTCGCCCGATACAAGGTTATTGGTTGACACCAGCATTAATCCATAGCCTGCGGAAGAAATAACATCCTCAATGCCTCTAATAATGCTCGGAAAAACAAAGTTGTCCATATATGTATTGACAAGGCCAATGGTCATGTGACGTATACCGACAGAATTGATTTTAGGTCGTGTTTTGTCAGAAGAAATATAGGTTCCGCTGCCCTTATATCTGCTTATATACCCATGCTGTTCCAGTATTTCCAGGGCGCGGCGCACAGTTTGGCGTGAACAGGAAAACTTTATTCCGAGCTCAGCTTCCGAGAGAAATTTGTCGTTTGGTTTGTAATTGCCGTTGGATATCTGCTCAAGTGTCCAGTCCACAATATCCATGTATTTGAGGGCATTTGCCATCTTAAGTTCCCTCTCTTTCAAGTTCATTAAGCAAGTTTGAATCATTTGACTCCTTAATTATAATACAATTGATGACAAGAATACAAGTCTAAATTAAATGTAATGACAACTTAATTATATTTATTTTGTATAATATGCGCAATACAAAAGAGATATTTCATTTTTTGTATGTCTATAATGCAATATTTTGCATTGACATGTTATATTGATCGTGATATTCTTTATTTGTAATCATCCTTCAACGCACCATTACATTTCAATACAACTTATGCAATAACAATACAACTTTGTACGTCTATTATATCAACCGTAACGACTATTGGGACTATTTACGTAAAAGGGGTGCCAAAGTGAAAACTGCTGCATTGAATCCATTAGTTAAAAGAAAGAAAAATTCCTATCTTAAACGATATTGGACATTGTATCTTTTGCTGATTCTGCCAGTGACCTATTTTATTATTTTCAAGTACATACCAATGACTTACATTCAAATTGCCTTCAAGAAGTACAGTATTGTCCAGAGCGTATGGCAGATGCCCTGGGCGGACAATTACGGATTTGAATATTTTATCAAAGCCTTTTCAAACCGTGATTTTCTGTACGCCTTACGCAACACTGTAATGCTGAACGTTCTGGATTTGATATTCGGTTTTCCTGCTCCGATAATACTGGCACTTATCCTTAACGAACTGGCATTTAAAAGGTTTAAGCGCATCACCCAGACCATTGCATACATGCCCCACTTCTTATCATGGATTATTATCTCCGGAATGGCTCTTCAGCTTTTTGCCCCAACCACTGGTCTTATAAACATCGTGCTGGAGCGTATGGGTCTTAATACAATACCTTTTCTGAACGACCCCAATCACTGGATATGGACCTATGTATTTTTAGGTATCTGGCAGAGTGTGGGCTGGAATACAATTATCTATCTTGCAGCAATTACTGCCATTAATCCCGAGCTATACGAGGCAGCTGCAATGGATGGGGCCGGACGTTTCAGAAAAATGTGGCATGTAACCCTGCCGGGACTGCGGCCAACCATAATCGTCCTGTTGATATTAAGCCTTGGACGCATCCTGGGCAGTGAATTTGATCGTCCGTATGCACTCGGAAATTATTATGTAAAAGATGTGGCAAACGTAATCTCCACCTTCGTTTATACAAACGGTATCAGAGGGCTCCAGTTCTCACTTACCACTGCGGTTGGTCTATTCCAGTCTGTAGTGGGAGTAATCTTCGTATTAACAGCAAATGCCATTGTTAAACGGTTCGGCGAACGCGGCATCATGTAAGGAGGTCATAAAATGGTTAAGTCTAAAAGCACTAAAATTGGTGATTGGATTATAGTATTTATCTGTTTGCTTCTTATTTTTACCTGCATCCTGCCTTTGCTGAATCTTTTGGCACGCTCTTTAAGCTCATCGGACGCTTTAATACGAAATGAAGTTACCCTCTGGCCTAAAGGCTTGAATTTTGAGGCTTATCGCATGGTCCTTACAGATTCAAAGTATACCTGGTCCCTTTTATGGACAGCAATACTGACAATTATCTGCACCTTTGTCTCACTTTTCATGACAACCATCTGCGCATATCCGCTAACCTACGACAAGCTTAAAGGACGCCGTTTATTCAACGCCATGATCATATTTACCATGTACTTTAACCCCGGAACCATCCCCACTTATCTTCTTTTAAAGAACCTTGGCTGGTTGAACAAACCCATAGTTCTTATAATTCCTTACTGCCTCAGCGTATTTAACATGATAATTATGCGAAGCTATTTTTACAACATACCAGAAAGTCTTCGCGAATCTGCTGAAATGGATGGTGCAGGTCCGTTAAGGATACTGGTAAGCATATACCTTCCAATGTCAACTCCGGTTATTGCAACTTTGGCTTTATTCTACGCCGTTGGCCGCTGGAATGGTTTTTCGGATGCTTTAATGTACATGAACGACAGAAAATACTACCCCATTCAGCTTTTGCTATACAACATCATTAACAGTCTTCAGAACATTGAGGTCGCCACTCAGGAAGGCTTCTCAAGGCCGGGTCTTGCAGAATCCCTTAAAGCAGCAACCGTAATGTTTGCCACGGTTCCCATTCTCCTGGTTTATCCATGGCTTCAGAAATACTTTATTACAGGTGTAACCCTTGGAGCCATCAAAGAATAAGCCCCCCAGACACTAAGTGTCTAAAAATAAATAAGGAGGAAAGAATATGAAAAAATATTTATCAATTCTGCTTGCCTTAAGCATGATTATTGCTCTGGCTGCAGGCTGCGGCACCAGGAATGCCGGAAACGATACGGCATCGCCAAGTCCTTCAGCCTCGCAGGACCCAGGCAATGATTCCAATGCTGAAATCGTTGACGGCAAATTCGTCAAAACTCGCAAAATCACAGTCGAGGTTTACGACCGCGGTAACGATGGCGGTACACCTCCGGAAGACAATTTCTACACTGACTTCATCAAAGAAGGAATGCTCCGCGACCACAATGTAGAAGTTGAATTTGTCCCTGTTGGGCGCTGGACCGAAGTTGATGAAATCAACAACCTTCTTGCCGCAGGTACCGCACCTGATATATGCGTTACATACAGCTACCCCACCATACAGACCTATGCAAACATGGGCGGTGTTCTTGACCTGGCTCCCTACCTTGAAAAGTACAAGGATATGCTTCCCAATCTCTGGGATCTTCTGAAGGAAGAGAACATATACTACGACCTTGATCCCGAGAAAGGCACTTTATGGGCCCTTGAAGCAAGGCTCTTCCACAATATGAGGATTAACACATTCGTTCGTGAAGATTGGCTTAAAAAGCTTGGTCTTTCTGAACCCACATCAATTGAAGAATTTGAAAATATGCTGATAGCTTTCAGAGATAACGCCAAGCTCCTCCTCGGAAAAGACGCCAACAAAATGATACCTTTCTCTATTAGCTTTGACGTGGGCTGGCGCGCAAACAACCTGTTCGCAGCCTTCTTCCCGGACAATATGAGCGAAAGAGAAATGTATATAAACGGCTTTGATGACAGACATCTTCTGTTCCCCGGATATAAGGAAGGCGTAAGACTTCTCAACAAATGGTACAACGAACGCCTTATATGGCAGGACTTCCCCCTCTACGGCAAGGGTGACACAACTGAGGATAACCTTATGAAAGCCGGTTACGTTGGTGCTTTCATTCATAACTGGGACTATCCTTACAGAAACGGTGATGAAGGTATCCATGCGAACTTACAGAAGCTTGTAGGACCTGACGCAGCTTACATTGCAGTGGATCCATTCAAGAACGAAGCCGGAAAATATGTTAAGTTTGTAGGAAGCACAGTTGACCGCAAGATATTCTTCCCCGCAACCAACGACGAACCTCTTGCATCCCTTCTTTATCTTGACTGGATCAGCAAGTTTGAAAACCGCAAATTCCTCCAGATAGGTGAAGAGGGAGTCACTCATGAGGTTCAGCCCGACGGTTCCATCAAGCTCATCGCAGCGCCAAGCGGTGACCCCAAGATTATGAACTCCCCCAATAATATAGACTACACCATAACCATAAACGGATTGGATCTTGGTGACCCCGACCTTACCATCAAGTCCCTCGCATATGGCTATGGCGGAGTTGACAAGAGATTTATTGAAAAAGCATTCGCAACAGCCAAAAACGACGGCAAGACCACACCTACTGTTCATGTTGGCGAAATCAAGGCTGAAGAAGGCATGGGTCCCGTACTTTCAGAAAAACGCGATACATTCTTAATTCAGTCCATCGTCGCATCACCCGATAAATTCGATGAGGTATTTGATGCAGGCATGCAGGATTACCTCAATTCAGGCGGTCAGGCAATTATCGACGAAAGAGCGGCTGCATACGACAAATACTATAAATAAACTATAAATAATTTCAGAAATAATTCAAGCCCAAAACTTAAAAATTAATGTGACACTTATGGGGAACCTTATTGGTTCCCCATTCGTTATGCTTAAATTCGGCTATTTAGTATTGCTGATTATTTGGGTTGTATATCAGATGTAAATTCTTTTATATGATGCTCTCTTCCTTTAAATAATTCCTCAGTGTTTTTGAGCCGCGGAACAAATGGGCACGGAAGCCAACCTTTTTAGCTCCTTCAATATTCTGGGGCAGGTCGTCAATAAAAAGGCATTCGCTGCTTTTTAGATTAAACTTGGTTAAAAGGCGTCTGTAAATGGCAGGATCAGGCTTCAACAGTCTTTCTTTGGCTGAAATCAGATAGCCGTCAAAGTGGCGGAACATATCAACCTTATTGTAATAGTTGTAAAAGCGAAGGCTTGTGTTGGACAATAGATATATCTTGTAATCCTTTTCCTTCAGATCCTCAATTAAGTCCGGCATGCCTTCAATGGGAGTCAGAATGGAATGCCACTTATCCATTGCTGTTTTCACTTGTTCAGAATACTGCGGAATCCTTGAGCTAACACGTTTTACAGCTTCCTCATCCGTAATCTCTCCGGCATCCAGCATAATCCATTCGGGACCATAGAACAATTCATTTAAGACCGCAGACGCTGCAGCTTCATCCTGAATAACTGATTTTACATATTCAACAGGGTTATATGCCAGTAAAACATTCCCCATGTCAAAAACAATATTCTTTATCATAAAACTCCCCATTTTACTCTAATTTTTCTCTGAATTCCTTGGGCGTAACACCTACCAGTTTTTTAAAAATCACGCTGAAATAATGCTGATCTTTATACCCTATCATGTTGGCAACCTCATAGATTTTCTTGTCAGGCTGCCTTAGGAATTCGCATGCTTTTTTTATTCGGTAGTAGGTGAGATAATCGCCGAAGGTCTGGCCTACCTCATTTTTAAACAAACGGCTTAAATACCCTTCGCTGATATAGAGGCTCTCGGCCACGCTTTTTACGTTTATGTCTTTATAATAATTATGTTTTATATATCTGATTGCACGGGCGACATAGTCGTCCTTCTTTTCATCCAGAAGATATTCCTTAAACAGCATGACTTTGCTTTCAGTCATATCTTCCATCTTATTCTGGATTTTATTGATTCTCTGTTTGTCCCGCACTGCGCTGCATGCATTTTCCAACGCATGAACCAAATCATCGTCGTCAATTGGCTTAACCAAAAAATCACACACGCCCAGCTTTACAGCCTGTCTTGCATTTTCAAAGTCACTGTATCCGGAAATTATAATAAACACAGGGTCCAGATCATTCTCTTTGACCTTTTTTATCATTCCTATTCCGTCAAGACCGGGCATGCGGACGTCGGTTAATACGATGTCGGGTTTAAGCTTCAGTATCTTTTCCAGGCCCTCTATGCCGTTTGATGCCTCTCCCACCACCTCACAATCAAATCTCTCCCAGTCAGTTGTGAGAATCAGGCCTTTTTTTACCAATGCTTCATCCTCAACCACCACTACTCTAATCATTATCTGTCTGTCCTCCACTGTCTCTGATTAAAGTATTCCAATATGGCAATACAATACGTGTCACGGTACCGGTATCCAGGCTACTTTCAATGGTAAGTCCGTATTCTTTTCCGTAATATAATTTTATCCTTTTATCAACATTGGATAAGCCAATGCTGTCCTTTCCCCTGCTTTTTTCCGTTTCAGGGTACTGCATCATGTCCCGGATCTGCCGCAATTTGTCCTCACTCATTCCGACACCGTCATCTTTTACCTCAAAAAAGATTTTATTATCCTCAAGCCAGCCCCTGATATTAAGAGTGGCTTTGCCTACCTTATCCTCAATACCGTGTATAATTGCATTTTCCACTATGGGCTGAATAATGAATTTAGGAATTCTGCAGGGCATAATTTCCTCATCTATGTCTATGTTGGCCTCAAATTTATCATCGTACCTTATTTTTTGTATGGAAATATAGCTTTCAACCAGCCTTACTTCTTCATAAACGTGAACAAAATCCTTTTTGTTGTTTATGCTGTATTTAAGAAGTTTTCCAAGCTGTGAAACAATCTGTACAATCTCGTCAATTCCATTGAGCTTGGCAAGCCATTTTACTGAATCCAAAGTATTATACAGAAAATGAGGATTTATCTGCGCGTACAAAGCCTTAATTTCAGAAAGCCTCAGCCTGTTCTGCTTTTCAAGATCGGTTCTGTGAAGCTCGTTAAGTTTGTCCAGCATATGATTAAGGCTGTTTCCTATATATCCGAATTCATCATTGCCGCTAAGCTCCACCCTGGAATCAATATCCCCGCTCTGAACCTTATTCATTGTATTGACTATGGCTTTCATGGGCCTTGTCAGATTACTGACCAGAAGCAATGACAGGATGAGACACAGCAAAATAGATACAAATGCAATAACAACTGTTGTCACCATAATATAGTTGTTATTCATCTTTACCAATTCAAGCGGAACTGAAGCAATGACCGTAATGGGATACTGGCCTTCAGTCGAAGTCCATGTAATTAATCTTGTCGGCTCCTCAAGCACTAATCCCCGGTCATTTCCTGCATCCTTCATTATGCTGCGAAATTCGTTGCTTAAGAAGATGCTGTTATTAAAAATTTCGTTGTAAATGAGGTAATAGTTCTTATCCATGACCGCATAACGGATTGAAATTGAGGCGTTTGCAAGATTAGTTGCGGTTTTTATAACATCTTCAGGTATGTCAATAATGGCATAGGCTATAATTTTATCGCCTTTTCTGATGCTTTGACCAATAGCAATTGAATTGAATTTTCCATTATCCATTAAATACCTGTTGGAATAGACCACGACATCTTTTGAAGTGCCAAGCTCTCGGAAAATACCCCAGCCGCCCCGATTTCTCACATTATATTTTTTTGGAATCTGACTGGTAGATATTTCAAAGCTTCCGTCTGCTTTTATCAAATGCATGGAAACCATTGACGATTTGCCCGCAAGCAGCATGAACATTTTATTGTAAATAACAGTACTGATTTCTTCAGATATGCTTCCACTCAATGCTTCAATAATTTCACTGTCCCCGCAGAAATATGAAAGAGCTAGCTTATACTCAGCAATGGTTAATTCAATATTGCTGCTTACCGTGTCAACAATATTGGCGGCCTGTTTCTCAAGATTTGACATTGAAATATCGGAAGAAATAAAGTGAGTAAGCGTTCCGAGTACAGCAACAGGCAGTATACTGAGAAAAGCAAAGCATACAAACAACTTTGTAAAAAAACTCATACTTTTCTTTTTTGCGGAACGCATTACATCACCCAATCAACTCCTGATATTCTTGAAATTTGTGCTTCCTTAATTTAAGGAATATTAGGAGTATTATTAATTTAGCAAATTTTCAGCTTTTTTATTATATCATAGAATCTTATACCACAGAAACCTTGCCCTTGCTTACCCTGTTGAACAGTACCAGAGAAAGCATGGTGGTAACTGTGAGTATGGATGCCAGTGCAGCCGCAGTACCATAGTTTGAACGAACTACTTCTGTGTATATTGAAACAGAAATGGTCGCGGTCTTTCCACCATAGAGCATAATACTTGAGCTAAGCTCGTTGATGGTGGTAATCCAGCTTAAGATAGCTCCGGAAAGCACGCCAGGCGCCATCATGGGAGCGGTAATCTTGAAGAATGTCTTCATGGGCGATACGCCAAGGTTAATTGAAGCTTCTTCAATACTGGGGTCAATCTGGTACAGTATGGCAGTACTTGAACGTACGGTGTGTGGCATCTTTCTTATAACATATGCGATTATCATTATAGCCGCTGTACCTGATAGCATCAAAGGCGGCTTGTTGAATGCAACCAGCATGCTTACGCCAAGCACCGCTCCGGGAATAACGTATGGCAGCATGACCAGAACGTCCAGCATCCCCGTTGTCTTGCTCTTCCTTTTAACAAAGAGATATGACAGAAGCATACCGAAAACTACTATAATGGCAATTGCAATAAAGGAGAATATAAAGGTATTTGCAATATTTTTCGGTATCTTGTAGAAAATCTTTTCGTAGCTTCCCAGGCTGAATCCTTCTACAAAAATAGGTCCATTGGTTTTTATAAAGGATGTAACTATAACCACTACCTGAGGCAGGAACGCAAGTATTGTCACAAACATGCACAGAGATGTCAGCAAAAGCTTTTTGCCTTTGGAAACCTCAATAACTGCCGGAGGACGGGTTGCATTCATCATGTAGTTCTTGCGCGAAATAACGTACTTCTGAAGCAGAAGAACCGTTGTTGAGCAAAGGATTACTATTATACTGAGAGCGCCTGCCATATTGGCATTACCGCCCATTTCACTCATAAACTCCTCATAAACCAGAACAGGCAGCACTTTGTAGCCTTCTCCTATGAGCATCGGTGTACCAAAGTCGGCCAAAGAGGACATAAATACCATAATTGCGCTGGCACCTAAGGTAGGCATAATTACAGGAAGGGTTATGGTAAGAATCCTTCTTAACTTGCCCGAGCCCAGATTTTCCGCCGCCTCTTCCAGGGAACGGTCAATGCTCTTTAATGCACCTGAAACATACAGGTAAACATATGGGAAGTACTTAAGGGTAAATACCAGTACTATGCCGCCAAAGCCGTAAATGGGAGGTATGGTAATTCCTATTTTTTCAAACAATTTAGTAACAAAGCCGTTTCTTCCAAGCAATACTATCCAGGAATACGCACCAATGAAGGGTGGTGACATCAAAGACATAATAACAAGTATATCTATGGTCTTCTTAAGCCATATATTATATCTGGTTGTTATGTATGCCATGGGCACACCAAGCAAAATTGCAAAAACTGTAGTGATTCCCGATGTGGCAAAGCTGTTTTTCAGTGTCCTGTAATAATAGGCTTTGGTGAAAAAGGTTTTAAAGTATTTAAGCGTAAATCCGCCTTTGTTATCGCTGATGCTCAGGAAAAAGAGCCTGAAGGTAGGATACACCAAAAATACTATCAGAAGCACTATGGCGGTGTATTTGACAATAGACCAGAAGTCAAAGCGAAGTTTAAATTTGCCAGCCTTTGCCGTCATGACACCACCTCCGTGCCATCCTGAGTAAATACATTGATCTTGTTGGTGTCAAAGGTTAAACTTACTTTCTCACCTATGGGCCTTACAAATTCAATATCCTTGGTATATTCGTTGACATTAACTGTCTGCCCGTTTGAAAGTTCAACCTCATAGGCGACAAAGTCACCCAGGAAGGTATACATCTGAATTTCACCGGATATGCCTGGTTCATTTGCATCTTTTATAATAAACTGCTCGGGTCTTATTGAAATCTGTACCGGGCCTGTGATATTCTTCTTAAGCTTCATTGAGAACTCAAGTCCGGCATTAAGCTTAATGTTAGCTGTCATGTCGCCATCAATTTTGGTTACTGTTCCGTCAATGAAGTTGGATGTACCTATAAAGCCTGCAACAAAAATGTTTTCCGGTTTCTGGTATATGGTTGTGGGTTTATCCACCTGCATGAGGCGGCCCTTATTCATAATTGCAATTCTGTCGGAAATGGCCAGTGCCTCTTCCTGATCATGGGTTACATAAATTGTTGTGATGTTCAATTCCTTCTGCAGTTTGCGAATTACTGTTCTCATCTGTATACGAAGCTTTGCGTCAAGGTTGGACAAGGGCTCGTCCATAAGAAGCACTCCGGGCTTTATTACAATGGCCCTTGCAAGAGCAACACGCTGCTGCTGGCCTCCCGACAGCTCAGAAGGTTTTCTGTTTTTAAGGTCTTCAATCTGGACTGTTTTAAGGGCCTCCATAACACGGGTATGAATTTCATCCTTTGGTACTTTGCGCGCCTTAAGTCCATAGGCGACATTATCATAAACATTTAGGTGCGGGAAAATGGCATAGTTCTGGAACACCATACCCACATCACGTTTATGAGCATCAATATTGTTAATTAATTTATCGCCAAAAAATATCTTTCCTTCGTCTATGGAATTAAATCCGGCAATCATGCGAAGAAGAGTTGTCTTTCCGCATCCGGACGGTCCAAGAAGAGTAAAGAATTCACCTTCCTTTATGTCGAGGGAGACATCGTTAACTGCAGTAAAATCTCCATATCTCTTTATAACATTGCATATTTTTACATTATAACTCAAATCATTCATCCCCTCTAATATTTTTGCGTTAATGCGACAGCTGCAATAAATTTTACTTTTTTAAGTAAACTGCGTGCAGACGCAGTATTTATTGACATCGGCACGCAGCTTTTAAAATTCTTTTGTAATATTTAAGCTAGATTAGTCAATAATGACTTCCTTCCATTTGTTCATGATATCTTCCTTCTGAGATGAAGCCCAGCTGAAGTCATAATCTACAAGCTTAACTTCGCTCATCGGAGGCAGACCCTCGGGTGGATCTATGTCCAGACGTACGCCTCTTCTCATGTGGTTGGCTGCCATCATGCTCTGGCATTCCTTGCTAAGTACGAAGTTCAGGAAAGCTTCAGCATTTTCTCTGTTCTTGCTGCCCTTAACGAGAGCTATTCCGTCGGGAACTGCTGAGGTTCCTTCTTCAGGATATATGATACCAACGTCTGCTCCTGCGATTACATACTTAACAGCTTCTTTTTCGAGAGTAAGACCAACTGCGAATTCGCCGTCAGCTACCTTCTTGTAAACGTCGCCGGAAGAACCGAGAATCTTGCCGTCAAGATTATCTACAAACTTGTCAATAAACTCCCAGCCTTTGCCGTCATCCTTACCAAATGCTGTAAGCATTGTGCAGAGAATTGTGTAGGATGAACCTGATCTTGCTGGGTCGGCGTAAGCAATTTTGCCTTTGAATTTAGGATCAAGGAGATCTGCCCAACCCTTTGGAACATCGTTTTCACTTACAAGCTTCTTGTTGTACATAATAACCATCGGAAGCGGAGATTCGCCAGTCCAGAGATTATCGCTGCTTACATAGTTCTTGTCTATCTGATCAATATCTGCAGGTATGAATTTCTCAAAGTATTGGCTGTAAGCTGCCAGTGAGTCGGCGCCGCCGCCCCAGAACACGTCAGCCTGAGGATTTGCACTTTCAGCTTCAATTCTCTTTAAAAGCTCACCGGTACCAGCTGCAACAATGTTAACTGTAATTCCGGTTTTTTCCTGGAATTCCTTAACGCCGTCATTCAGCGGATCAGAAGGGTGAGGAGAATAAACAGTAACCTCTTTTGAAGCCGGCTTGGGCTCAGGAGTGCTGCTATCGGTAGGAGTTGCGGTGTTGCCCGGATTGCTGGATGAGCCGCCGCATCCTGCCAATGTACCGGCAATCAAGATAACTGTTAAAAGAATGGTAAGAAATTTTTTCATGGTTTTCCTTTCCTCCTTCAAAAATATAACTGGATTAAAATTTGGGAAAAACCTCTCGGTGATTTAAGTATGTCATTTAACACGAGCAAAAACAATACGACTATCCTGTACTTTTGTTTGTTATTGTGACATTTTACCTAAAAACAATCAAAATATGGCTTAAAACTGTACAAAATAATCAATTTTAACTTGAAAAGAAAAATAGGCAGTGATAAAATAACCCCCATCAAAGGAGGGAATGTTCTATGATTAAGTTCGGAACAGGAGGCTTTCGTGGAATCATCGGGGATGAATTTACCCGCGAAAATCTTGAAGTGCTTTCTTTTGCACTTGTTAAAATATTAAAAGAGAAAAACGAGGAAAAAAGTCCTGTTGTTATAGGCTATGACCGAAGGTTTTTGTCCGATCTGGCAGCAAAGTGGATTGCCTGCGTATTCGCCGCAGAAGGTATTGAGGTTCAATTAATCAATCATGATGCGCCAACTCCAATGATCATGTTTGAGGCTAAGAGAAAGAACTCATTTTTTGGCCTGGCAGTTACCGCAAGCCACAATCCGGCGGAATACAACGGAGTAAAAGTCTTTACAAGAGGCGGAAGGGATGCCTCAAAAGAGGTTACCGATGAAATTGAAGCTCAGATTGCAAAACTTAATTTGTCTGAGTTAAAAACCATGGAATACAGTGAGGCAATTTCTGCGGGGCTGATAAAAGAAATAGACCCTCAGAATGACTACATAGACAGCATTTTACAGGTTATAGACACTACGGCAATTAAGAACGGAAATTTAAAAATCCTTCTTGACCCCATGTTTGGCGTAAGCCGTACTACACTGCAGACCATACTCCTTACATGCCGCTGCAATGTTGATGTTATGCACGACAGACACGATCCCTTGTTTGGCGGCAGGCTCCCCTCCCCAAGCATTAAAACCCTTGGATCCCTTTCCGGAAGAGTTGTTCAGGGCGGGTATGATCTTGGTATAGCAACAGATGGAGATGCCGACAGAATAGGCCTGATTGACAGGGACGGAACCTTCATCCATCCCAATGATATTCTTGTACTGCTTTACTATTACCTTCATGAGTATAAAGGCTGGAAAGGCCCCGTTGTAAGAAATGTTGCCACCACCCACTGTCTTGACAGAATGGCCGAAAGTTTCGGCGAAAGGTGCTATGAGGTTCCCGTTGGCTTTAAGTACATTTCCTCTAAAATGGATGAGACAAATGCCGTAATTGGCGGCGAATCCTCAGGTGGTTTAACAGTCCGCGGCCATATCCATGGCAAGGATGGCATTTATGCAGGCGCACTCCTCATTGAAATGAGAAGCGTGCTTGGAAAGTCCTTTACAGAGATATTGGAGGACATCCATGAACGGTATGGAAACTTTGTCATGCATGAGTCAGATTTCCATATGACCCCCAAATACAAGGAAAAGCTTATGGGAATTCTTTTTGAGGACAAAAAGCTTCCGGAGTTCCCCTGGGAGATTGAAAAGGTTTCTTACCAGGACGGATGCAAGGTGTACTTTAAAAACGGTGGATGGATTATTTGCCGCTTTTCCGGTACAGAACCACTGCTTCGCATTTACAGTGAAATGGATAACAGTCAGGACGCAATTGAGAGCTGCCGCGTATTCAGAGATTTTCTCAATTTGAAATAAAATCGCTTCACTTGAGAATTAAAACGGTTCAGTTTACGAAAAAATAACAATACAGGGCTTTCGGGTAAACTTAATTGCAAAAAACAGCAATTGAGAATTTACCTGAAAGCCCTGTTTAATTAACCTGTTTAGTTACACTGTTTACTAAAACTTAATTACCCTTGGTTCTTCGGTGAATGAATAAAAGGTTGCTGTTGCATCAGTAAAGTACAGAACTTCTGTGTTGTCATCTTCAGCTGAATACATAGATTGAAGTTCGGGATAATTATCAAGCATATGTTTTTTTGCTTCCACCCTGTCATCTCTTACAAGTTTGCCTGTTACTCTCAGCCACTTTCCGTCTGCATACGCACAAAGTTCAACTTTGGGGTTTTCCTGAATCTGTCTGGAAACAGCTTTTACCTTGCCAGTCTGGATATAAAGTTTGCCTTCAAAGATGTCCACTGTGCCAAATGGCCTGACCCTTGGCTGGTCTCCTTCTACAGTTGCCAAATAATAGGTTTCGCATTTCTTCAAAAATTCATAAACTTCCTGCATTTTGTTCTCCCCTGCCTGTAAAATTCGCGTTTCAAAAAGACTACCCTTAAGCCAACTTGAAAATGCAGTTGTCGATTGCGTTTCAAAGTTGGTGTCTCGCTGGCAGTCTCAGTCTTAATCTCAATCCTCGCACATTTTAAGGCAAAAAAAATTTAATGTCAACGTAGCAATCTTTTAAGAAAAAGACACCATAAAAAATGAAGATATTAAATCTTCATTTCAGACTGAAGACAAAGCTCACTGAAAAGTGGGCTTTTTTTATCTAAAAGAGTAGTTAAGGACATAACAATCATGGTATAATATAAATACATGAAACGCTCATGTAATAAGGATTTCAAGGTGATTATGTGCTAAATAA
>JAAYAD010000005.1 GCA_012719545.1 Clostridiaceae bacterium
TTATTTAGCACATAATCACCTTGAAATCCTTATTACATGAGCGTTTCATGTATTTATATTATACCATGATTGTTATGTCCTTAACTACTCTTTTAGATAAAAAAAGCCCACTTTTCAGTGAGCTTTGTCTTCAGTCTGAAAGGGTAATACCAATTACCCTTTCTTACTTATGTACCAATATTTCGTTCAATAGTGGAATTAAATAAACGAGCTCTAATTATAATACTGGCCTCAATCATTCAAAATTTTCTTTACTAACTCCCCATTCAAAAGGTTAACGCTCACAAATTTTCCTTTATAGAAGGCACCCCAGTTATTAAAAACACAAGGCAGATCTTTGGCTTTTTCAAGAGAGTCCACTGGAATGATTGAAACACTTACATTATTTTCATTGCAGTATTGTCTGATTTCTTCAATCCCCTGCAGAGCATATGGACATTGAAGGCTATAGTAAATGGTTAATTCCTGATTTTCAATCCGCTGTTTTTTTGCTTTCTCAGTAAAGCTCGGAACTGTTCCGTCAAAGGAAAGTGCCAGCAGTTCATAGCCATCTTCCGTAAAATCAACTGCTTTAAATCCGTATTTTTTAGCAAAGTTTTGATCGGAAAGCCAGAATTTTTGCTCTTTGGAGCCTAGCATACACACACCCGACATACCTTTTCCCTTTGCATCAGAAATGCAATAATCCATCAATGCCTTGCCATAACCTTTACCTTTAAAATTATCATCCACCCATAAGCAATATATGTAATAATAATTTTGACCTACTATAGGTGTCCATGCATATTCCAAAGGAGCATACTCAATAAAGCAGGATCCTTTTGCGTCTAATTTTCTGAATACATGTCCTTCTTTTAAGCGCTCTCCCAGCCACAATCTTTTAGCTTCTACACCCGGATGAATCTCATTGTCTTTTATTATGCAGCATAAATGCTCATCTTTTATATTCTCCAGAGTTAAATTAATAAACTTTTCGGTCATAATAATATCTCCTTATAAGTTAATGAATCATCCAACTCAGTACACAAACAGGCCGGATGCCAAAAAGAGTCTTAAGCCATGTTTTTGGGAAAACCCTCATCCTTTTGTCTATGTGACTGTCATTTATTTTTTATCATTAAATCATTTCAGATATGTACCTACATTATATATCTTTATGGATAATTTTTATAGTTATTTTTATCTCGATTTAATAAGGCAGTTTAATGTAATAAAATAAGCTTTTCAGATAATAATGTATTGTAACATTTACGTAAAAGTCCTGTGTATCACTTCATGGAGTATCAGTCAAATATATTCCACTGCATACATTTTGACCACTTCACCATATTGATTGGTAGTTTCAAAGCTTTTTTAGAAATCCAAAGACAGTACTCCTGTTGCTGAGATGACAATCAATAGAACAATAATAACTATTGATAAAATGTCTTTTTTCTTTTCCATTCTTATTTCATCCTTTCCTTACCTAACCACAAATCTGGTTCCATAGAAAAAGATTCAGATATAATTTATTTTATAACACAAGTTAGTTTTTCCCAATAGCTAGCAACAGAGCACTACCTAAACTTCTGCATATTTGGAATTCTATCTTTTATTTAAACTTCAGCAATCACAGATTTTTGGACAAAGCCATTGAAGGATTCAAAAACACGAACAGGTCATTCCCATAAAATCTTCTTTTGAAACAGAATAACTTTTAACCTTTAATAGTTCTGATTAAATTTCATTTTTTTATAGATTTCCTGTAATTCAGCCGAATTATCATCCCACACAATTGCTTCACCATTAATAATTTGGCCCAGCACATCCAGACACCTGTGCCAACCCGCAGCAATATTAGAAGCCCATGAACCATCGTTAATAAACATATACAGAGCTTTATAATGAATATGAATTTTAAATCATATAACAACAATTATTTCATTAGACGACGTGGAAGTTATTATTCTCCTCAGCAACTAATATACATAATTATCGTGGGAAACGAAGACAGTGATTTAAGACTCGTTGTTGGGTAGTTTTTAATATGTGGTTGTTGCTACTAATAGCTTAATATTAGTTATGAATACTTTTAATGAATGGAAAATGGATGATTAAATTTGATATAATAAGGCTTACATAGGGAAGGAAAAAATATGATTAATAAAGATGAATTGAAGTTTATAAGCTCTCACCTGGATTTCTGGGATAAGCTCAGTGAATCCGAGCTGGATGAGCTTTTAAAAAACATCTCAAAAGTATCATATAAAAAAGGTTCTAACATTCACAGCAGAGACAACCAATGTGTTGGTGTGCTTATAATAAAAAGCGGCGGTTTGAGAGTGTATATATTGTCAGAGGATGGGCGTGAGGTAACTTTATTTCGCCTTTCCTCAGGCGACACCTGCATTCTATCTGCTTCCTGCATACTAAACAGCATAACGTTTGAAGTACATATTGATGCTGAAGCAGAAACCGAGGCATATCTTATCAACATCCGCACATTCAGTAAGCTATGTGAGCAAAATGTATATGTTCAAAACTTCGCATACAAAAATGCCATAGAACGATTCTCAGACGTGATGTGGGCAATGGAGCAAATCCTATAATGATACCAGAAATTAAGACAGACAAAACGGCCAAAATAAGTTAGTATGGAACTATGGAAAAGAGAAGAAATTTTACACCGGAAGAAAAAGCAAAAATAGTGATTGAGGTCTTAAGGGAAGAAAAAACGCTGAA
>JAAYAD010000019.1 GCA_012719545.1 Clostridiaceae bacterium
AGGGATAAGGGTTTGAGGGATTTCGGTTTGGAGCGGAGTTTATTTTAAATATACAGACGTAATTATAAATGACTGTATTGTTAAATTTAGAATGTAATAATATAATCAAACTCCAACTAAAAAGAATAAAGTTCACTCAATAAAAATAATTAATAATCCCGTAGTATATGCAATAGAAATATTCATTTGCTGCGGGATTTGAATTTTTATGATATAAAATAAAGGATATAGCGCACATTTGGTCGAATATTGTGATTTATATAATTTTACACAAGAGTAATTAGATGGAGAGGAATATATGGAGTTAGTTGTAAAACGATTTGAGGAACTGTCATTGGAAGAGTTGTATGAAATATTAAAGGTCAGGGCAGAGGTGTTTATTGTAGAACAAAATTGCGTTTATCAGGATGTAGATGACAAAGACAAGCATTCATATCATGTATATCTTAAAGATGATACAGGAATTAAGGCATATTTAAGGGTTATCGACAAAGGTGTTTCTTTTGAAGATGTATCAATTGGAAGAGTATTGACTGTAAACAGAGGCTGCGGTTTAGGAAAAAGAATTATGCTGGAAGGCATAAAAATTGCTAAGGAGAAAATGAACGCAGAAAGAATAATTATAGAGGCACAATCTTATGCAAAAGAATTTTATGAAAAAGTAGGATTTAAGCAAGTATCAGATGATTTTATGATGGATGGAATTCTACATATAAAAATGGTTTTGGATTTAACATAGGAGAGATAAATCGAGTCTACTAGAAAAATCAGTTTGATTATTATCCCGCAATCAATAATGAAAATCGTTATTGACCGCGGGATTTTTGATATTCTGTTCTTAACTGGCATTAGTGTGGTAAAAATATTTTGGTAATGCATATTAGTACAGGTATGCACAATAAACTCTAACCATAGATATGGACTTTGAATATACGTTGTAAGAACATAATTGAATTATTCAGGAGGGGCGTATGTCTAAAATATCAAAAGAAAGAAAAGTAACTTACTATATCGGAATAGGGATGATGGCTTTAGGCTTTATTTTATTTATCTCTGTTTTCTTCTCCATGGCAAACTTTATGAGAGATCCATTTGCAGATCCATTCAGCAATCCACCATCCTTTTTGAACTCTGTAATAGGTTTTGTACTAATGTTAGCGGGAGGCATTGTGTCAAATATTGGTGCAAAAGGAGTAGCCGGCTCTGGGCTTAAGCTTGACCCTGACGAAGCAAGAGAGGATTTAAAACCCTTTAATGAAGCAAAGGGTAAAATGATTAACGACATAATCAGCAATATAGATGTGGTTGATAATATTGCAAAATCACAGACAACAAAGGAAGTTATAAAAATAAGATGTAAGGCTTGCAGTTGCCTTAATGATGAAGATGCAAAATTCTGCAAGAACTGTGGAGAGCCTATTTAATCAGATGGTGATTTATCTATGAGCAGATTAATACGGTATGCCAATATAGATGATGCTGAAATATTGGGAAGAATCCATTCAGAGTCATCAAAGGCGGGATTTAAGGATATTATTCCTGATAATATTTTAAATGTTGTTTTTTCTGCTGAAAGAAGGACAAAAAGCTTTATTAGAGAACTGACAGAGGGCTCACCAACAAGTGCCATTGTATTTGAAGATAATGAGCCAGCCGGATTCATTTCTTTTGGAAAGTGCAGATACAGCAATAATGACAAGTCCTGGACAGAGCTTTGGAGGATTTATTTATTGCCAAAGTTTTGGGGAAGCGGAATAGCAACGGAATTATTAGTATGGGGACTTAACGAAATACATAAAAGTAATTTCACAAATGTAGAGCTTTGGGTCCTGGAAGATAATGCACGGGCAAGGAAGTTCTATGAGAAAATTGGTTTTAAACATGATAATACATCCCAGATAATTGATATCATGGGTGTGGGGCTAAAAGAAATACGTTATATTAAATCAATCGGATAGTTCTGATGCGGTTTGCCAATAGTCTGAAGCGGATAGCCTTAATATACAAACTCTTTTCTCAATAAGTTTACGTTAATTTCTCTTTAGCTTGTCATGGTTCAGCGAAGCATGCAAAAAAATGTTATAAAAAAACAGACCGGAAATATTATATATTGAATAGTGTTCTGAAAGTATTTATTTTAAAGGGTTTCAGCGTTTTGTGACGTTAGTTTCTTGAAGAGATTCATTGGCACTCATATATTAAACTAGAAACGTTACATGGAGATGCTTTCTGTGAGCTAATTTGAGAAATTAATTACTGCTTAAGTCAGAACAAAAGCGTCTATAATTACCACTATAAACACACCTTAGTAATAAATGGGAAGCAATGATGCATATACCTTTACTTTGGGCACCTTGGTATATGAGGAGCAAGTGGTGCAACCGGCCTATTACATATTGAATAAGTCGGTTTTTTCATGCCTAAAAACAGGCTTATGAATAAGTAATCTTAGATATATGAAGACAATAATTCAGGATAGGGATTATGAAGAGTGAGATTTGTATAACAAAAATATGGAACCTTTACAGATACTGCTCTTTTTTAGTAACATCTATATTTAATTAACGGAGAGCCTCACTCCAATATAAGGAAGGCATTTATTATTGGATGCATTGCCGTTTCTGCTTGTTTATTTCGGATTTAACTATGGTTGTCTGGTAGAATGAACGCTAAAAGCTTGCTTCTGGCTATTTCAGGCAAATTGAATATAAATAGCAAAAGTCTTAGCTGACGTTTCACATGTTATTTGTTACAAAATCAATTCAATAACATTATATCTTAAATTCCATGATATTTTTATGCTATATTAATAGCAGAACACTAAAAAGGCCATTATTCAGAGAGGGAAAAGCATATGGAGCTTGTATTGGAAAGGTTACATGTTAATCTAAAGAAAGAAGCCTTTAATCTATTAGAAGATGTTTTTGCCTATGAGCAGAATATTCCCGTCGAATTGCATGATATTAAAGAGGAATTTAGACCGGTATGGTGGTGTGCCAGAATAGATTCTGAAATTGTTGGAATAGTGGCCGGCTGGATTGTAGAAAATGAATGGCATTGGGGGAGATTTGCAGTTAATAAAAGCCTGCGAGGAATGGGTATTGGTAATAAATTAGCTGTATTTTCCCTGAGTGAAATTTTTAATCTTGGAGCTGATAAAATCGTCATTGATGCAAGAGATATTACTGTAGGCATCTTAAAAAAACTTGGCGGAAAAGTTGTAGGAGAGCCGGTAATTTTTTATGAGGGCTCTGTTACTCCTATGATTTTGGAAAAAGATGCCTTTTTGAATTCTATCAAAATATAGGCTAATTATGAAGGTTATTCCTTGCTTTCATTCTTAAGGCGCTGAATATCCTTGATGTAATATCCTTCTTCCTGTTTGGAAATAATGCCGTCCTCGCAAAGTTTATTCATCATCCGCCACAGGTGACGATAACTTACTCCTATTTTTCGTGCAGCTTCAGCCAATTTTCCGCGGAATATTCCGTCTTTTTGCTCTGCCAGTAAATAAGAGCATAGACGCTTTAAAGCGCTTCGGGTAGAGACAGTAAGAATGTTGTAAGTGCTGTGCTGAAGCTTTGAGGCAAGATCCTTACCAAGCTGCAGAGTAAATTTTGGATTAGTCTGCATATATTCTAATGCTATCTTTTGCGGAAGGCACAGACAGATTAATTCTGTTTCAGCCTGCACATTGGAAATTGCGGTATTTTCTCCAAGGAACAGCTCAACCTCGCCAAATGCCCCCTCTTTAAAAGAATGATTGAGCAATATTTCTTGTCCTGCTGCATTCATTATGATTGTCTGTACGGCTCCTTTTACCATGAAAAATAAATAGTCGATGGGAAAGCCTTGCCGAATAACAAATTCACCTTGCTGAAAGCGCAGGCAGATACAATCATGGGCTGAGATACCATAAGGCTTAAGTACAGATTCGTATTTTGGGATGATTGGTAAGGTTTCCATTCAACTTCACCTGAGATTTACAAAAAAATTATTCTTTGTATATTAGGACATATGTCATAGTTGTCTGTCAAGAGCACATCCTATAATAGCAGCGGGAGGTAAGCGATATGTATTACTTTTTTTCTTTGCTAACCGGTGTTGTTATAGCCCTAATGGTTTTATGCAACGGTGATTTGACCAATGCATATGGTGTTTATCCGGCAACCGTGCTTATTCATATTGTCGGCATTATCTTTGCCTGGATTTGTCTGAGGATTTTAAAGCAGCCTGCTTTTCCTAAAAAGAAATTGCCGTTTTGGATGTACCTTGGCGGTGTAATAGGGGTAATTACGACTGTATTCAATAATCTTGCTTTTGGTAAAATCAGTTTGACAGCCATTCTTGCCCTGAGTCTTCTGGCACAGACTCTTTTGTCTGTAATCATAGATGGCCTTGGATTGTTTGAAATGCAAAAAAGGCGTATAAGCAGCGCAACTTTAATTGGCTTTGTTTTTTGCCTTGCGGGGATCCTTTGGATGTTATACGGAGCTACTGTAGAGGCTGCATTGGCATTGATTCTGTCATTTTGCACTGGTATCAGCGTTGTAATTTCAAGAATGATTAATGCAAGCCTTGCGGGACAAACTTCGGCAGTGGCCGGATCGTTTTTAAATCATTTGGCAGGCCTTCTTCCTGCAACTATTGTCATGTTCCTTTTTGGAAGGGACGAGTTATCGGCAATAGGATCATTCCAGGTTCCCTGGTGGGCATATTTAGGTGGAGTGCTGGGCGTGGTTGTGGTACTTTTATACAACATCACTGTGCCAAAAGTTTCAGCATTTCAACTTACATTACTTTCTTTTGTAGGACAGGTCTTTGCCGGAATTATTCTGGATTTGATTATGAAAAACACTTTATCATCCCAAACTTTTATTGGAGGATTGCTGGTTGCACTGGGAATTGGTTTAAATATTATTATTGAGCAGCTATTTCAAAAGAGGAAACAATGTAATGCATGATATAAAGTATTTTATTGTCTGGATTAAGACTATAAGATAATAAACATATATTGACCCACATTAATTCTGGCAGTAAAAAGTCTATACAAATTTTTAAGGTAATTGTTACAATACGTCCCGTAATATTATGGTATTATAAATTGGAATCCTTTGGAGATTTCTTACCATTTTCAATTTATAAGCTGGATATATTACTGATTGATTTATACGATAATACGGTGTATTAACATGGAAGATTATGATTATGACATTATAAAAGCTGACTTTAATGAAATATCGGAACTTGATGAGCCAAAATGGAATCATAATAACTGTTATTTTAACCAACTCATGAAATTTATTCCCGATAACGCAGAAACTTGCCTTGATATAGGCTGCGGTAAGGGAGAACTTTCCTTTATGCTTTCCCAAAAAGTAAAAAAAGTAATTGCAGTTGACATTGCAGACTTGATGATTGAAAAAGCACAAGTTTTGCATCCTGGCAAAAATATTGAGTACATTTGCGGAAATATTCTGGACCTGGAATTTGAAAACAACAGCCTTGATGTCATTATAACAACTGCCACGGCACACCATTTGCCTTATGAATGGCTTCTTTGTTTTGCCAAGGATAAACTTAAAAAAGGCGGAAAGCTCATAATACTGGATCTAGCAAAAGCAAAAACATTAAGCGATTATCTTTTGTGGAGTATCGCATTCTTACCTAATGTAATCATGAACCTGATTAAAAACGGCAGATTGCAAAAAGACGATGAACATTCTAAAGAAGTATGGGAAAGACACTGTAAGCATGACAAATATATGACTATGGATGAGATACAGGCACTTGCAAATAAACATCTTCCAAACGCAAAAATAACAAGGAAGCTTTTCTGGAGATACTTATTGGTTTGGGAGAAACCTTAATGTTACAATAGGTAGTCAGTTATAAAAGTACTGGGGGTTTAAAAATTGAGAAAAATATTTTTAAACGAAGGATGGCAGATGAGGCAGGCTGATTCAGAAGAATGGATTCCTGCCCGTGTACCCGGTTCGGTATTGGCAGACCTTTTGAACAACAAGCGTATAGATGATCCTTTCTGGCGTACAAATGAATATGCTGCGCGGGACTTATTCTATAATGATTTTGAATACCGTACAAACTTTACCGTTTCTGATGACTTGTTTACATTTGACCGTCTGGAACTTGTGTGCGAAGGACTTGACACACTGGCTGAAATTCGCATTAACGATAAATTTCTTGCCAAAGCGGATAATATGTTCCGTACATGGCGCTTTGATATAAAATCATATCTTGTTCCGGGAGAAAATAATATAACAATTATATTTTCTTCTCCGCTTGTTTTCATGGAAAACGCTTTAAAAGCGGTGAAAGGAACCCTGAATGAGGTTAACTATTCTGCTGTAGGAGCCATTCCGGGCAATAATTTTATACGAAAAGCCCACTGTATGTTTGGCTGGGACTGGGGTCCACAACTTCCTGATGCCGGCATATGGCGTGATATATATCTTGAGGCTTTTAATTCAGCACGAATTTCAGATGTTCTTATAACACAATGCCACAAAGAAAATGAAGTGGAGCTGGAAATAAATCTTTCAATAGAAAAGTTTGGCAATTTAAATTCTTGTAAGGGTGTTATAGAACTGACTTATCCTGGCGGATCAGTTCAAAAAACAGAAATCACCGATATTTTAACAGACAAAGTTAAGGCTTATATCAATATAAAGAATCCACAGCTATGGTGGCCTAACGGTTATGGCGAGCAGCCACTTTATAAATTAAGTGTTATGCTGTATGCAGATGGTCAGGTGTGCGATACATGGAGTAAAAGAATTGGCCTTAGAACTATTAAAGTAAGCACAGAAAAAGACCAGTGGGGCAATGAATTCTGTTTTGTTGTTAACGGGGTAAAAATATTTGCCATGGGCGCAAACTACATTCCCCAGGACAGCATTTTGTCCCGTGTAAGCCGAGAAGGAACAGAAAAGCTCATTCAAAACTGTGTACAGGCTAATTTTAACTGCCTGCGAATTTGGGGCGGCGGATATTATCCTGAAGACTATTTTTTTGATCTTTGTGATGAATACGGTCTTCTTATCTGGCAGGATCTTATGTTTGCCTGCAATATTTATGTTCTTACCCCCGAATTTGAGGAGAATATTATAGCAGAAGTGCGAGACAATGTGCGAAGAATACGTCATCATGCCTGTCTTGCGCTATGGTGTGGAAACAATGAAATGGAAATGGGCTGGGTAGAGTGGGAGGATGTCTACCGCCACTCTTTGAAGCTTAAAGCTGATTATATCAAACAGTTTGAGTATATTTTGCCCAAGGTAATTAAAGAGTGTGATCCAAATACCTTCTATTGGCCTGCGTCGCCTTCGTCTACCGGAAGCTTCGATAAGCCTAATGATGAAAACAGGGGAGATGTGCATTACTGGGATGTATGGCATGGCTTAAAACCTTTTACTGATTATCGTAAATACTATTTCAGATTCTGCTCTGAATTTGGCTTCCAGTCCTTCCCGGGGCTAAAAACCATTGAGAGCTTTACCCTGCCTCAGGACAGGAATATATTCTCACGTGTAATGGAAAGCCACCAGAAGAATGGCTCGGCCAATGGACGAATTTTATTCTATATCTCCGATTATTACCTGTATCCAAAGGATTTTAGAGCATTAATATACATTTCCCAAGTGCTTCAGGCTGAGGCCATCAGGTATGGGGTTGAGCACTGGCGCTGCAATCGCGGCCGCTGCATGGGTGCAATATATTGGCAGTTAAACGATTGCTGGCCTGTTGCCAGCTGGTCCAGTATTGACTATTTTGGTCGCTGGAAAGCGTTGCATTATGCGGCAAGAAGATTTTTCAAAAGGCAGACAGTTTTCCTGCGTCAGGATGAAAAAAAGCTGACATGGTACGCAGTAAACGAGACACAGTCCCAATGGCATGGAACCCTTAATATATGCATCCGAAAAACCGATTTTACCTTATTGAGGGAAAAAACAGTGAAAATCTCATGTCCGCCATTATCTTCAGTGCCGGTTGAAGTGATGGATTGTGCTGATTTATGCGAAATTTATGGAGAAGAAAATATATATGCTTCCTACACCACGGCTATAGAAGGTGTAGAGGAAACCGCAAAATGCGCTTTGTTTGTGCGGCCGAAGCATTTTAGCTTTCAGAAGCCGCAATATGAGCTAAGTGTTAAAGACAGCGGCGAAATTTTTGAAATAAATATTAAATCCAATACATTCTGCGATTATGTAGAGCTAACCATGGATGATGAGGATCCTGTATTTTCAGATAATTATATCTGCATTACCTCAGAAGAAGGGGTTAGTGTAACAGTAAGCAAGAAATATTTCCGGGAAGACATGGATGCAGAAAAACTTAAGCAATCCATTAAGGTTTATAGTATTGCGGACAGTTATTGAAGTTATTGATATTTATTAGTACATGGCCAAATTGCCTTTAAAGGATGAAAGCGCAATATTTATAGTGAAGGTTTAAAAGAGTCAGGACATATTTAAAATTGTCAAAAGTCCTGGCTCTTTCTTTATTCCTGCTGCTTATAACTAGAAGCTTGAATCAGATAATTTTATCAATTGTAATGAATAATAGGTGTTGACAAACATGATATAAGTGTATATGATGTATATATACAGTATACATTTTATGTATAGTTTGTTACGGGAGGATTGAGTGACCGTAGATGAATATTATTATTTCTAACTCTTCGCAGGAGCCTATTTATGAGCAAATTACAAGACAGATAAAAAATATGATTATAAAGGGAGAGCTTGCAGAAAATGAGCTTCTTCCTTCTATCAGAAGTCTGGCAAAAGACCTTCAGATAAGCGTAATCACCACAAAAAAAGCTTATGAGGAACTTGAGAAGGACGGATACATTACAACTGTTCCTGGCAAAGGGTCTTTTGTAGCTGCCCAGAACAAGGAGCTGCTAAAGGAAATGCGCTTAAAAATTGTTGAAGAAAAATTGGTTGAAGCAGTTGAAGCGGGAAGGTCAATTGAGCTGCCTTTGGATGTTATGCAGGAAATGCTGAAAATACTTTATGAGGAGGTATAGTATGTCTGCTGTTATAGAAATTAAAAATTTAAAAAAGAGCTTTGATGGTTTTTCTTTAAATAATATAAGCTTTACTTTGGAAAAAGGCTATATTATGGGTTTTATTGGCCCCAATGGTGCCGGAAAAAGCACAACCATCAAGCTGATTATGAATTTGATTAAAAAAGATGACGGTGAAATCAAAATATTTGGACTTGATAATATACGGTATGAGAAAGAAGTAAAAAACCGAATCGGGTTTGTCTATGATGAAAACTATTTTTATGAAGAATTAACTGTAACTGAAATGAAAAATGTTATATCCCCTTTCTATAAAAAGTGGAGTGATAATGTATTCAATAAATACATCAGAGAATTTTCACTTCCTAAAGATAAAAAGATAAAGGAACTGTCCAAGGGTATGAAAATGAAGTTCGCCATTGCTGTTGCTTTATCCCATGATGCAGAGCTTTTTATAATGGATGAACCCACCTCAGGACTTGACCCCATTATCCGTAGCGAGCTTTTAGACATACTGTCATATCTTATACAGGATGAAAATAAAAGTGTATTTTTCTCAACCCATATTACATCCGACCTGGATAAGATAGCTGATTATATAACGTTTATAAATAAAGGAAGCATTGTGTTTTCTTGTCCCAAAGATGACATTCTGGAGAACTACGGATTGGTCAAGGGACCGAAAGAATTAATTAACAGCGATGTAAGAAAACATTTTATAGGGATAAAGGAAAAACAGTTCGGATTTGAAGCACTTACAGATAACAGACAGCAAGTAAGACGGATATTGGGTGATGGCGCCATTATCGATAAACCGTCACTTGACGATATAATGCTCTACTATGCAAGGGGGAGTCAAAATGTTTAATTTAATTTTTAAAGATATATTAATTCAAAGAAAAAGCCTGCTTTTTGGAGTAATATATGTATTTGTTTTAATTCTTTGTTTTCAGGATACCGGAATTACCATGTTTTTGACATCTGCAATAGGATTTTCATATATGATGATTCAGTCAGCCTGTGCTTACGATGACAAAAATAAATCGGATATTCTGTTAAACAGCTTGCCAATAAGCAGGAATACAATAGTTGTATCAAAATATGTATCTGCATTTGTGTTTTCCGGGATTTCTATTGTAGTTTATTCTTTGCTTACAGTCATCATAAATTTGTTGAAACTGCCCATCAAAGTATCTCCTATAACGCTTGAAGGTGTAATCGGAATACTCTTTGCTATAGTTTTAATGTGTGGAATTTACTTTCCTGTATACTTTAAAATAGGCTATATAAAATCAAAAGTCTATAATTTTATTCTGATTTTTGGAATTTTATTTTTGACTACAACATTGCTGCCTGCTATACTGGGAGATAAAAGCAAGGTTATTATTCAGATACTTACAAAGTTTTTCAGCAGCCAATCAGATCTTATAATTGCAATTAAGATGCTTATTTTAATAATTTTATTCTTCTCAATCTCTTGTATGATTTCACTTAATATTTATCGAAAAAGGGAGTTCTAGATTGAAAAACATTTAGGAAGGCGATTTATATGAAGGAAAAATACACGGAAATAAATTCGAAGGTTATTGATAACTGGGTTAAAGATGGCTGGGAGTGGGGTCAGCCTATCAGTCATGAAGTATTTGAAAGAGCAAAGAATAATGACTGGAATGTAGTTTTGACACCTACAAAACCCGTACCTAAAGAATGGTTTTGTGAAATGAAGGGTGCTGAAATCCTTGGACTGGCATCCGGAGGAGGCCAGCAAATGCCCATATTTGCTGCGCTTGGTGCAAAGTGTACCGTCCTTGATTATTCAGAAATGCAGCTGCAAAAAGAAAAAGAGGTTGCCCAGAGAGAAAACTATGAGATTAAGATAGTTAGAGCAGACATGACCAACCCCTTGCCTTTTGAAGACGAATCTTTTGACCTTATTTTTCACCCGGTTTCAAATTGCTATATCGAGGATGTTTTTCATGTTTGGAAAGAGTGCTACAGGGTGCTGAAAAAAGGCGGGATTTTACTTGCCGGATTAGATACCGGATTAAATTATGTGTTTGATGACGATGAGAAAATGGTAGTCCGTAAACTGCCTTTTAACCCGTTGAAAGATAAGGAACTGTATGAAGAGTGTGTAAAAAATAATTGGGGAATTCAGTTTTCACATACCATTGAGGAGCAAATAGGTGGGCAGCTGAAAGCAGGTTTTATTCTCACAGATATATACCAGGATACAAACGGCTCAGGAAGGCTTCATGATTTCAATGTTCCAACCTTTTATGCCACCAGGGCAGTAAAAAAATAATTTAACTAAACTTGATTGACATATGTTTTTGCCTGTATTATAATTTGCAGGTAATTGAATAAATGGTGATGGAGTTCACCTGAAATGCATAATGCTGATGACTCCTACAGGAAAAAATAGATACCAATCCTGTAGGAGTTTTTTTATGACAGTATAGGAGTGTGTCTTATGGCTGCAAGTTTAGCTGCGATTATATTGTTGGGGTTGCCGGCAAAAAAGATGATTGAAAAATTAAAGCTTCCTGGCTTACTGGGTTTGTTGATACTGGGCATACTTATTGGACCTTATGGCCTAAATCTTCTTCGGGAAAATATGCTTGAAATTTCATCTGATTTAAGAAGTACAGCTCTAATAATAATTCTGTTGAGAGCAGGACTTGGACTTAAAAAAGATGAGCTTAAGAATGTCGGAATACCTGCATTAAAGATGAGTTGTATACCTGGATTAACAGAAGGTTTGTTTATTGCATTGGCATCCGTTTATTTTCTTAACTTTACATTTGTTCAGGGAGGAATATTGGGATTTATCATAGCAGCAGTTTCTCCTGCTGTTGTTGTGCCGTCAATGCTTAAATTAATTGAAAATAACCTGGGTACGGAAAAAGGTATTCCTACTATGATTCTGGCAGGTGCATCCATTGATGATGTCTTTGCAATTACAGCTTTTAGTGCATTTTTAGGTTTATACAGCGGTTCAAATATAAATATAGGCATTCAATTGATAAACATACCAATATCAATTTTGCTGGGCATTTTGGCAGGCTCAAGTTTAGGATTTGTACTGATAAAACTTTTCAAAAGATATCATATACGTGATACAAAAAAGACATTATTGATACTTGGTTTCTCTATATTGCTTAATCAGTTGGAAGCAGCTTTAAAAACCAGGATTCAGATTGCCTCCCTTTTAGGAGTGATGTCAATCGGGTTTGTTTTAATTGGGAAATTACCTGATGTGGGTAAAAGACTATCAGATAAATTCAATAAGATATGGGTATTTGCTGAAATACTGCTTTTTGTATTGGTTGGAGCAGAGGTTAATATAAATGTTGCCTTAAAAGCCGGAGGAATAGGAATAATATTAATTATGATCGGCTTAATTGGGCGAAGCATAGGGGTTATTATCTCTTTGATAGGTACGCACTATAATTGGAAAGAAAGACTCTTTTGTGTTATTGCATATATTCCAAAGGCAACGGTACAGGCTGCTATGGGGGCAGTGCCATTGTCCCTTGGAGTAGAATCGGGAGATACCATTCTGGCTATTGCAGTACTGTCTATATTAGTTACTGCTCCACTAGGTGCAATTGGTATTCACTATTCTGCTGATAAGCTATTGATTGAGAAAGAATAGGCATATGCATGACCATTTGCCATCACGGCAGTTTTGACTATTATATATTTAGTAAATAATGTCAATTATAGCTTGTTAATTTTATTTTTCTCATTCAATCCACTTTATAAACGCCGTTTTATCGTGACTATTAAAACCGCATTTTTCATAAAACCTTAATGTTTTTTCATCTTTAGCTCCGGTAAGCAGCATAACTTTATAGCATCCGCTGTTTATGGCAATATCAAGTGCACTTTGAATCAGAGCAGTGGCAAAACCTCTGCACCTGTAATCCTTGTGTGTAACAACATTTTCAATTAAAGCATAAGGTCTCATTCCGCGTGTCAGGTTTTTAATTACAATTACAGTTACGCTAGAGACAATTTTACCGTCAATTTCTCCAACCAATATATGATAATCTTTATCTGCAATAATTTTATTCCATAGTGAAATAAGCTCCGGTGTTTCGGGCAGCTTTTCGCTTTCGTGAAGGTGTAAATACAATTCCTGTAATCCGTCAAGATCTGATATATTAACTTCCCGAATTAACATAATCTTGCCTCCAAATTTTATATAAATTAATTTTAGAAAAGCCTCCCAAAAGCCTTGTGTTTTATATAACAGTTTCTGCGGAAGCAATTAATATTGGTATATTAATCTTTTTAATGAATTGTATTGCATTTTTGGGCATTGCACAACTGGTTAATATATTTAATTTTTTTCAACAGACAGAAGAAAAAATGGAGATAAGCTTATTCAAGACATCGATTGCATTACCGTAAAATCCAAGGTGAGTGCAAAACCTCACCTTGGATTATAAATATTAAAATTCAATTTAAAGAGTTAAATGTAATTTTAATCTTTTATATTTTTTGATTTGACCTAAAAATAGGCATTGACTATCACCTTGGGGGATAGCCTATGATGTTTATGAGGTGGTAAGAATGCTAATTAAGGATGTTTGCAGGAAGTGCAATCTCACTAAGAAGGCAGTGGAATACTACGAAGAGCAGGGTTTAATATCTCCAAAGATTGAAGATAACGGCTATCGTAATTATAGTGATGAAGATGTTTCTGTGTTAAAAGAAATCGGAGTATTAAGGAAATTAGGTATAAGTATTGCTGAGATAAAAGATATTCTATCAGCAAACAACAAGCAAGCTTCTCTTGCAAAGTACAAATTTAAAAAGGATTTAGAGATGGAAAAAGCATTGGCCAAGAAAAAATGCCTGGAACAGTTGATACAGGATTACGACATAGATAAGGTATCAATCAACATCGAAGATAAAATAGAGAAGCATTTCACAATTAAGGAAAAGCTGCTGCAAGCATTTCCCGGAGCCTATGGAATGTATTTATGCATACATTTTGGGCGTTTTCTCAATGGTAAGATTGATACCGAAGAAAAAGAAATAGCATATTATAAAATCGTTGAGTTTTTAGATAAAGTACAAGGACTCGAATTTCCAGAAGAGCTGGAGGAATTTTTGCAACATAGTATTGAAATAATGAAAAACGAAGACATGGAAAGATATAATTCATATATAACTGATTCAATAAATGATGTGGATGCTTTTATAGAGCAAAATAAAGAAATTATTGAAAGCTATCTTGAATTCAAAAACTCTGAAGAATTCAAAAATTCTCCGGCTTATAAAATGCAGCAATTATTGTTAAAGTTTCAGAAGGAAAGCGGGTATTATGATGTTTTCATTGAAAATTTAAAAATATTAAGCGATTCATACCGGGAGTACTATGACAAACTTCAGGCAGCCAACAAAGCATTTATAGAAAAATATCCCGGTGCGGATAACATTTATGAAAAATAGTTATATCAACAATTACACTTTATTGCTGACTGATGCTTATTAATCACGTATACGTATAGCAAACATTAACTAACGGTATTAACTGACGGGCTTGAATGCCGACATGGCAGCAAGCCCGTTTATCTATCAATTCAGAGAATCCCAAGTATTATTAAAATTCTACGATAAATATTTAATCTTTACTTTATGGTATATTTGGTTAAAAATTATATTCAGAGGCATTTCTATATTTTGGTGGTACAAGGGCAGGGAAAATGCGGAAAGCGGTTAAGAGAGCACATGTTTTAATAGAGGTTTTGTGCTTTATAGTAATTATCGGGTTGAGTGGATGCGGTGAAAAAGCAAGTGTTGCTGATAACTCAAATCACACCCTTGTCCTTGGTTTTGCCCAGCTTGGAGCCGAAAGCTCCTGGAGAATCGGTAATACAAAATCTATAACCGAAGCTGCAAAAGAAGCCGGTATCCAGCTTATGTACACCGAAGCAGAGCAGAAACAAGAAAATCAAATTAAAAATATTCGCTCTTTTATAGCATACAGAGTGGATGTTATAGCTTTCTCACCAATTGTAGAGACAGGATGGGAAAATGTCCTGCAGGAAGCAAAAGATGCAGGAATACCCGTTATCTTGACTGACAGAACCATAGAAGGCTATGAGGAGCTCTATACTTGCTATATTGGTTCAAATTTTATAACCGAAGGAAAAATGGCAGGAGAATTCCTTAAAAAGAAATTTGCCTATTCAAAAGGTCCTGTTAATATAGTTGAATTGGTTGGCACAGTTGGTTCATCTCCTGCGGAAGAAAGAAGCAAAGGTTTTCGTCAGGCAATCCGGGATGACCCCAAATTTGTTATTCAAACCAGTATAAGCGGCGATTTCATGCGCTCCAAGGGCAAAGAGGCCATGAGCAAGATACTTAAGGAATATAAGGATATAGACGTATTGTACAGTCACAACGATGCAATGACTTTGGGTGCCATAGAATCAATTGAAAAAGCGGGATTGGTTCCGGGAAAAGATATCGTTATTATTTCCATTGATGGGGAGCAGGAAGCCATAGATGCACTTAAGGCAGGAAAGATGAATTGTGTTGTTGAGTGCAGTCCTCTGCTGGGGCCAACACTTGTAGATACCGTTAAAAAAATAATGAATGGTGAAGAGGTGCCTAAGGCTATTTACATAGAGGACAGCGTTTTTACAGAATGGGACGATTTAAGCGATCTTCCACCGAGAGGCTATTAATGCATGAAATCAATTGTTGAGAAAACCTTTTTGCGTATTTTAAAAACCAACAGCATAAAAAGCAAGCTGAAAATATCATTCTTGCTGATAATTCTGATTGTCCTTATTCCGTCTATAATCAGCATTATATTTTCAAATATTCTTACAGTAAGATACGGAAAGCTAATACATAATGTTGAAGATGCAAATAGCCTCAATCAGATAGTAAAATTCGAGATAACCGGTGAGATTTGGGATATAGTTTCAGGAAAAATAGAATTTGAAGATGGAGAGCAATACATAATTATCGAAAACATATATGAAAGGCTTAACTTATTGGCTCAAAATGCATCTACAAGGGAAAACCGCCAGCTTATTGAAGTTGCCAGAAGAGCAGTGTCCACTCTTGAAAACTATGTAAACAAACTGGGAAAGCAAATTGAAGATGGTCTTCCCGTTGTTGAAAATGAGAAACTCCTTGAGGAAATCAGGGGCGTCTCGGTTCTTGTTTATGATGTTATTCAGGAATTCATATTCAGTGAGATTGAAGCCATAGCAAAAGTTAATGATTCTTTGCAGCGTACGGGAACCATACTTACCATATTGGAACTGACCATTTTCATTTTGGTAGTGATTTTTGCAGTATATACAGTTGCGTCAGTTGCCGAAAACATATCAAGCCCAATTTTAAAGCTTAAAAATCTTTCGGTGCAGATTGCCGAAGGCGACCTGGAAGCAAGGGTTGAACCCCTTGACGTGGAAGAGCTTAAAGAACTGGCGCAAAGTCTCAATATAATGGCAGGAAGAATCAGAGACCTTATTGATCAGAACATACAGGAGCTTAAAAATCTTCAAAAATCAGAGATGAAGGCTCTGCAGGCTCAGATAGCTCCTCACTTTCTTTATAACACCTTTGATACAATTATCTGGCTTGCAGAGGCAGGACGAAATGATGATGTCGTAAATGTAGCCATGGCCTTCTCAAACTTCTTCAGGATTTCACTCAGCAAGGGAAAAGACTGGATTACAGTGGGGCAGGAGGTTGAGCACGTAAAAAGCTATTTAACCATACAGCGAGTCAGATATGAAAGCATACTCGACTTCTCAATTGAAGTGGATGAAGCCATGCTGGATTTTAAAATGCTTAAGCTTATCCTGCAGCCCCTGGTAGAAAATGCGCTTTACCATGGAATTAAGTTCCGAAGAAGCCGTGGAGGGCTCATTACTTTAAAAGGGTGGATTGAAAATAATGAGATTTGCTTCTCAGTGGAAGATAACGGCATAGGAATACAGCCGGATCGACTTGCGCTTATCCGTTCAAGGCTTGAAAATGATGACGGCGCAGACGAGGTCGGCTATGGCCTATACAATGTAAATAAACGAATTCAGCTTTATTACGAGACTACCCGTGGCTTGACCATAGAAAGCACACCAGGACAGGGCACCATTGTATCATTCAGACTACCCCTCAGGAGTGAACAGAATGTATAAGATTTTTATCGTGGAAGATGAATTTTTGGTGCGTGAAGGTATCAGAAACAAGATTAACTGGGAAAATACACGCTTTGTATTAAGCGGCGAGGCATCCGACGGTGAGATGGCTCTTGCCATGATTCAGGAAATCAAGCCGGACATTCTGGTTACTGACATAAGAATGCCGTTTATGGACGGCCTTGAACTGTCCCGGATAGTAAAAAGAACTCTTCCCTGGATACATATTATTATTTTAAGCGGTCATGACGAGTTTGAATATGCCAGAGAAGCCATATCCATTGGCGTTGATGAATATATTCTTAAGCCCATTAATTCAAGCATTCTTTTGTCCACCCTTGAAAAAGTGGCTCAGTCCATTGAAGAAGAAAAAAAGAAACAGCTTGATGTGGAACTTCTTCAGATGCAGCTAAAATCAACCAACAATCTCATTATAGAACGTTTTCTTGAGGAACTTGTTATCGGGGCTGTAAATACACCCGATGCCATCAAGAAATCCCACAGCCTGGGTATTGACATACTTGCGAAGAGATATGTAGTAATTGAAGGAAGGCTGGATTTTGAAGGTACCGAATACAACAGCATTGCAAAAATCAGAGCCAATATCGGAAATCTTCTAAAGGACAGAACCGATATCATCTGGTTTTTCAGAAGCTATGACAGGCTTGTGCTTATTATAAAGGGAGAGACGGCAGAAGCCGTTATTGAAACAGCCTATCAGGTTTCACAGGTTATAAGGTATGAAACTGAAAGAAATAAACTTGGCATATTTACAATAGGCATTGGATCTGTGGCTGAACGAATAGGTGCTATCCCTGAGTCTTATTCAGATGCCGTAAAGGTTCACAGCCTTCTGGGCAACATAAGAAAAGGGCATATAGTAGGCATTAAGGATATTGAAAGCGGTGAGATATCAACATCAACCTTCATGGCAAGCGAAGCACCTGTTTCCGAGAAATTGCGCTATGCCTCAAAAGAAGATATCCCATACCTTATTAATCAGTGGACAAGAAGCATGGATAAATCAAATTTCCAGACAGCTCTTATGGGGTATTACTTTCTTATGGATGTATTAATGGCTGCAGCACGCATGATAAATGAGCTTGGGGGCGATTATCATCATGTGCTGCCCGAAGTGGATAATCCGGCTAAACTTTTTGAGGTTGCATGCAATAAGGAGAATTTTACCTCTTTTGTTGAAGATGTGATAAAAAGGACCATTGATTTCAGGGATTCCTGCGAGAATCTTAAATACGGACGAATTATCCATAAGGCAAAAGAGTTTATCAATGCAAACTATCATGATTCGGGAATTTCACTTAATACTGTGGCTGCGGTGGTATCCTTAAGTCCTAATCATTTCAGCACTATTTTTTCGCAGGAAACCGGTGAGACATTTATTGAATATCTTACACGTATTCGTATAGAAAACGCCAAAAAGCTTTTAATTGAAGGAAGCATGAAAACAACGGACATAGCCTATGCTGTGGGCTATAACGAAGCTCATTATTTCAGCTATATATTTAAAAAGAATACGGGACTTACACCCAGAGAGTTTAAGGCAAAGATGCAGCCTCAGGCCATAGCCAAGTAAAAGTTTTGATAGCAACACCATAAATTTGTTTTGAAAGAAGCGCATCATGGATAGATTTGATTCGTAATGTCCTGTCCGGATGCGTTTTTATTGTGCAGCAAAACCTATCAGGAATGTTTAAAACTGAACAGTCTAATCTTACCCGTACATGCTATCAGTAATGGTTGCGACATAGAAAAGTACAAAATTTTATAATAAGAATTCATATGTAAAATTCCAATAATTGTAAGTTCATTATAGTTTACTGAAAAACTTAAAAATAATATCGTTAAAAATTATGTTATATCTGAAAAAAGAGCCGGATGATTTTCTTTTCTTTGTAATTTTATTGCTCTTTCCAACCTAATCAGAAAATATTGTATGTTTCAAAGGAAATAATAACCAAAGCACTTTCATAGTATGGAAAATTCTCATATTCCTCTGAATTTCATTACTGATGCGCCCCCAGTAAAATTATTCGTGTAAAGCTCAGATTAAGGGCAATGAAAAAATTACGGAGGGAGAATGTATATGTTAAAGAAAATTCTAAGTGTACTGTTGGTTGTTATGTTAGTTGCAGGACTTGCTGCATGCGGACAGCAAGCTCAGCCAACCGGCCCCGACCAGAGTACACCAACTCAGTCCACTCCTAGTGAATCGACACAACCTAAAAAGAATGAAGGAAAATTGGTTGTTGGCTTTGCCCAGATAGGACAGGAAAGCGGATGGCGTGACGCGGAAACATGGTCCATCTTAAATGCGGCAGAGGAAATGGGTGTTGACTTAAAGTTCTCCGATGGTCAGCAGAAGCAGGAAAATCAGATAAAAGCAATCCGTACCTTCATCCAGCAGGGTGTTGACGTTATAGGTGTTGCTCCTGTAGTGGAAACAGGCTGGGAGACCGTATTCAAAGAAGCTAAAGAAGCCGGAATTCCTATTGTATTGGTTGACAGAAGAGCAGCAGTTAGTGAAGACCTATATGCTACATTTATTGGTTCAGACTTTATCCTTGAAGGACAAAATGCGTGCAAGGAAATGGCAAGACTTCTTAACGGCAAAGGAAATATAGTAGAACTTCAGGGTACTGTTGGAGCATCAGCTGCAACTGACCGTATGAAGGGCTTTGCTGAAGAACTTAAGAATTATCCTGACATGAAGATAATAGCTTCCCAGAGCGGTGACTTTACACGTGCAAAAGGTAAGGAAGTAATGGAAGCTTTCTTAAAAGCATATCCCGGTGAAATCCACGGCGTATACGCACACAATGACGATATGGCATTGGGCGCAATCGAGGCTATAAAGGATGCAGGACTTAAACCCGGAGTAGACATTAAGATTGTTTCAATTGACGGTGTTAAGGCTATCTTTGAAGCAATGGTAGCCGGTGAGGCAAATGTAACCGTTGAATGTAACCCGCTTCTTGGACCTCAATTCTTCCAGGTATGCAAAGACCTGAAAGAAGGAAAGGAAGTTCCCAAATGGGTTAAGTCAGAAGAGGGAATTTATCGACAGGAGACCGCTGCAGAGGATATCAAGAACCGCAAGTATTGATGTTACATAGAGATATAAGGAAGAAACCCGCCTTGGTTCTTTTGCTGAGGCGGTTTCTTCTATAAACATATGGGACCTTTGGCACATATTTATATGTAATTTTCTAAACATTTATCGAATTCATAGTTAAATCCGCGGTATGTTTTGTCATAGCTATGTTTCTTAAATTCTGCAGTAATCAAAGCAATTTCTTTGTTGGAATGGAAGGATAGTATGGAAAATAAAGAGATTCTTTTAACTATGAGAAAAATATCAAAAACCTTCCCCGGTGTTAAAGCTCTTAACAATGTAGATTTTACATTAAGAAAAGGGGAGATTCATGCCCTTCTAGGAGAGAACGGGGCAGGAAAATCCACCCTCATTAAAGTTCTTACCGGCGTTGAAAGTATGGATGGGGGCCAGGTAACTCTCGAAGGAAAGCCAATTCATGTAAAAAGCTCACAGCACGCACAGACATTGGGCATAAGCACTGTTTATCAGGAAATTAATCTTTGCGGCAATCTGTCAGTGGCTGAAAACATTTTTATTGGAAGAGAACCCATGGCCTATGGCATGATTGACTGGAAGATGATTAATAAACGCGCAAAGGAACTATTGAATAACCTGAATGTGGATATAGATGTAACCAAAACTCTTGACAGTTACCCTGTTGCCATTCAGCAAATGGTTGCCATAGCAAGAGCTCTGGATATTTCAGCGAAGGTATTGATTCTTGACGAGCCAACATCCAGTCTTGATGCGGCAGAATGCAAAGAGCTGTTTACAGTTATGAGAAAGCTTTGCAATGAAGGCATGGGGATTATCTTTGTCACACACTTCCTGGATCAGGTTTATGAAGTATCTGACAGAATTACAGTTTTAAGAAACGGTGAACTGGTTGGTGAGTATGAAGCCAAATCCCTTCCCAAGGTTGAACTAATCGGAAAAATGATAGGAAAGGATTATGAACAGCTTCAGCAAATCGAGAGTGCTAAAAAAGCACACATGGAAAATAAGGAGAGCTATTTAACCTGTAAGAATCTCACCACTGAAGGAAATTTAAAAAATCTGGACCTTGAAGTAAATAAGGGTGAAGTTTTAGGACTTGCTGGCCTTCTTGGTTCAGGCAGAACGGAAACAGTAAGGGCTCTCTTTGGAGCAGATAAAATTCTTGGCGGAGAGCTAAGTGTCAAAAACACACGAATTAGAAATAACAAGCCTATAACAGCCATACGGAAAGGAATGGGATACTGTTCCGAGGACAGAAAAAGCGAAGGAATAGTAGGGGAACTAACCATCCGTGAGAATATTATTCTTGCCCTGCAGGCCAAAAAAGGAATGTTCCGGTTTATTGGAAAAAAGGAACAAACCAAAATTTCCCAACAGTACATCAAGCTTCTTGATATAAAAACTCCCGGCTGTGAACAGCAGATTAAAAACTTAAGCGGCGGAAATCAGCAAAAAGTGCTTCTTGCAAGGTGGCTTGCCACAAATCCGGAACTATTAATGCTTGATGAGCCAACCAGAGGAATTGACGTAGGCACGAAAGCTGAGATTCAAAAAATAGTTTTAGAGCTTGCGGAAAAGGGAATGTCGATTATTTTTATCTCTTCTGAAATGGATGAAATGCTGCGGTGCTGCGAGCGAATGGTGGTTCTGAATGACAAAAAAAAGCTGGGCGAGCTATCCGGTAACGAAAAAAATGAGCAGGTAATTATGGAGATGATAGCCGGAGGTAAGAGCGTATGAAAAAATTAACCAGGAATCAGATATTCTGGCCATTGGTGGCTTTGATTGTTCTATTAATTTACAATGCGTTTTTCGCAAAAAACTTTTTCAAAATAAGTGTGGTTGACGGCCACCTGTACGGCAACCTGATAGATATTCTCAAAAACTTTGCACCGCTGGCACTTTTATCAATTGGCATGACACTAGTTATAGCTACGGGCGGGGTAGATATTTCAGTTGGTTCAGTTGTAGCAATCTCAGGAGCAATTGCATGCAGCATTATAGACGGACGTCTTGGCATTTTTAATCATAGCCTGGTTTCTGCTTTGGTTTCGGCACTATTGTCTGGTCTTGCCTGCGGATTATGGAATGGTTTTCTGGTTGCAAAGGTTAAAATCCAGCCAATGGTGGCAACATTGATACTTTTGACGGCAGGTCGAGGTATTGCTCAGCTTATAACAAAGGGAAAGATTGTTACCATTAACTCAGCTCCAATGATGAAGGAATATTATTTTATTGGTGCAGGGTATTTACTTGGCCTGCCTTTTGCTCTTTACATAGTCATAGCTTTTCTTTTTCTGGTACTGCTCCTTGTTAAAAGAACAGCCTTTGGCTTGTTCTTACAGTCCCTTGGCATCAACTCAAAATCAAGCATGCTGTCCGGAATAAATGTAGACAGAATCAAACTTGTTGTCTACACAATTTCAGGATTTTTGGCAAGCATTGCAGGAATACTTATAAGCTCCAACATAAAAGGCGCTGACTGCAACAATGCAGGCTTGTTTATTGAACTGGACGCAATTCTTTCGGTGGCAATAGGAGGCAATTCCTTAAACGGAGGAAAATTTATGGTTCAGGCAAGTATTGTTGGAGCATTGTTTGTCCAGTGCCTTACTACAACGGTTTATGCCCTGGGTGTACCCCCTGAAGCCATCTCGTTGCTTAAAGCAATTGTAATTATTGTATTGTGCCTCTTTCAGTCCGACAGTTTCAGGCAAAGAGTATTCAAGGGGTTTAAAAGAAGCGTTAAAGGAGCTGATGCAGCATGAAAAAAGGGATTTTGAGCAAAAACTTTCAACTGTTTGTAACAATAGTGCTGTTTCTGGTACTATTTTTGGCAGGTTCTTTAAGGTACAGGGGCTTTTTCTCGGCGCAGGTATTTCTTAACCTTTTTATAGACAATGCTTATCTTATAATTATTGCTGTTGGATTAACATTTGTTCTAATCAGCGGAGGCATTGACATTTCCGTCGCGTCGGTTGTGGCCTTTGTTGGAATGCTGTCGGCCTATCTTCTACAGAATGGCTGGAATCCATATGTTGTTATGCTGCTGATGCTTTTAATTGGCTCAACGGGAGGATTTTTGATGGGCTATATAATTCATTATTTTAAAATACAGCCCTTCATTGCAACCCTTGCCGGACAGTTCCTTTACAGGGGCGCATGCTTTATAATCAGCACCACCTCCATTATAATTGACAACCCGGTATACACCACCATTGCCAATTATCAGATTAAGCTGGCACCTAAAGCGTACATATCTATATCAGTAGTGATAGCTCTATTAGTTGTAATAGCAGGTACCATAATGGCCAGATTCTCAAAATTCGGACGCGCTGTATACGCAGTTGGCGGAAACGAGCAATCAGCCAATTTAATGGGATTGCCTGTCGGAAGAATAAAGGTGCTGGTTTATGTGCTGAGCGGTTTTTGTGCGGCACTTGGAGGCATAGTTTTCAGTTTTTACACCCTCTCGGGGTATGGATTACAGAACATAGGCCTTGAAATGGATGCCATTGCGTCATCAGTAATTGGCGGAACTCTTCTTACAGGAGGTGTTGGCTCAGTTGTAGGCTCCATGTTCGGAGTGCTGATTCAGGGAATAATCCAGACAATAATAATATTCCAGGGCAATTTAAGCTCGTGGTGGACCAAGGTTGCGGTAGCATCTTTATTATGTCTGTTTATAGTTCTTCAGAGGATCATTTCAGCAAACAGAGATAAATTTAAAAGAAAGATGCTGAATAATGCATGATTTGATTGATGTTGAGTTTATACTTATTAATTTATATCATATTTTGATAGAGCAGCCATTATGGTAATATATAGTTAAAATGATGGCTGCTCTTTTTTATTGCGAGATTGAAAAAATAGTTGTTATATTGTAGAATTTCCACTGTGAGTTAAAAACCATAGAATAACATATACATGGATGGCAAATATACCTAATGCCAGTTTATTTTTATTTGGAAGATAAGAGAGGTAATTTATGCCCGCAGTAAGATACGAGCTTATAAAGACATGCAAACAATCCGGCGCAAGGCTTGGACGAGTCCATACACCACATGGAAGTTTTGAAACGCCTGTTTTTATGCCTGTTGGTACACAGGCAACAGTAAAGGGAATGTCGCCTGATGAGCTTAAAGAAATAGGTGCCAACATAATCTTAAGCAATACCTATCACCTTTTTTTAAGACCCGGACCGGATCTTGTAAAAGAGGCAGGGGGACTTCATAAATTCATGAACTGGGACCGCTCAATTTTAACAGACAGCGGCGGATTCCAGGTGTTTTCCTTAAGCGATCTTCGCAATATCAAGGAAGAAGGGGTCACTTTCCGTTCCCACATTGACGGTTCAAAGAAATTTATGTCCCCTGAAATATCCATACAGGTTCAAAATGCCCTTGGGGCAGACATAATAATGTGCTTTGACGAATGTACCCCTTATCCTTGCGATTTTGACTATGCCAAAAGGTCCATGGAAATGACAACAAGATGGGCAAAAAGGTGTATTAAAGCCCATCAGCGCCCCGAGGATCAGGCTCTTTTTGGTATAGTTCAGGGAAGCACTTATCCTGAGCTTAGAAAGGAAAGTGCAAAACAGCTTGTTGAGCTGGATTTCCCCGGATATGCGGTAGGAGGCTTAAGCGTAGGCGAGCCAGGAGAAATAATGAATGAAATTTTGGATGTTACCGTGCCTTTGCTTCCTAAGGACAAGCCCCGTTATTTAATGGGTGTTGGAAGCCCAGACTATCTTATAGACGGTGCCATCAGGGGAATTGATATGTTTGACTGCGTTCTTCCTACCAGAATAGGAAGAAACGGAACCATATTTACCTCCAAAGGCAGAGTTATTATCAGGGATGCAAAATATGCCCGTGATTTTTCACCCATGGATGAAAATTGCGACTGCTATGCCTGCAGGAACTTTACAAGAGCGTATATCCGACATCTTTTCAAGTGCGGAGAGTTATTAGGCCTGCGCCTTGCAACATGGCACAACTTAAGATTCCTGATAAATCTGATGAAAGATGTAAGACAGGCAATATTGGAAGATCGTCTCCTGGATTTCAGAAAAGAAATATTTGAAAAATTTGGGTATAAAGTCTAATTCAAAAGATTAAAATTATGAACAAGTGGTAACAAAATTGGTTATTTAATTGCGAAGGACAAGCAAATACTGTATAATGTCGGTGTGTTTTCTTTGCATAAATTTGCCTAAAAATATTTAATGGAGGTATTCTATGAACTTTTTAAATTATATTTTGCCTGTATTGGCTGGTACAGCTGATCCCAATGCAACGGGAGCAGAACTTCAGGGCGCATATTCATGGATTCAGATGCTGGTTATTTTGCTTCCTCTTGCATTAATGTATGTAATCCTTATAGTTCCGCAGCGCAGAAAAGAGAAGAAACAGAGAGAAAAGATTGATAGCGCAATCGTAGGAGATCAGATTGTTACCATAGGCGGAATGGTTGGCAAGATTGTAAATATCAAGGATGACGAGGTTACCTTTGAAACAAGCATTGAACGCAGCAAAGTTACCATTAAAAAATGGGCAATTAAAGATGTTATAAAACCAATTGAGTCATAAAAACAAGTTCTGATCCCCGGCCTAACCGGGGATTTTCTGCGAGGTAATGGTTGATGAATGATTATTTGGCAGTTGGTAAAGTAGTAAATACCCATGGTATCAAGGGTGAACTTAAGGTCATGCCTTTGACCTCCGATTTGTCACGCTTTGACTATCTTAAGTTTGTGAATGTAAATCTGGATGGGGAACTAAAGGAATTCAGGGTTACCGGGGCACGGTTACATAAAAATGCTGTGCTTATAAAGCTCAAGGGCATTGATACCATGAATGATGCAGAAAAATTCAAGGGTCATGATCTCTGGGTTGAACGAAAGCATGCCAGAATCCTTGACGAAGATGAGTATTTCATTTGTGATATTATAGGCCTTAATGTTTATGAGGATAATGTATTTATTGGCACAGTTTCCGATGTCCTTGAAACCGGAAGCAATGATGTGTATGTAATAAAGAGTGATTCGGGCAAAAAGGATTTGCTGCTTCCTGCTTTAAAGTCGGTAGTCCTGTCCATTGATATTGAAGGAAAGCGTATGGACGTTAAGGTTCCGGAGGGGCTAAGGGATGATCTTTGATGTACTGACCCTGTTTCCCGAAAGCATTGATGCCTTTTTTAATGAAAGCATCATAGGAAGGGCAAGGGAAAAGGGCCTTATAACCATTAATACCTATAATATCCGGGACTTTTCCACTGACAAACACAGAAAAGTGGACGACTATCCCTATGGCGGAGGCTCAGGCATGGTTATGATGCCTCAGCCTATTTATGATGCCTGGGAGCATGTTGTAAAAAAGTATGACAAAAAGCCTAAAACTATTTACATGAGCCCTCAGGGCAGCATATTGACACAGCAGACTGCAAAAAGACTTAAGGATGAAGGACATATAATCATTCTCTGCGGCCACTATGAGGGCGTGGATGAGCGTGTGCTTGAAGAAATAGTGGATGAGGAAATCTCCATAGGGGATTATGTGCTGACCGGAGGGGAGCTTCCCGCCATGGTGCTAATTGACTGCGTAAGCCGCCTGGTGGATGGGGTGTTAAGCTCTGAAGAAGCCTATTCCAACGAGTCCCACTATAATGGTTTGCTGGAATATCCGCAGTATACTAGACCGCCTGAATTCAGGACGAGAAGAGTTCCTGACATATTGTTGTCAGGACATCATGCCAATATTGAAAAATGGCGATTCCGCATGATGTTGGAGAGGACAAAACTCAAGCGTCCTGATATGTATGAAAAATATGAGAAAGAAAACAAGGAAAAGGTTCTGGAAGCCTATGGACTTCTGCCAAAGCGCAGGAGAAGAAAAAAGTCGGGTGAAAAACTAAATGAAGAAGGAACCACTGGCATACCGGATGTCTCCCAGGAGTCTTGATGAATTTATAGGTCAGGAACATATTATTGGTCCCGGTAAATTACTTAACAGAATGATAAAGGCGGATCAGATATCTTCCATAATTTTATTTGGGCCGCCCGGAACGGGGAAGACATCTATTGCTCGAATAATTGCAAATACTACAAAGGCAGCTTTTTTTAAACTCAATGCCGTTACCGCTGGTGTGAAAGACATAAAGCAGGTAATTGAGGACGCCCAGAATACTTTTTTGAATCCGGGCGGAAAAGCTGTTCTTTTTATTGATGAAATTCATCGTTTCAATAAGGCTCAGCAGGATGCCCTGCTTCCTCATGTGGAGGACGGCACGGTTGTGTTAATCGGAGCCACAACCGAAAATCCATTTTTTGAAGTAAACAAAGCTCTTATATCCCGTTCTACAGTCTTTATGCTGAAGCCTCTTGAGAACAAGGACATTATTAAGATTTTAAAGAGAGCAATTACCGACAAGGAAAGAGGTTTTGGAACTCTAAAAATCGATATCAGCGATGAAGCACTGGAGCTTCTAGCCAATATGTCGGGCGGTGATGCAAGAATAGCATTGAACGCACTTGAATTGGCCGTTCTTACAACAGATATGGATGAAAACGGCGTATATGTCATTACTCCTGATATTATCGTGGACTGCATTCAGAAAAAGCCCGTCCGTTTTGATAAATCATCGGAACAGCATTATGACAATATCAGCGCTTTTATAAAATCCATGAGGGGAAGCGATCCTGACGCAACCCTGTTTTATCTTGCAAGAGCTCTTTATGCGGGCGAAGACCCTGAATTTCTTGCAAGACGAATAATGATCTGCGCTTCCGAAGACGTGGGAATGGCTAATCCCACAGCCCTTATGGTAGCTGTGGCTGCGGCCCAGGCCATTCATATGATTGGTATGCCTGAAGCCAGAATATTATTGGCTCATGCTGCCGTTACTGTTGCCACAAGCCCCAAGTCCAATTCGGCTTATGTAGCGCTTGACAAGGCACTTTTAGATGTGGAAACAAAGAATACCGGTGAGGTGCCCATGCACCTTAGAAATGCCGTAACCAAAGGTATGGCAGACCTTGGATATGGCAAGGGCTATAAATATCCTCATGATTACCCGGGAAACTTTATTATGGATGTAGAATACATGCCCGAAGAAATGAAAGGTACTTATTATTATCATCCCACAGCTAATGGCTACGAAGCAAAAATTAAGGACTGGCTTGATAAATGGAGAAATGAGAAAGAGAAAAGAAGGGGCGGTTAATAAAAAATCAGGGTCAATATGTATTGACCCTGATTTTTTATATCAATTTTGATTTCAAAATTAGTTCAAATCAGCAATTGCCTGCAAGTGCCTTTTCCAGTCTCTCAATACCAATATGAACTCTTCTTAAGGTTTCTTCTTTACCAAGAAGATCGGCTATTTCAACAGCGCCTCCGGGTGTTACCTCCCAGCCGGTAATGGCAGTGCGTATTGGCCACAAAAGCTGACCGTTCTTGATGCCCATTTGATTTACAAGTTCCAGAAGCTTATTGTGAATGGTTTCTTCGTTCCAGTCTTCAATGGATTCCAGAACGGGAACAGCCGCCTTAAGGCTTTCCAGAGAGTTTTCAAGGGTAGTCTTCATCTTTTTATGAACGTAAATGTTAAGGTCGTAATCGGTGAGCTCATTTAAAAAGCCTACCTTTGATGGGATTTCTGTCAGAACTTCGGTTCTTGCCTGCAGGAGCTTGCTGACCTTTTTCAAATCAATGTTTTTATTGGTTATAGCCTTTTCAAGGTAGGGACGGGCATGCTCATAAAACTCGTCGGGAGTCATTGCCCTGATATACTGGGCGTTGAACCATCTCAGTTTATCCATATCAAAGGCCGACGGGGATTTGCTGATATGCTTGATATTAAATTCCTTTACAAGTTCCTCAAGAGAGAATATCTCCTGATTGCTTTCGGGTGACCAGCCTAAGAGGGCAATATAATTTATAATTGCCTTTACCAGGTAGCCCATTTCAATTAAGTCATGGAATCCTGCATCACCCTTGCGCTTGGATATCTTGGAGCCGTCTGGCTTAACTATCAAGGGCAGGTGAACATAAACAGGAATCTCCCATCCAAAGGCATCATATAGAAGATTGTATTTCGGAGTGGAGGACAGGTATTCGCTTCCGCGCACAACATGTGTAATACCCATGAGATGGTCGTCTATTACATTGGCAAAATTGTATGTGGGAAGACCGTCGCTCTTAATGAGTATCTGATCTTCAAGCATGTTGTTCTCTATTGTAATGGTGCCATAGACAGCATCCTCAAAAGAGGTAGAGCCTTCTCTGGGCATTTTTTGGCGAATGACATACGGCTGACCGCTTTTTAGCTTTTCCTCAATTTCTTCCTTGGATAGCCCAAGGCAGTGCCTGTCATACATGTAGGTCTGGCCCTTTTCTTCAGCTTCCTTCCTTAAAGCGTCAAGTCTTTCCTTGGAGCAGAAGCAATAGTAAGCATGACCTTTTTCAATTAATTCTTTAGCATAGGGCAAATAAGTGTCCTTTCTTTCGCTCTGAACATATGGAGCGTAGGGACCTCCGATATCCGGTCCTTCGTCGTGCTGCAGCCCGCAAAGCTTTAATGTTTTATAAATTATGTCAACTGCACCCTCGACAAGACGTTCCTGGTCAGTATCTTCTATACGAAGGATGAATTTGCCGTTTTGAGATTTTGCAATAAGATACTCATAAAGTGCAGTTCTTAAATTACCTATATGCATGTACCCTGTAGGGCTTGGAGCATAGCGTGTTCTAACCTCGCGTTGCATCTTATAATCTTTCCTTCCATGTTTTATATTTTTAATTTCCAAAAATTTAATTTTATTGACATAGCCTATTATACATTATTATTTTAAGAGTTGACATAATTTTTTATTTATATCCCCTTCATATTATATTTTCATATTTGCCATTTCAAATTTGCCATATCTATTTTTCAAATGACTCATAAAATGTTAATATAGATTCATGCCTAATAACTTAAAAATACCCGGAATTAAAGGAAAGTTGAGAAGGTAGTAATAAAAACTCGGATATTGTATAATTTCTGTGGTACTGAGTAAACCGATGTGCTTGTATATTCGTCAAATAAAATGAAGGTGGGAGGCAAACAAATTGACTCCTAAAGATATTACACAAGAGATTACAAGATTAGTGCAGCAATACGGCGATGATGTTTATAAACTTGCTTATGTCATTTTAAAGTCAAAGGATCTGGCAGATGACGTTTATCAGGAAACATTCCTGAGGGTTTGCCGTTCTTATTCAAGTTACCGTGGCGAAAGCAGTGAAAAAACATGGATAACAAGTATTGCAGTGAATATCTGCCGTGACTTTATGCGGAGTGCATGGAAGAAGCGAGTTATTGTTACCGATGACTTTAATACATATTCCAATGAACGAAATGACACGGAAGATATAATTGAAAAGCGAAATGAAAGAAAAGACGTGATTGATGCGGTAATGAAACTTCCGGATAAGTACAGGGAGGTTGTTCACCTTTATTATTATCTGGAAATGGATGTTAAGGATATCGCAAAAGTTATGAAGATACCTTCGGGTACAGTAAAAAGCAGGCTTTTTAAAGCGCGGAATCTGCTGCATGATATGCTGGGAGGTGAGGCACATGGCTAAAATATTTGATAAAAATCAAATATCTTCAAATATGAATGATGACATTATAAAGGAAGCACTGAAAACCGGGCTTTCCAGCATACGCCCTTCTGATGAGCTTGTAGAAAAAACACTTGCTCAATGCCGGAATGAAATATTGAATCAAAATAATAAGAAGATAAGATTTACTCCGCTGATATATAGGCTTGGTGCGTCCATTGCTGCATGCGCGGCAGTACTGGTACTTGCCCTGAATTTAGGGATGCCTCTAATGGACAGCAGCAGTAAACAAAGTACTGCAAGTGCAGCAGAATCAAGTTCCAGAGCAATTGAGGAAGAGGTTCAGAACGAGGTAAATATAAGCAGCGCTTTGCCTGAAGAAAGTCAGGATTACTCTATTGCTGGTGCAGGCGAAATGCCTGCTGAGACACCTGCTCCAGCTCCTAGTGAAAAAAATGATTCTCTTAATGATAGAGGTAGAACTTTTGCATTTGGAGAAAGTCTTGATGGAAAATTAGCTTTGACATTTACTGAAGGTATGAATACCTTGTATTCTTCCGCTTACCGCAGCAATAAAATTGAAATTGCTGACAGAGAAGCATACATTGAGGCATTCAAATATATAGTAGAGCAATATAATGAGCGCAACGGTACAAGCTTTAACCTTGTTAGTGAAGATATTATACCTATCCACAGCCTTCCTGATTCGGGAGTAGATGCAAAAATGCTTATAGATGCCAAAAGCTATCGTGACATCATAAGCGGTGAAGGGTACTGGGCTTTGCCTTTAGTAACTTCTGAAGGCAAATATGAAGGATTTTTAAGCACTGTTGCCATAGAAGACGAACCAAAGGTAGTAGTGCCCAGTAATGCTACAATTGTTGAATTTGAGGGCAGTAAATTCCTTGTTTCAGCAAAAGATGCTTCTTCCTCAGATAATGATGTCTCACTCTTTGAAAGCATGTTTGAAGGAGAGGAAATAGTTGCATTGGTGGAAGAAACGGGCTATGGAAGCGTTTCTTCTGAGCCTGTCTTTGCAGATATCAACAGAGGAACTGACTATTTGGCCTTCATTGAGGCAGACGGCAAGGAACTGGCTGTTCCGTTTATTTCATCCGGAGCCTTTCCAACAGTTGAGAGCAAAAAGATATATACTCTTTCAGAGCTGTTTGAAATTATAAGAGGTTATCTGAAGTAACACAACACAATCAAGATAGCGGTTGATGCTTGAATACATGCAACAAAAGCATATAAGCATTATTTTTGGGCATCGTCTGTCTGGGTATATTTGATGATTTGCTATTTCATAAGCCTGGTTTTCCTTCGATTCACGTGTCCCATGGAGGATGAATGAAGTTTACTGGGATTGGACGATTGCCCTGAAAGAAGGCCTGAATAAAAAAGTAATAAATAAGAAAAAAATAATCGTAAAAAAAGTGTTGACAAGAGTTAAATCCTCATGTAATATAATACATGCGGCTCGGAAAAACCGCAGAAACAAATGAATATGGGAGAATTCCCGAGTGGCCAAAGGGGGCAGACTGTAAATCTGTTGTCTGACGACTTCGGTGGTTCAAATCCACCTTCTCCCACCAGAAATACCGTCCTGAACAAGGACGGTATTTGCTTTTTCAGAAAAGTCTTATGCAAAGTTTGATCTCGAACCCCGATGGTTGTCGAAGTGAGCTAAGAAGTGAGCGAAATCGAAGAATAAGAAATATGGTTGCTTTATGCGAAAGCAGAAGAAAATGTTTTAATCGTTAAATATAAAAGAGCCGTTTCTTAAATGAAACGGCTCAGACTGAAGACAAAGCTCACTGAAAAGTGGGCTTTTTTTATCTAAAAGAGTAGTTAAGGACATAACAACCATGGTATAATATAAATACATGAAACGCTCATGTAATAAGGATTTCAAGGTGATTATGCGCTAAATAAAAA
>JAAYAD010000006.1 GCA_012719545.1 Clostridiaceae bacterium
GCAACTTCATTTTACTAGAGATTCCAACTCCATGCTCATTTTATTTACAAAAAATGTTGGAGTACCGAAGCAATTTTTGTTGTTTTGCTTCCGGCACCCCAACATTTATTATAGAACCGTTAGAATCCTAGATTCGTGACAAGTGGTAACCAGTATCTATCGTAGTAATTCCGACAAGTAAAAATCACATTCAGAACATTCATACCAAGCTTTGATGTGGTATGATATAGTTCTTAGACGGTATAGGATTAGGCATTATAAATAAGGAGAAACTTGAATGAATATAAAAAAACTTACCTTAATAATATGTGCTTCTATTATCTTAGGGACTGCTTTTCTCTTTGGTGGTTGTGGTTCGGAGAGTATGGTAATTCAGAATGACAATATTGAAAATGTCGAGCCTGAGATAATATCAGATGAAGCTGACAAGTCGGAAGCGACGGATAATATTGCGCCGGAACATGTGTATTCACACGATGAGTTGTTGGCTGCTATAAATGAATATACTGATGCTCAAAGCGAAATTGAGCCATTGTTTTATGATTTTAATGGCGACGGAAAGGAAGAAGCGATACGCGAATTTGGCAGAACTATTACTGAGTATGGAAACGAATTTTATCAGCAATATTTCATATATACAGACGGGAAACACACATTTGAGTTTGGAAACCTTGCCGAGAGTGTCTATTATAGTTCGGAATATAATCTTATACCGGTGGATAACGGCTATCATTTTGCCGTTACTACAGGATGGCGTGGTTCTGTCCTTGGAGGTTATTATAGCAGTAGTGCTATTTATGAATTAACTTCAGAGGGAGTAAATGAATGCTTTTTGAAATGGTTTTGCGATTTGAAGGAACCAGGAAACTCCAGTATAAAAGTTGATTATTACGAAGAAGCTGTGGCTGGTGGTGAAGTTGTTTTAAGTGATGTCTTATATTGGAATGGAAAAGAATATTCAACAAATAAATAAGGGCTTGAATGTAAACAGCGGAGGTTTGTACCTTAACTATGGAAAAGACTGCGAGCTTGGCATGAACGAGGAAATGTTAAAAGTTTTTGTGGATAGAGGTGTAATAATTCTTACTGCTTCTGATGCCCATAGTCCGAATGATGTGGGAGCCAACATACAAGAATTACAAAATATTATTTATAGTTTAAAGAAATAAACTAGCACAGGATCAAAAATTTGTACTTAACAAATTTCACGCTTAAGATATCTGGAATAGTAAGATTATTTCTTTATGGCTCCTTTGGCCCAAATTTCCATTCGGAATCCTGTACCGCCAAAAGCTCCAACACCACCACGAATACTTACTTTCCTGTTATTCAAGAAGTATTCTTTTATTTCTCCATCTTTTTTGTTTAGTGCAAGATTCAAATAATAATCGTGGAGCTTAATGGCTTCATCTGCATCATCTTCAAACAGGGTTTTTAATATTTCGTGAATATAAGGTTTTAATAGATTATTATAATTTTCAACCAATTGAGTATTTATAGAGTAAAGATAACCTGTATTTGGATCATTGAGAGAATCGCTCTTACCTGGCTCTATAAATACTTTACGTGTATGCATTGAAAATGTAGCATACGCTGTGGGATAAGCAGGATTTACCAAGTAAAACTTATTTGCTGTTTCTTCGTCATAATAGGCAGCAGTATTAAGTGTTTTATACTTTTCAGCATAAAGATTGGTAACGTAGCCACCTGCAAGATCTTTCTTTTCAATTAAGGTTTTTGATACCATATACAGTTCATACAGCGGAAAATCACTTGGGAGAAGGGCATATTCTTTTTCAGAGCAAGCGTCAATATAATAGTCATTGAATCTTGGATTTTTAAACCTTATATATTCGCTTTCCTGTGGTACCGACTCAACTCTTAATTCCTTATCAATAAGTTTGGTGATAATAACAGCGGCTTGTGCCCTAGTTAAAGTGTCCTGTGGTACAAAAAGGTTGTTGTTGCCCACTATAAGACCTGTCCTATAAGCCATGACAACATCATGCTTATATTGATCCGATATTAAAGCATAATCAAATATCTTGGATTTATTATATTCGTACCAATCATCAGGTTGGGCTTCATATTTCATTAATGCCCTATATGCAATAGTGGCCGCTAATTCTCTGGTGAGTGGTTTTGTATAGTCCTTTATTTCTCCTTCCTTTATTATTCCCTCACTGACCGCTATATCTACAAAGGGAATCCAATATGCCTGATATGCCTGACTAGAAGGAATTTCAGGAGTATAGCCTAGAGCCATAACTATCATCTTTATGTATTGAGCCGCTAAAAGTACGTCATTCGGCCCAAATTTACCATTACCATAACCGGCTATGATTCCGAGTGCCGAGAGCTTGCAAATATATTCATTTCCCCAGTGTTCCGATATATCGTTGAATTTCTTTGATATATCGTTTAAATCATCATCTGTCAGGGAGTTATACTTTTCAATTATCGGTTCCATTCTCATGCTTGTTATGGATTTTTTTTCACTGACAACATCCAGACTTAAAGCATGAGAAGGAGTAATGGAAAGTAAAATGACACTTAAAATTAAAGTAATTACTACTAATTTCCTTAACATTTTATATCATCACTTTATATTTTAATTTTTATTTATATTATAACATAACATATCACGATATAGGGACAAGCATGAAAGGCCTTTGTGATAAGTGCCTTGCAAGTGTTGTTTGTTTTATCAGTAATACAAATTATGATTTATAAAATATTTTATAACATAATATATAATACATTATGAAGTATATAAGTTGGTCTATTTTCAGATTCAATAGAGTTTATAAAGCCAATAAATATCTTTCTGATATCAGGGCCTTTAATATTTTCTCAATATTCCATATATTCCAGTATGACTAAACTTGTCTGCAACTTTATGGTTTTATCAAAAAATATTGAGTCTTTATAATTGTAATCTGAGTTTGAAAAGCATATTAAATGATTACGTTAAAAAATTAATAATAAACATTAAAAAATTATTGACATAGATAAATATCATGCATATATTATAATTAACGATAAACATTAAAAAATAATCGTTTAACATATAAGGAGGTTAACATGAATAATTCCAAAATGGCTAAATCTGCAAAAACTTTTGATACGGTCATAGGTATAATTCAAAAGATATTACTGATTGTAATGGCAATTATACTGTTTGGAGGCATATTGCTGTTATTCTGGGCTGACAGTTTCTTTAACCATGCTTCAAAAGAATTAACGTTAGGTTCATTGACTCTTAAGCTATCAGAAGGAGCTAATGCCGGCGTATTTCTTGAAAAGGGAAAAATGATAGCTCTGCTGATTTCCTCTTTGATTATTCTTGGTATAACATATTATGGCATCACACTCATTAGAGAAATCCTTAAGCCCATGAAAGATGGAAGGCCATTTGACAACGGTGTGGCGGAAAAGCTTAAAAAACTTGGATGGGTCATTCTTGGCGGGGGACTTCTTTCTGAAGCTTGTGACATGATTGCAGAAACAATGTTGCTTAGGACATATAATATTGCCAACCTCTTTAATCCGGAAATGATATCGGGCTATGAGTACAAACTTGGTGTGGACGTGTGGTATATAATTGCTGCCTGCCTGCTGTTCCTGTTATCATATGTTTTCAGTTATGGTGAAGAGCTGCAGCGTGAATCAGACGAAACTCTGTAAGGAGGAAGTATGGGAAGAATAATTTTGCGCCTTGATAGAGTAATGGCAGACAGGAAGATAAGCCTTAAAGAACTGTCCGAGAAAGTTGGCATTTCCAATGTGAATCTTTCCAAAATGAAAACCGGAAAAATCAGCGCTATCCGGTTTTCAACGCTGGCAGCAATATGCGATGTGCTTAATTGCCAGCCCGGTGATATTCTGGAGTATGATCCTGACGGTGTTGAAGAAGATTCTCAGTAAAACAAAAGAGAATCTTGTATTTAAAAAAATACCTGTGATTCATGTGTGATTCACAGAAGTTTTTAAGGAGTAGCTATGGTTTACGAAACAAAAGATATTGTAGATGCGTTATTAAGCAACGTTTCAGCACTAAATGAGGTACAATCAATCGGCATAAGCGGCAGCAAGGCCATACCAAAGGCAGGAGAAGGGGACATTGATATTTTTATTTACTGCGATGTAATACCTTCATTTGAAAAAAGGCAGGCCGTTATAAATCAGCTTGAAGACCGGATACAGGAAAGCAAAATAAATATCTTTGAAGGAGGACATTGGGGAACAGGGGATTTTCTGCTTATAAACGGCGTTGAAACCTGGCTGATGTATTTTACAATACAGGATACATTGGCTGACGTAGAATCCATATTAAACGGCGATTACCCCGATAAGCTGGACAATTACTACTACCCGGTAGGCCGTATCGCAATGCTGAGAAATATCAATGTTTTATGCGATAAAAGCAACTTTTTGGGTGACCTGAAAAAAAGATTATCCAGCTATCCCGATAAACTGAGAGAGACACTTATACAATACCATTTGGATAAGCTTGACGATACCGAAGATTTATTGCGCGCCGTAACCAGAAAAGATGTACTGTTTTATCATTTTGCAATGGATTTGGCAATTGACAATTTCCTTCAGGCGTTGTTTGCTGTTAATAAAACCTATTTTCCAAGCAGAAAAAGAACTCTGAATTTTATTGAAGGCTTCAAAATCAAGCCTGAAAAATGCAGTGAAAAGTTATTGGAAGTTGTAAGACTTGGTGGCTTTGCCGAAGGAATTGAAAAGTCTTATGCAATATGGAGCGGCTTGGTTGATGAACTAAAAGAATTGAGTAGCATTCAGTGTGATTAATCAAGCTTTATATTTGGAAAGAAGCATATTACAAAAAGCGAATTATTAAAACGTTGTACATATTTTTAAAAGAGCCGGGCAGTGCTTTATACCCGGCTCTTTCCTTTTTTAAAATTTAACTTAAAGTATTTTGGTTCAGCAAATTCCACCATGTCTGAATTTCTCGTTATTCAGTTCTCAGCGCAACAACAGGATCTTTCCTTGCGGCGCTTCTTGACGGAATAATGCCTGAAATCAGGGTCAGAACCATGCTTATGACCACAAGAATTAGCGCAACATGTACAGGAAGGTATGCGTTGAGATTATTGATGCCGGTAAGATGATGCAAAATTGCATTTATTGGAATACAGAGCAGATAGGTAATCACAACGCCAAGGGTTCCCGAAGTAAATCCAATGATTGCAGTCTCGGCGGTAAACATGCTGGAAACGTTCATTTTTGATGCTCCAATGGCGCGGAGAATACCAATTTCCTTTGTACGCTCCTGTACAGAAATCAGCGTAATGACTCCAATCATAATGGAGGACACCACCAGGGACACAGCTACAAAAGCAATGAGTACATAGGTAATGGCATTGATAATTGTGGTAACCGATGACATGATAATTCCCACATAATCGGTGAATTCAATCTGGGATAAATCATCAACCTTCTGGTTGTATGCCTCGATGGCATCCTTAATAACATCTTTGCCTGCAAAGGTGGATGCGTAGATGTTTATGGTGGAAGGATCGTCAAGATCTACATAGCCAAGCTTACGAAGATTATCCTCGTATGTTGAGTCGGAAAAAACAAGGATGCTGTCGTAATATGATGCGCATTGCTCCTCGGTAAAGCCCTCCATAGCCTTATCAAGGGCACCTGCAAGCTGCCTGTTTGTCATGCGGCTTAATTGCTGCTGCACTTTAGAAGCATACTGGGTTTTAAACTGCTCTTCTATCATCTTTGAAAACAGCTCAATCATGTCCTCGTCGCTCATATAGGCAACATAGTCCTGTATCTGGTCCTGTTCCATGCCTGTTTGGGCTGCAAGGGCCTCCATAAGGGTAAACTCCATTTGCTCCCGTGTCATGGTTGAAGTTGCCTTTTCAATTTCCTTCCTGACCATTTCATCAGGCGGGATACTCATGATTTTTATATATGCCTTAGCCTTTCCTTCTTCATTAAGGGATGCGATATATTCTTTAAAATCCGAAGCCTTTTCAGCCTGGGAGAGGGTTGCTGCCTTGTCCTTAAAAGGAAGGCCGGTAAAAATATCTGTCATGGGATTCTCAAGCTGGGCAATAACAGCCGGAGACTTTTTTGATTGTTCAATGACGTATTCGGTAAGTTTATGAGTGTAGCCTATGGATCCTGTCAGCATAGGTGCAATGGAATCCTGTTTGGGTTTTATAATACCACTGACCTTTAGAGTAATTCCGTTGTCATAGAGGTATTTAAGACCTGCCCCAGTATTGGCAAGGTCAGTATAAAGGCTTGTTTTTTCATCATAAATGTATCGGTCGGAGTTCAGTACCACCCGGTAATCCCTGTCGCATATTTCCTGATAAGACCATTTTTGTCCGGTGTATTCTATGCCTGTGTCATTAAGGGCAGCTTCCATAATCTTGTCAATGTCTTCCTTTGATTTAAGACCAAGGGCATAGAGGGTGAGATCGTCCAGCTCGTTGTTCTCATCAAGTACAAGAACAATTTCATTGTACTGGTTGGGCCATGAACCATAGACCAAATCATACTGTTTTTCAAGAATGGGATTAATAAGCTTTCCGTTATCACCCGGAAGCATTTCCTGCCAGAGCCTGGAGGCAGCCATGATTGAGGATGGCCCCAGTGCCATGCTGTTTTTCCGGAATTTCTGCATTGAAGATATATCCATTCCCATGTACTCGGCAAGTATATCCTGCATCAGAGTTTCCGTATCAGAACGGATTATATTGCCATCCACATTTTCTGTGTAGACCAGAAAATCCATATCATAGGTGTACTGTACGCCGCTTATAGCATCATAAAGCCCGCTTTCGCTGTCTTCTGCGGCTCTTTCCTGTTCAAGATATTTTTTGAAAGATTTTAAATCATTCTTTTTTTCATCCATTGAGTTAAGAGAATTCATAATGTCATAGAGCATAGCTTTCTGGTAGACGGCATCATTTTCATGCTGAGTGTCGGATCGGGCTTTTCCCATAAAGGTTGAAATAAGAGTGCCCATGTCTATATGCCGTGCTTCAAGGGTTAATGGGTAAGAGGAAAGCGTCTCCTCCTGAACCCTGTCAATATATGCTGTCATACCATATGATACGGCGTAAATCAGGGCAATGCCAATAATTCCGATACTTCCTGCAAATGATGTAAGAATTGATCTGCCTCTTTTTGTGCCTAAATTTTTTAAGGACAGGCCAAAAGCCGTACCAAAGGACATGGACGGTTTTTTCTTTCCAGCGTTTTCATCTGCTTTTGCTTTGGCACGTTCCCTTTCTCTCTGTATTTCTTCCTCAGAAAGGGGAGCCGAATCATTAATTATTCGGCCATCCAGCATTCTTATAATCCTGGTGGAATATTTATTTGCCAGATCAGGATTATGGGTAACCATGATGACCAATCTGTCCCGGGCAATTTCCTTTAATATATCCATAACCTGAATGCTTGTTTCTGTATCCAGTGCGCCGGTGGGCTCATCGGCAAGAATTATATCGGGATCGTTGACAATGGCACGGGCAATTGCCACACGCTGCATCTGACCACCCGATAATTCATTTGGCTTTTTTCGGAGCTGATCGCCCAAACCAACACGCTTTAATGCTTCTTCTGCTCTCTTTCGGCGTTCTTTCTTTGGAACGCCTGAGAGGGTCAAAGCAAGCTCAACATTCTGAAGAACGGACTGATGAGGAATCAGATTATAGCTCTGGAATACAAAACCAACCGAGTGGTTGCGGTATGTGTCCCAGTCCCTGTCTTTGAAATCCTTTGTTGATTTCCTATTGATAATAAGGTCGCCGCTGGTATATTCGTCGAGCCCTCCGATAATATTAAGCAATGTTGTTTTGCCGCAGCCAGAAGGGCCAAGTATTGAGACAAATTCATTCTCACGGAACGTGAGACTTATGCCTTTAAGCGCTTCAACATTTTCTCCGCCAGCAGGATATATTTTTGTAATCTGAGTAAGTTCCAGCATGTACTCTTTCCTTTCCCATGGCTATTAATTAATAACCATAAATTAATAACATAATCAGATTAACATTAAACCTTAATCCTTCGTTATTATACCATTAGTCAAAGTTATTTAATTCCCTGCCAATTGCACATAAACCGGAGAAAGGTCTTAATGATTTTTATGTGATTATATGAAAAGAAACCGTGATCGGGTTAATAGATTTTAATTTATAAATCAGCAATAATAATTTCCATGAGAAAATAAGGCTTTGGAGGTGAAAATGACCGATAATACAGCCTTCCGGTGACTGCTGTATCCACATGGATTTCCAGTTGATTTTCGTACATATGTTCGGTATAATGATTTAGAATAATTTGTTATTTGGTACCGAGGTAGATTTTATGTATAATGAGCAGAGGTTCAGGGATTTTATTGTTGAAGCCAAAAGAGCCACTTATGCCGGATATGGAAAAGAAACAGAGTCATCCAGAATTAAATCCAGGGATCTGCCCTATGAAAAGGGGGATTTAAAGTATCTGGACTCCTATTTGGGAGAGAGCCAGTTTATAGGCGAAGAAGTGGTTTGGTATAATGATGAGCCGATATGGGGAATGAATTATTACGGAACCCTTATTGATGAGCCTTTTGAAGGCTTCGGAGATTTTTTAAAGTCGGCATTAAGGCTTGTCACACCCGAAGCTCCCTACAGAGGACCTAAATACTTTTGCAAGGATGAAATGGAGTATATCTGCTCATGGGAAGGAGATATCACTTTCTTTGAAGGCAGAGAAGAGATTCGCTTTAAAGGAAAACCTGTGTACAGGCTGGTATTCCATGGAGGAAAAATCCGTGAATTAAGCTCTCGTATATAAGCCGTATGCTGTAGATATATGTTAATTTATTTATTAACCAACCAGAGAATTAGAACAGAAAGAAAGAAAAGCTATGAAGGATAAGATTTATATAAAGGGTGCATGTGAGCACAACCTTAAAAACATTGATCTTGAAATACCCAGAGATAAGATGGTGGTCATTACAGGCCTCAGCGGTTCGGGTAAGTCATCCCTTGCCTTTGACACAATTTATGCCGAAGGCCAGAGACGCTATGTCGAATCCCTTTCTTCCTATGCCCGTCAGTTCTTAGGGCTCATGGAGAAACCGGCCGTTGAATACATAGACGGACTATCCCCGGCCATTTCCATAGATCAGAAGACAACAACAAGAAATCCACGTTCCACAGTGGGTACGGTTACCGAAATACACGACTATCTCCGTCTTTTGTATGCCAGAATTGGTCAGCCCCACTGTCCAAAATGCGGAAAGCCCATTACCCAGCAGACTGTGGATCAAATGGTTGATGCGGTAATGGCTCTTGAAGAGGGAACTAGAATTCAGATACTGGCACCTGTTGTAAGAGGCCGCAAGGGTGAGTACACAAAGCTTATTCAGGACGCCAAGAAGAGTGGTTATGTGCGCATTCGCATAGATGGCGAGGTCATGGACATCAATGATGAAATAAAACTGGACAAGAAGCGCAAGCATACCATAGAGATTGTTGTTGACCGTCTCATTGTGCGTCCCGGAATCCAAAAAAGGCTTACAGATTCTATCGAAACCTGCCTGAACCTTAGCGGAGGGCTGTTGGTGGTTGATGTAATAGGCAAGGAAGAGATGCTTTTCTCCCAGAACTTTGCATGTGTCGACTGCGGAATCAGCATTGAAGAACTTGCCCCCAGAATGTTCTCATTTAATAACCCTTATGGTGCCTGTCCTACCTGTACAGGTTTAGGTACTCTTAATAAAATTGATCCTGATCTGGTTATACAGGATAAATCAAAGTCCCTTGTGGAAGGCGCAATTTCTGCTGCCGGCTGGAACTTTGCCAGTGAGGATGCATACAGCAGGATGTATCTTGATGCCCTTGCACGTCACTACAATTTCAGCGTTGATACACCTGTGGAGCAGCTGCCTGATGAGATACTGGACATTATTCTTTATGGCACAAAAGGCGAAAAAATAAAGATAGAATATCATAAGGACTATGGAAGCGGGTTCTATTACTCCGCCTTTGAAGGCATTATCAACAGTATGGAACGCCGTTACCGTGAAACAAAATCCGAAAGCCAGAAGGCATATTATGAATCCTTTATGAGCGATACTCCCTGCCCCGAATGCGGCGGAAAGCGCCTTAAAAAAGAAAGCCTCGCCGTAACAGTGGGCGGGAAGAACATATATGAAGTAAGTGCCATGTCCATAAGCGAATGCCTGCGCTTTTTCAATGAGCTTGAGCTAAGCAGCAGGGATCAGATGATAGCCCACCAGATTTTAAAGGAGATAAAGGCGCGCCTTGGCTTCCTTGTGGATGTGGGGCTTGATTATCTCACCCTGCACCGTGCTGCCGGAACCCTTTCAGGCGGAGAAGCCCAGAGAATCCGTCTTGCTACCCAAATCGGTTCAGGCCTTATGGGGGTTCTTTATATTTTGGACGAGCCCAGCATAGGTCTTCACCAGCGTGACAACGAACGCCTTATAGCTACGCTGAAGAGATTGAGAGATTTGGGAAATACGCTCATAGTTGTTGAGCACGATGAGGATACTATGTATGCAGCCGATTACATTGTGGACATGGGCCCCGGAGCCGGTGAACATGGAGGATATGTAATTGCCCAGGGAACGGTTGAAGAGATCAAGGCAAACCCTCAGTCCATTACAGGGCAGTATTTAAGCGGCGCAAAGAAAATTGAAGTGCCGGCAGAAAGAAGAAAGAGCAACGGCAAAATATTAAGGATACTGGGGGCCAAGGAAAATAACCTTAAGGACATAGATGTGGATATCCCCCTTGGGGTTTTCACCTGTGTTACAGGGGTGTCCGGATCGGGAAAGAGCTCCCTTATAAACGAAATCCTGTATAAAAAACTTGCAAACAAACTTAACAAGGCCAAGACCAGAGCTGGTCTGCACCGTGATATTCTGGGTCTTGAGCATCTGGACAAGGTTATAAATATAGACCAGTCACCCATAGGAAGAACTCCCAGGTCAAATCCTGCCACCTATACAGGAGTGTTTGACCTGATACGCGAATTATATGCCAATACTACTGACGCTAAAATGAGGGGTTACACTGCCGGAAGGTTCAGCTTCAATGTCAGGGGGGGACGTTGTGAGGCCTGTACGGGTGACGGAATAATTAAAATAGAAATGCACTTCCTGCCAGATATATACGTGCCCTGCGAAGTGTGCAAGGGTAAGCGCTATAACAGGGAAACCCTGGAAGTGAAGTATAAGGGCAAGAATATAGCCGATGTCCTTGATATGACAGTTGAGGAAGCACTAAGCTTCTTTGAGAATATACCAAGCATACAGAAAAAGCTCCAGACCCTATATGATGTGGGGCTGGGATATATAAGGCTGGGACAGCAGGCCACAACCCTGTCGGGCGGCGAAGCTCAGCGTGTGAAGCTTGCTACTGAACTTTCCAAACGTTCTACCGGCAGGACCATGTATATTCTGGATGAACCTACCACCGGACTTCACATGGCGGATGTCCATAAGCTTATTGAAGTTCTTCAAAGACTTGTGGACGGCGGCAACAGCGTTGTGGTTATTGAACATAATCTGGACGTTATAAAGACGGCGGATTATATTATTGACCTTGGTCCCGAAGGCGGCAGCAGGGGCGGGCAAATTGTGGCAACAGGTACCCCTGAGGAAGTTGCAATGGTCGAAGGCTCCTATACAGCCAAATTCCTTAAAAAAGTCCTTTGATTTTTGGTAGAATGTTTATATATCATATATGTTGGGAAATATTAAATACTTGAAATAACTTCCTGTGGTTTAAAGACAGGTAGAAATGATTTGGAAGGTGAGTGTGTATGATACAGGTAAAAGACCAGGTATATTATTTGGGGCTTCGTGACTGGGAGCTTAGAAACTTCCATGGCCATGAGCTTTCAACATATAATGGTTCCAGCTATAATTCATACCTTATTAAAGATGAGAAGACTGTTCTTGTAGATACTGCATGGGGTCCCCACGCAGACACTTTTCTTGACATTCTGAATAAAGAGGTTGATATTAACAAAATTGACTATATTGTAATCAACCACGCAGAACCCGACCATGCGGGAACATTGGGCAAAATTATGGAAATCAGGCCTGATATTCCTATTTACTGCGCGCCTAAAGGTGTTGAAAACTTAAAGAAGCACTTCCACAAGGACTGGAATTTCAGAGTTGTAAGAACAGGGGATACTCTGAATTTGGGAAATTGTGAGCTTGTCTTTATTGAAATGACCATGATTCACTGGCCTGAAAGCATGGCAACCTTTGTAAAGGGACCAAATGTGCTTCTGTCCAATGACGCCTTTGGTCAGCATTTTGCAGGACCTTCAATTTTTGAGGATGAGTGCGACCCCTGCATTGTATGGCATGAAGCTATTAAGTATTTTGCCAACATTCTGGCTCCCTTTACCGGCCTTATCAAGAAAAAAATTGATGAGATAGTAAGCTTAAATCTTCCTATAGAAGTGATTGCGCCAAGTCATGGAGTAATCTGGAGAAAGGATCCCTTAAGAATAGTTGAGAAATATGCCCAGTGGGCTGACAACTATGACGAAGGTATTGTCACCATTGTGTACGATACAATGTATAACGCCACAAAGAAGATGGCAGAAGCCATTGCATCAGGCCTTGAGAGCAAGGGTATACTGGCAAGGATCTACAACAGCTCCAATTCCGATATAAGTGACATCATTACAGAGATGTTCAAATCAAAGGGAATCATCATGGGAAGCTGTACGGTAAATAACGGCGCATTGCGTTCCATTGCAGCGCTTCTCCATGAAATAAAGGGACATAAATTAAAGAACAAGATAGGAGCTGCCTTTGGAAGCTATGGTTGGAGCGGTGAAGCCCACAAGGATATACACAAGGAGCTTGAAGATGCAGGAATAAAAGTAGTTATGGATCCCATAGCAGTTAAGTTCCAGCCAACTGACCAGGAGATTGAAGCCTGCGTCAATTTCGGCCGTGAATTTGCCAATTTCGTAAAGCAGAAATAAGAAACTTTATTGATGAAGAGAATAATTCATGATTTAAAGACTAAGCAAAAATGGGGAAGATTTCCCCATTTTTTTGTTTTTGATTAAATCAAGAGATTATTATCTTATATGGAAAGACAGATTTTCAGAAGGAAATTTATGAGGAATAGTGGATGGTGCCGTTAAGGGTTGAGATTGTCCGATAAGACACATCACTCTTTTAAATATCCCTTTTCAACTGCATCATCAAGAAGTTCCGATACAAATTCCCACAATTTTGGCGCGCCGTCTTTAATATGCTGGTTTCGCCTTATTACCTGATCCTTTTTCACATTATGCTCCTGCCAGGTGCCGCCCTTGTTCATATAGTTTAAAAGCACCGGCTGGAGCCTGTCCATGGAGGCTGCGTATTTTGCCTCAGGGGTCTCCATGGCATCAAATTCCTCCCACAGGGCTTTAAGCTCCTCACCCTGATCCTGAGGAAGAAGACCAAATATTTTTTCTGCCGCTGCCTTTTCCCTTTCAAGCTTGTCTTCATTGGCTTTTGCATCGTAACAGAAGGTGTCGCCGGCATAGATCTCCACCAGATCATGTATAATGCACATCTTAACAACTTTGAGCATATCAATGCCCGAATCCTTTGAGTATTCGCCCAATAGCAGGGCCATAAGGGCTAAGTGCCAGGAATGTTCGGCATCGTTTTCCCTTCTTGAACCGTCATGAATTCTGCTCTGTCTGAAAATATTTTTAAGCTTGTCCACCTCTTGAATAAAGCGGATCTGCTTTTGAAGCCTCTCGTCAGTCATGGTTTTATCTCCTTTTCTATTCGTTAGTCAGTAAATTAACTGCTTTTAAACAAGATTGCTCTATTTTTCGGCTGCTTTCAGATAAAGCTTAAGGTGGCTATATTATATTATTATCACAACATTGCGGGAACATCAAAAATATAATGGAGTCCGGGAAGACTTTTATGACATTGAAATATTAACAGGACAGGGTTATAATGTTTTTTATAATTTGCAGGAAAAAAGGAATAAAAAAAGGCCAAACCACCGGGGGGTAAGGATTTAGTCTGGCCCAAAACAATCATTGGAGTGTTGTATTGATATCATAATATATTATTATTTATTAGGCAAAGGATTGCCCCAGAACCTAAAAGTGCAAAAAAGTTTAAAGACCGCATGGTTCTAGGCTTTAGAAGCTGATAAATAAAGTGTTCGCCAAAATATTTGCTTTAAAGTATTACCCGTGTCAAAATTTGAGGAATAGAGGAAGAGCTTATGGAAGGACAATGGAGAACGGAGCTTGTAAATGCCCAAAGAATAGTGGTTAAGGTGGGAACATCACTTTTGACCCACGAAAACGGAAAGATGAATTTGACCCGCATGGATAGGCTTGCCTTGGCCATCTCTGAGCTTATGAATGAGAACAGGGAAGTAATTCTTGTTTCATCAGGCTCAATCGGTGTGGGAATGGGCAAGTTTAACCTAAGAAGACGTCCTCTTGCCATGGGAATGAAACAGGCCCTGGCCGCGGTGGGACAGTGTGAACTTATGAACATATACAGCAGGCTTTTTGGTACATATAACCACATTGTTGCCCAGATTCTCCTTACCAAGACCGATGTCAATGACGACATAAAGAGGAAGAATGTAATGAACACATTCAGGAGCCTTCTTGACTTCGGTGTGCTTCCTATTGTCAATGAAAATGACACAGTCTCGGTGGATGAAATTAAAAGCCTCACAATGTTTGGGGACAACGACACCTTGTCTGCGGTTGTTGCAAAGCTTGTCAGTGCTGACCTTCTGATTATTCTTTCGGATATAGACGGGCTTTATGATGCGAATCCCAGAGAAAACAAGGACGGAAAGCTTATTTCAGTTGTTGAAACAATAGATGACACAATAAAAAAATACGCAGGAGGATCAGGCACAAAGCGGGGTACCGGCGGTATGGTAACAAAAATTCAGGCCGCCGAAATTGCAACCAGTGCGGGTACCAATATGGTTATTGCAAACGGCACTGATCCCATGATTCTTTTGGATATACTTAAAGGTGAAGAAATAGGAACTCTCTTTTTAAGAAAAAATATAGATAAGGAATAAATTTAAAAAGCAAAAAATTATTGAACTGTAAATTAAGAAACAATATTACTTAGGCTATAATATTTATTTACGGGAATTTTTAAGAAAAGAAAATGTAAAAAGGGGCTGTCTCAAAATAACATTGAGATAGCTCCTTGTTTTTATCTCTAAAAACACAAAAGACAGGTCCAAAAGACCCGTCAAATGCGGTAGAATATAGTTGTGAATCCAATATCACTACAACAAGACTATACCAAAAA
>JAAYAD010000003.1 GCA_012719545.1 Clostridiaceae bacterium
AAAAGCTAAATCCAGATATGAACCCTATTTTGCAATTTCTTATTGAATTTTTACCAGTATTTAGAGAAAAATCATTGATGTATTTAGAAAAAACGGTTATGGCCTAAAACCACAACCGTTTTTGTCTACAATCTGAAAGGGTAATTGGTATTACCCTTTCATTATGATTCTGCCCGATGTATAAGACTTGAAATCCTGGATGCAATTTCAGGCCATAAGGGTTTAGGAAGATCATGCCCCATACCTTTAAATGTGACCAATTCTGCTCCTGGAATAGCATCTGCAATAGCACGCCCGCCACTTATATTGATCATTTTATCGTCTTCACCATGAATAACAAGAGTGGGTATATTGATAGAGCGGAGTTTTTCTGTTCTATCACCGGATTTTATAACTGCTGCAGCCTGTCTTAGCATACCAAAAGGATCATGATCTCTGTCCCAAGCCCTACCAGCAATTTGGGCTACAGTATTTTCATCCAATGGATATCCCGGAGAGCCAATGGCTTTGCGTGATTGAATCTGCCAATTTATATATGCTTGCCTATCTTGGTAAGGAGGAGAACCTAAATTGGCCAAAGCCGAATAGTCAGGCTGTCCTACTGAATTATTACCAGTTGTTGACATTATGCAAGTCAGTGAGCGGACTCTGTGAGGATATTCTATAGCGATTGTTTGAGCTATCATTCCGCCCATTGATGCACCAACCAGGTGTACGCTGTCATAACCCAGTGCATCCATAAGACCTACTGTATCCGCTGCCATATCTGATAGAGTGTATGTCACGGTAGAAAAATCACCTGATTGTATCGCAGGAAAATCCGGGATGGGTGCATCAGAATAGTGAGTTGTATTTCCGGCATCCCTGTTATCGAATCGAATTAGATGAAAACCATGACTGGCAAGCTCTAGGCAAAATCCATCAGGCCAGTTTATCATTTGCGCTCCAGCGCCCATAATCAGGAAAACAGGTGGTAAATCGGGTTCTCCAATGCGCTGATAAGCCACCGTTATTTTAGATGGTCCAACATTTTTAATGCTTTCTTCCTCGTGTATTTTCACTTTTCTAGTATCCATTGAAAATGCTCTCCTTGACTAGTATTATTAATTTAGGCAAAAACTTGTATGTATATTATATGAGTATATTCTATATATAAATAGTCTATAAGTTATTTTTTTACTGTGTTATAATTAAATTGGAAGGGTAATCATTCTTTCTTTCGTCACAACGCGGTGGTCAGGATGTAACATATGATTATAAGCGCAAGCAGAAGAACCGATATCCCGGCATTTTATTCAGAATGGTTTTTAAATAGAATACGTGAAGGATATCTCATGGTGAGAAATCCCATGAATATACATCAGGTCAGTAAAATAAGTTTATCTCCTGAAAACGTTGACTGTATTGTTTTTTGGACTAAAAATCCAAAGCCTATGTTGGATAAGTTATCGGAATTAAATAATTATAAGTACTATTTCCAGTTTACCTTGACTTCATATGATAAAAGCATTGAGCCTAACGTTCCTGAGAAAAAATATTTAATTAATACTTTTAGAGAGCTGTCAAACTTAATTGGGAAGGAAAAGGTTATATGGAGATACGATCCCATACTTACAACTGATAAATTTAACGTGGACTATCATGTAAAATGGTTTGAAGTTTTGGCAAAAAAACTAAGCGGTTATACCCAAAGATGTGTAATAAGCTTTATTGATCTATATAAGAAAACCGAAAGGAATCTAAAGGGAATAAATTTAGTACCGATAAGCATAGAAACAATGCATGAAATTGCATGCAATTTTTCCCTTATTGCGTCTGGATACAATATTAGTATTGAAACTTGTTCGGAAGATATTGATTTTTCTAAATACAATATAAAACATGGTAAATGCATTGATGATGAACTTATATCAAGAATAACAGGAAAGAGACTTATTTCAAGGAAAGATCCAAATCAAAGGTCAGCATGTGGCTGCATAAAAGCTATCGATATAGGCGCTTATGACACGTGCAAACACAACTGCATCTATTGTTATGCGAATATTAATAGGAATGTAGTTATGAAAAATACTCAACTTCATAATGTTAAATCTCCGCTCTTGTATGGACAGTTAAATGAAAAAGACAAAATCTATGAAAGATGGAACTCGTAAGATTTACGAAGCAATTATCTCTGATTGAGGGCATAAAATTTACTTAAACTATATAGAAAATATTGACAATACAAAAATAAAAGGGATATTATTACAAATATAGGCGCAATTCGAAGTGCGGTTATATCACGTCTGATTTTAGATTCAGAATAAAATAAGGGAGTGAATATGTATGAACAGAGAAGCTGTTGAAAAAATAAATGCGGCATTAAGTAACCCCATCCAGTATACAGAAAAAGCTGCCAGGGATATGAAAAAAGCACATTTTGATGAGGAAATGCTCAAGAAAATACTTACAAGCCCAAGAAAAGTTGAAGAATCGGGTGAAAACACATATATTTTGCATGGTGATAAAACCGCAAAAGTAAAGGTTGAGATTACTCAGGACACTTCACTCATTGTACATTGGTTCGAATATAATAAGGTGGCCTTCGTGTTTTAAGATTTTTACATGTGAGCAGTCAAAATGTTTGATATTTCAATATTTGATACTTAAACTCAGGGAGTGTTACATTGTATTAACAGTTTTATTAAAATAAGCCCTTGATATGGATGTTGAAACATATCAAGGGTATATTTATAGTGGATATGAGAATGCCAGATTTCTGAACTTGTGGGCAGGAACTTGAGCGGATTCAACAGGAGTCAAAAATGTGTGATGCAAAGTTCAGTTTTAAATATATACTCAACTATAAGAAACCAGTATTTTGGGTCATAGTGGCTGTTTTCATAGCTTTTTGCGCTGCTGCCGTGGCTTTTGCTGCGAACCCTACAAAAAATGATGTAAATAATGAAATGAATGCGGAATACATATCTGAGGATTATAAAATCTCCTTGAAATATCCGGTTCACTGGAAATCAAATCCCGATTATGAAGAAAGGTTTGAGGGAGAGGGTGGCTTTTTCCAGGTGGGAGCAATAAATGGCGGGAATATGTCAATTGATGAAATTGCGAAAACAGAAGCGTTCCACAAGCTAAATCCTTACGGCTCTCAACCAGATATCATAAATCTCACAATAGACGGGCAGGAGGCAAGGCTCACTCTGCCTTCGGTCGATCAGCCAGCTGAAATGCATAATCAGGCGGCGTTGATTGTAAAATACCCGCAAGCAGTAATAATCAGAGATACTGCATATCATTATCTTATTTTGTGGGCTGATAAGGCACATATAGAGCCGATCGGGGAAACATTAATTTTCCTTGATAAGCGATTAGTTAACAAAATAAGCTCTGATAGTGCTTCAGAAGATATTCACGTTCCCCAAAAGAAAATCAGACTGTAATAAAGTTTACACCTACAGAGGAATTAAATATTTGGGAAAAATACAGTAAGTGTAGTTACGGAATACGAGAATTATTTTTAAAGCAAAAATGCTACTTAAATGAAGTAATTGAAGTTGTTGCATATTCATATTTTGATAAATCTGTAGAGGATCTGGTCGCTTCAATAGAAAAAGAGCTTAAAGAAACTGAAATCACAATAAGAAATTTTGATTCATGTAGATTATCTGTATCAACGGAACAGCTTAATATTCTAAATCAGATTCCGGAAGTAAGAAGGATATGTCTGTTGTCAGAAACCGAAGGAGAGACAGATTACGCTACAGAATAGTCAAAGTTAGGCCTGACGTATGTCCAGTCATATGTATTGTGTGGCAGTTAGAAATCATAATGTATTGTGCTATTAAATATACCATTTATCATTATAACCGAAGCATGTTAAGCTATTTAATTCCCCGAAGATTTAACCCAATTGGCATATCTTTATTGATAATTGTCCGGTTAGGGATAAAATCAAATCCTAATTTTTAATCTGTGCCGTTTTATTTGTAACAATCCATTTTACAATAACATAAACTGATGTTGTAAGTTCACCTCTATGCCGGGAGGATTTAACCATGCTCTCCAACACCGAATACATAAAACAGTCTCTGGGCTTGCATCTGTTTTTTGCAAGGATTATGAAAGAACATTCATTTTTCCTTGAAGTGAGTTTTACACCGAGGGACTCAAACTTTACACAAGAGGCAGATGATTTTAGAAGGGAATTTGATAAAATCCTGGGTGAAGCTATTTCACTGTCAAACGGTGTAGTTAACCCTGAGGTTCTTAAATCCGGAGAAGTAGTTACACCTTTTACTATGAATGCAGAAATGGCAACCATATATTTTACCGGGATTCAGATACCAACTCAACTGACACAGGCAGAAGCGGGACTGGCAGGAAGCAATACAGCAACAATCGATCCGGCTCTTGAACGATACGTATCCGCTCTTAATAACAGGGCAATAAAAGCAACCACTGCTCTGATACAGTTTAAATCAAATATTTTAAATAATGTTCTAAGCTGCACAATGTTTACATTTAATTATCCTTTGCTTATAAAACACATAATCCGTGAGGCGGAATTATATGTCCAGCAGCTTAAAAGACTTCAGAACAGAGAAGAAATAAATCTGGAAAGAGAAGCTTATGAAATGGAATTTTTCTGGAACAGGCAAATGGCAGAACATGCTAAGTTTATCCGTGGCTTACTCGACCCGACAGAAAATGATTTGATAGAACAAGCTAATAATTTTGGAAAGGAATTTGATCTGTTGACAGAAAAAGCAAAGGCAGCAATGGATGCGACTTTACATCATGTTAATGTCACTGCCGAGAGCTTAAAAGCAACGGAGAATTTACGAGACTTTAAATCACAAGGCACACAAGGTATTCTTCAATGTAAAGTAAAATCAATTATTATACCGCTTTTGGGCGACCATGTCCTCCGCGAAGCAAATCATTATTTGCGGTTGCTTAAAATGTTTGAAAGAAGGTAATAAATCCTCATATCGCCCGATATTAAGATAAATGAGAGGTATATTTGAACCGGCCTACAGTCAAACTCAAAAATCTTAATAATGGAGGCCGGTTCATAAGCTCCTTTTAAATGTTAAGAAAGTTATTACCTTTCAGTGGCATGTTTTAAAATAATTTTATCTGTTCCTGCTTCCTCAACAGTAAACTTACAATCATCTCTATCGATAGTTATTCCTAACGGCAGGAATTCTATTTTGCTCCATTTGTACACATAGTCGTATACAAATTTTTTGTCTTTTACGAAAACTATTCTTCTTGTTGAGTCGAAATCAGATCTTTTCAGGTTGCATTCTTTACCAATTAATATATCCAGCTCTTCACCACCGATAAGGGTCTTCAATAATGAATGCCCGATCCCAATTAAAAGGGGTGATTTCAGACAGATATAAATATTGGTTATTGGATGCAGCACGTATTTTGTAATTAATAATTAGTGTTGAGTATGATTTTCCAACAAAATAACAAATCACAATTACAACGCATGCTAATAAGAATAAATTCAATTTAACAGCATTAATTTTCAGCATGAATATCAGGCTTTCTCTATTAAACTTGGATGTGTATAATAGTAATGAGGTGGAAAATTATGAGAGTATTAGCAATAGGGAACAGTTTTTCAGAGGATGCCACGTATTTTTTGCATAATATTTCAATAGCGGCAGGTCATGAGATTCATGTTGTAAATCTGTATATTGGCGGGTGTTCCCTTGAGCGGCACTGGCTGAATATTGAAAGCGGAGAGAAGGCTTATCAATATCAGGTAAATGGGGTTAATACAGAAAAGTATGTTTCTATTCAGGAAGTGCTTGAGTCGGGAAAGTGGGATTATATTATAACCCAGCAGAGCAGCTTTGACAGCGGCTGGGAAAATACATATGAGCCATTCCTGGGGTTAATTGTGGACTATTTGAAAAAGAATGCTCCAGGGGCTAAACTATTGCTTCACAAAACCTGGGCTTATGATATAAACAGTACTCACCCCAATTTTATGAGATATAACAGAAGCCAGGAAGAGATGTACAGACGCTTGGACAAATGCTATTCTGAGATGTCAAAAAAATATGGCCTCGACTTGATTCCCTGTGCCGATGTAATACAGAATCTTCGTAAGCTTGAGCTGTTTGACATGACAAAAGGCGGACGTTCTTTATGCAGGGATGGTTTTCATATGGACTACCTGTATGGACGATACGCACTGGCTTACACATGGGCACGAATATTGCTGGGAAAAAGCCTGGAAGGTAATTCATATATTCCGTATTCAGAATATCTGCCTTATGAAAAAGCTGAAGAAAGCATTATTAAAATTATACAGGCATCCATTGAGGAGACTGTTCGCTTGGGAGCAGCAGGTTGACAATTTCTCACTGACTTATTATTACATACAAAATAAGTGCATTATAGTCGGCAAAATAGTTGAGGAAGGTACTCATAAGGATTTGATTAAAATTAAAAATGGATACTACAGCAGAATGTTTGACCTTGGTGTTGTTAAGTATGTTCAAAAAGAAGATTCAAAAATATTAAAGACTTCAAATTTCTAATTAGGAGGTTGAGTGTGTGTCAGTTTTATACTACTTTATTATCCCTGAAGCGATTTTAACTGTAGGTATTGTTTTGGTGGCAATACTATCGCTTCAAAAGCAAAAAATATCGGAGTCAAAGGTAGATATTCAGATTGGTTCGCTGAGAAAGGATGAAATACTTAAATTATCCCAGGGTGAACTTAAAGATCTGAGAAAAGTAGTTGCCATTGCAACCGGATGCTTATTTATAATTACTTTACTGGTTGCTGTCGGCACCATAATAATAGGTGCGATAAATCTGCCAGGTCTTCTGATTTGCTTGCTTGTCCAGCTTTTGTTCTCTGTTATGCTCGGAGCACCATTTATGAAGAGAATAAGAGCATTTAAGCAAGCTTAACATTAGACCAACAGGTGTCAAAAGTTACGCTTATTTTTTTCTCATTTGCATACGGATGCTTGCCCACATCGCTTTCAGCCAAGTCAATACTTGTATAATTACATTTAAGCAGCAAAATTAATTTCAGATTAAAAAGCCAATTAGAGGTTTACACCCTAATTGGCGCAGACTGAAGACAAAGCTCACTGAAAAGTGGGCTTTTTTTATCTAAAAGAGTAGTTAAGGACATAACAATCATGGTATAATATAAATACATGAAACGCTCATGTAATAAGGATTTCAAGGTGATTATGTGCTAAATAAAA
>JAAYAD010000064.1 GCA_012719545.1 Clostridiaceae bacterium
TCGCTAGACTATTCTTCGCGTTTCCGTTAATCCGCTTTCTAAAGCAGATTGAATTACTCAAAGCTTTTCGCTTAACGAGTTCCGCCATCATTTTCATGATGCTTCATACACTGTTCAATTTTCAATGTCCATCTTCTTCCCATCCCCGCTTGCCAAGCTCTTACGGCCCGTCAGCGGCGACAGCTTTATTATCATAACACCGTCCACACATCTTGTCAAGAGCTTTTTTTCAACTTTTTTCGCGTTTTCCGCCAGCTCGTGAACGGCCTATTTAGTTTACCACCGCTTTTGCATTTCGTCAAGCACTTTTTTGACTTATTTCGTTTACTCAAGCGCTTTTTCGTTTTGCACACGCGGCTTTATTATATTACAACAGTCAGGTCATATTGTCAACACCCTATATGACAATTTTCCTTGCTCCATATTCAGTCTTGTAAAAGCTAAAAACCCTAAGCTCACCTATGCCATTGCAGCAAGGCCTGTCCCTGTTTCCCGGACAGTACTGCATACTAGTGTTTAGTATATTTATATATTATATTTTTATAATGCAACAGATATTATACATAATTTAAAGAAATATGTAGATTGGTATATAAATAGATAATATAAAAAGGAGGCTTTATTAGCCTCCTACAAAGAAAACATATCTTTGTCATTATAAGTATAAAGCATTTGTAGATAAAACACTCTTTAAAAAGATAAAAGCCGAAACACATTTATTATTTTGTTTCGGCTTAATATAAGAGTCAGCTTATTTCTCTTCTGTTTTGATAAGCACATAGGATGAACCCTTTATATTCTTCTCGGTTACCTGAAGCTCATAGGATTCAATGGGATAATTGTCCCTTAATGCCCTTTCTGCCAAAGCTCCGTATTCCACTATGTTATTCCATCCCTTTACGCTTGTTATTACATTGGAAGAGATTATCTCTGCTATATCCCCCAGCTTGGTAAGGTTTTTAAGAGTCACATGCTGGGAAATAAAGGCCTTAATAAAACGGGTCTGGTTTTCTTTTCTGAATATATCCCCGTAATTATGGAACTTTCCGTTCTCGTCATAGCCCTGGCGGAACCTTACATAGCCTTCAGCCTGCTTTCCGTTAAGATGGCGTGTTCCTTTCTCTATATAGACCTCGAAATTCTGTGATGGATCGCTGTAATTCATAAGTACCGGAACATATACCGTCACACCGCCGAAATAGTCCACAATCTTTCTAAAGCCGCTGGTCTTTACATAAACATAATCGTTGACCCGAATGCCGAAGACCTCCTGAAGTAAGTCTGCCAGGAAATCTACATAGGGTTTGTTGAAACGACCCGTACCCTTTTTATAGTCAATGGCATCACCAATGGAAGGAGCAGCATTAATCCTGTTGATTCCTTTCTCGCTGAGCAATGCGGGCTTGGACTTTTTGAGCTTATTTATAACATCATCACTGTAATCTATATAAATATCCCTTGGAAAGCTTATAATTTTGGCCTTTTTGGCCTCTTCATCAACATTTAAAACAGTTATGGTATCAAAATTAAAGCCTGTGGGATCGGTTCCCATAAGCAAAATATTTACGCTTTCCGGAGAAACAATTTCCTCAAAATATCTTTGATTATTTGTAAGGTTAAGATCCCGATCAATTTTAACTGGTTCATCAGTGGGCACCGGGTCAGTTGAATAAGTAGGAGTTGGGGTAGCTGTGGCTACAGTACCGTCCTCTTCTCCCCTGGACCCTGTTGAAAGGCTTTGAAAAAGCATAATACTGAATAAAACAACAAATATGCTTGAAAACAGAGCCTTCAAAATCCGCGCCCTTTTACTTGTAAATATAAAATCACCCCCAAAATCAAGGAAAACACAAAATTAGCATATCACTTTTCAATAAGGAATAGTACCTGTTTTTACTGTTAAGATCTTCAAACTTGATTGCATTTTTAGCCAACCTGAAGACATCCTAAGATTAATTATACTGGTATTTTTATAATGTTCTACAAAAAAGTTGCTTTCAAAAACTGCATTAAAGAATGAAGGATTTTTAAAATGCAGGCCGGAATATTTCTATTCCGGCCATAAAAACAGCATCAAAACTATTTTTTCAGAGTATTTAAGCGCTCAATAATCTTTTCATACATTTCTGTATATTTCTTAAGCTTCTCTCTTTCAGCATCAACAACGGCAGCAGGAGCCTTGCTGACAAATTCCTCATTGCCAAGCTTCTTATTGACCCTTTCAAGTTCCTTCTTAAGATTTTCTTCTTCTTTTTTGAGCCTTTCAATTTCTTTTTCTATATCAATAAGGTCTTCAAGGGGCAGATAAATCTCGGCTCCGTTTACAACCACTGCAACGGCGTCATTGGATATGCCTTCCTTATCCTTTGATACTACCGCTTCAGATATGGATGCAAGTCTTCCAAAGGTGGAAGCCTCATCTTTTATAACCTTTGCCAAAAGCTCGTCCTGGGTAACAAATATGGCTTTGCTCTTCCTGCTTGCAGGCACATTCATTTCAGCTCTTATATTACGGATTCCTCTTACCGACTCCATGATGAATTCCATAATTCTTTCCTCGGTGGGATAAAGAACTCCTTCGGTATACTCAGGCCACTTTGAAATTACGATGCTTTCATCATCGGTGATAAGGTGCCCGTAAATCTCCTCAGTAATGAATGGCATAAAGGGATGGAGCAGCTTCATGGAGTTTGTGAGAACCTTATTCAATACGTACAGAGCCTCAAGTCTGCCCTTAGCCTCACGGTCATAGAGCCTTGGCTTAACAAGCTCAATATACCAGTCGCAGAACTCTTCCCAGATAAATTCATAGATCTTGCCAAGCCCTATACCCAGCTCAAATTTCTCAAGGTTTTCGGTAACCTCTCTTGCCACTGTATTTATGCGGCTTAATATCCATTTGTCGGCTACTGTGAAGTTGCTTTCATCCACTTTGCCAAAGTCTATGTCATCGTCAAAGTTCATCATAACAAAGCGGAAAGCATTCCAAACCTTATTGGCAAAATTGCGGCTTGCCTCAAGCTTCTCTTCCGAGAATCTCATATCATTTCCGGGAGAGGTTCCTGCGGTCAATGCATATCTTAATGCATCGGTACCGTATTTTTCTATAACATCAAGGGGATCGATACCGTTGCCAAGTGACTTGGACATCTTGCGTCCCTGGGCATCGCGTACAAGGCCGTGTATGAGAACGTATTTAAACGGCTCTTTTCCCATTTGCTCAAGACCTGAGAAAATCATTCTGGCAACCCAGAAGAAAATAATATCGTAACCGGTAACAAGAACATTGGTTGGATAGAAGTATTTCAAATCCTCGGTCATCTCAGGCCATCCCAGAGTTGAGAAGGGCCACAGTGCAGATGAGAACCAGGTATCAAGCACATCCTCATCCTGTTTTAAGTTGGTGGAACCGCATTTTGAGCATTTATCGGGAGCTGTTCTTGCCACCATCATTTCGCCGCAGTCAGAGCAGTAATATGCAGGAATACGGTGTCCCCACCAGAGCTGGCGTGAAATACACCAATCCTGGATATTTTCCATCCAGTTGAAATATATCTTTGAGAATCTTTCAGGTACAAATTTAATGGTTCCGTTTCTTACAACTTCAATGGCAGGCTCAGCTAAAGGCTTCATCTTTACAAACCACTGCCATGATACCCTGGGTTCAATAACGGTTTCGCAGCGGTAGCAGGAGCCTACATTATGCTTGTGAGGCTTTATGTTTACCAGATAGCCCTGCTCTTCAAGATCCTTTACAACCTGCTTTCTTGCCTCATAACGGTCAAGTCCCTTGTACTTTCCGCCGTTTTCGTTAATTGTGGCATCCTCGTTCATAACATTTATAATTTCAAGATTATGGCGGAGACCAACCTCAAAGTCATTGGGGTCATGGGCCGGAGTAATCTTAACTACACCTGTTCCAAACTCACGTTCAACATAGGTGTCTGCAATAATGGGAATCTCGCGGTTTACAAGAGGCAGAATTACTGTTTTTCCTATCAAATGCTTATATCGCTCATCATCGGGATGAACAGCAACAGCAGTATCGCCCAGCATGGTTTCAGGCCTTGTAGTAGCAACTTCAATGTATTCATCCGAATCCTTGACAGGATAGCGGATATGCCAGAAATGTCCGTCCTTTTCCTCATATTCAACCTCAGCATCGGAAATGGAGGTTCCACACTTGGGACACCAGTTGATTATTCTCTCGCCCCTGTAAATAAGACCTTTTTCATAGAGTCGTACAAAAACTTCAATAACTGCCTTTGAAAGGCCCTCATCCATTGTAAAGCGCTCGCGCTTCCAGTCACAGGAGCTGCCCAGTTTTTTAAGCTGCTCCACAATTCTGTTTCCGTACTGTCTCTTCCATTCCCAGGCACGCTCCAAAAAGCCTTCACGGCCTATATCTTCCTTAGTGATGCCTTCCTCAGCCATTTTCTCAACAATCTTGGCTTCGGTAGCTATGCTGGCATGGTCTGTGCCGGGAAGCCAAAGGGTGCAGTAACCCTGCATACGCTTAAAGCGGATTAATATATCCTGCATAGTGTTGTCCAGGGCATGTCCCATGTGAAGCTGGCCTGTAATGTTCGGTGGCGGAATGACTATAGTAAAGGGTTCTTTATCATGGTCGATGACGGCATGAAAATAATCCTTCTCAATCCATCTGTCATAAATTTTTCCTTCTACGCTTTGAGGATTATAAGTCTTCTCAATTTCTCTGCTCATATTAACAACCCTTTCTGTATATTTTAAGAAAACTTAATAATTTACTTGTTTAAGCTTTTTGAGCCCAGGTTATGGAGAAATATATAGAGTCTTAATACTATGTCTTAAGATTATGGTTTTGTAGATTATTTTTGTTCTGTCGCCGTTTATTTTGCAGCCAAAGCACTTGTACGGATGCTATAAATTTCTCCGGGCATTAAAGCTATTACTTTTTCAGGGCAACGAATAAAACCAATATGCCCGCAAGAACAACCAAAAAGCCCATCATTTTGACTCTTACTATTGCCTTGGTTTCCTTATACTTTTCAAGCTCTTCGCCGGAAAGTTCATCAGCCTCTGATGCATCAACCTTCTCGACAAGGTTCATGCGTTTTGTTATAAGCCTTGCCCCGTAATTTATAAAGGCTCCTATTCCCATAATTATAAAGGCTGTAATTTTAAGCAAGGTACCCATTGAACCATCCTTTCAGGGCTAATTTTTTCGGCAAATCTTTGGCGGTAGCTACGGTTCGTGCATGCATTTAGCAAGCATTAAAATTATGACTAATCATATTCAATGACTAACAAAAAAGCTTTCATCCAAAACACTTTTGGACGAAAGCTTAACTTCCGCGGTACCACCAAAATTCCCTAAGGCACTTTGTCAGAAGATAACGGTTCTTAGCCGGTACAGCCTACTTAAAAAGCAATCAATCTTGCTTATTGTTCAGCCATACATGCTCCGGAGCGACCTTCGGCAATTCTTCCTGAGGGATGCTTTCAGCCAGAGACATCCCCTCTCTTTCAGGCTTCTTAAGCCTACTCCTCTCCATCATAGCACACTATTTACATGGTTGATAATAAAACATCGTAAGGCTCTTGTCAAGTCACACTAATCTATCTTTTCATAATCCACATAACGGAAGCGGACACCTGCGCTGCTCTCCTGCCATGCTCCTTCATATGTCTTTTCCCAGCCTGGCAGTTCATCCAGATTCACCAAAAATGTGTCAGCGTCAAAGGTATCATCTATCCTGGTAATCAGGGCCTTGCTGCAATACGGCAGAAGAAGTCTATACACGCTTTCCCCGCCGCAGACAAAGACCTTGCCCTGATAATCTTTTATTTCATTCCACAGCTCATCAAGGTCGTGGACTATAACCGCACCGGGGCAGGTATAGGACTTGTCCCTTGTAAGAACAACATTGATTCTGTCGGGCAAAGGCTTTTTATCCTTAAAGGATTCTAAGGTTTTTCGTCCGACAATTATAAGGTTATCCCGTGTAAAGTCGGCAAAACGCTTAAGGTCTTCCGGGATACGCTTTAAAAGCTTATTGTCCTTTCCAAGTCCCCAGTTTCTGTCGGCTGAGGCTATAAGTATAAGGTCTTTTCTCATATTATTCTCCTGATTATATTAGTGCACCAAATTTCTGACTCCTTGTCATACCGCAACAGGAATGTTCTTTATCTGGGGCCACGGGTCATAGCCCTCAAGAACAAAATCAGATACCTTAAAATCATAAAAATCCTTAACATCGGGATTTATAACAAGCTTTGGAGCAGGCCTTGGCTCCCTTGTCAGCAACTCTTTTACCAAAGGCTCATGGCGATCATAAATATGTGCATCTGCAATTACATGTACAAGCTCGCCTGCTTCCAGACCGCTTACCTGAGCGAACATATGAACAAGCACCGCATATTGAACAACGTTCCAGTTATTTGCCACAAGAACGTCTTGGGATCGCTGGTTCAAAATTGCGTTAAGGCGTTTTCCTGTAACATTGAAGGTCATGCTGTATGCGCAAGGGTACAGGTTCATGGCATGAAGATCCGCATGATTATAGATATTTGTCATAATCCTGCGGCTTGAGGGATTGTGCTTTAAATCATACAGGACTCTGTCAACCTGGTCAAATTCGCCTTCCTTATACTTATGCTTTATTCCAAGCTGGTATCCGTAGGCCTTTCCTATGGAGCCGTTCTCATCTGCCCAGGCATCCCATATGTGGCTGTTTAAGTCCTTAATATTGTTTGACTTTTTCTGCCATATCCATAAAATTTCGTCTATTGCTGCTCTTAAATTGGTTGGTCTTAAAGTAAGAATAGGAAATTCTTTTGACAGGTCATACCGATTGACCACACCGAACTTCTTTTTTGTATGGGCAGGTGTACCATCATCCCACCTTGGCCTTACCTCGGTACCTTCATCAGAATAGCCGTTTTCCAAAATATCCTTACACATATCAATAAAAATCAAATCTGCATAGCTCATATTTTACACTCCTTACGGCAAATGGGCTGAAAATTAACGCCGGAATAAAGACTCTCACCCATACTTTTTGATTCAAATTAATAACTTAAGAAATACTATACCTTAAGAAAAAAATAAATACAACTTGTAAGCCAGGAACTATTTCTTTCTGATTTATCAGGCAAACGCACATATTATTATTTGCTGCAGTTTCCGGTGTAAACTTTCTTTGAAACAGCTTCCTGCGTACGGAATCCTGTATCCTAAATTATTTTTGTGAAGTGTAATTATCAGTTCATAATGTTTGTGTTATATTATTGATGTTAATCTTACAATTAGACTAAAAAATAAACCAATTGATTTAAGGAGCAGTTAAAATGATACAGAATCCTGAATTAAAGATACTTGGCTTTGAAAATTCCTACGATGAAGCAAATGTTGTGGTATTTGGCGCCCCCTTCGACGGTACCGTGTCTTACAGGCCAGGTTCCCGCTTTGGTCCTTCTGCCATAAGAAACGAATCCTATGGCATTGAAACCTACAGCCCATATCAAAACGCCGATTTATTAATGGATATCAAAGGCCATGACGCAGGTGATTTGCCGCTTCCCTTCGGTGATACAAAGGCAGTCCTTGATATGATAAAAAGTTTTACAGGCGAAATAGTGAACGATAACAAGATTCCTGTAATGCTGGGCGGAGAGCATCTGGTTACCCTGCCGGCAGTGGAAGCTGTTCTTGAAAAATACCTGGATTTATGCATCATACACCTTGATGCCCACACAGACTTAAGAGAAGATTATCTGGGAATCAAACTCTCCCATGCTACGGTCATACGCCGTATTTGGGAGAAGGTTGGAGACAAGAGAATATGGCAGTTTGGAATTCGCTCCGGAGAGAAGTACGAGTTTGAATGGGCAAGGGATCACACCTTCCTTACTCCCTTTTCCTTGGATGGAATAGAAAAAGCCCTTGAGGTAATTGGAGACAGGCCAATTTATCTTACAATAGACCTGGATGTTCTTGATCCGTCAGTATTCCCCGGAACAGGAACTCCTGAGCACGGAGGAGTTACCTTTAAGGAACTTATTGCATTCCTCTTAAAGCTCAGAGGAAAGAATATTGTCGGAGCCGATCTTGTGGAGCTTGCTCCTCACTATGACGCCAGCGGCATCTCAACAGCCGCCGCCTGCAAGCTTCTAAGAGAAGTGGCACTGGTAATTGGCGCAAAGATTTAAGCCCGATTTCCAGTTGAAAAAATGAATATGCATAGACCATTATTTAGCCTTAACTATAATTAAAAACTAGACTATAAAGCATGTTGCAGAACCTGATTTGAAAATATCAAATAAAAGCATAATAGAAGGTATACATTATGTGCGGTTAATGTATACCTTTTTTATGCTTCCTATTTTTTGATTACTTCCTGCTTCAATTGGACATAAATTAATGAACCATAAATGAAACATCTCAAGAACAAAGCCTGCATTAGACGGATTCATTAATATTATCAAGACCTTTTCTTGTCAAAGATGCAAACAATTTGTCACTGAACGTTTTTATCAATTTCTGCATACTACAGTTGACACTTTCATCCTGTTTCCATTTTTATGTGCTTCCACAAGGATTCCGCCCCTATCAAGAGTATTTAATACTCTTGTCCCCTGAACTTTAAGCCTGTCAAGTACTTCGGGGCTTGGATGCCCATAATTGTTGGCACCAACCGAAATTACTGCAAGGCTTGGATTGGCATTTTTGAGAAAGGTCATTCCTGTGGAGTATTTTGAGCCATGGTGGGCTACCTTCAGTAAATCGCAGTCTATAAGTGCTCCATCCCTTATTAAGAGTTCCTCGGTATCAGTTCCTATATCCCCTGTGAACAGAGCACTGAATCCTCCATAATCAAGCCTTGTGACAAGGCCCAGTTCATTTACGCTTACAGATTCTGCATCCGGCATAAGCCAGGACTCTTCCAAGGGATACAAGGCCTTTATAGTAAGCCCTTCTTCACTTAACAGCACATCCCCTTCATTTGCTCTTACAATCTGTATATTCTGTTCCTGTGCCAATTCAACAAGTTCTCTAATTTCATCATCCCCGGAATCGGCTATGGCAAGCTTTTTTACCGGCATTTTTTCTATAACGCTTAAAAGCCCTCCTATATGGTCCATATGACCGTGAGTGGCAATCATAAGATCAATTTGCGTCATGTTCAAATCATAGAGTAAGGGCACAACAACCTTTTCACCTATGTACGATGAGCCTTCTTTATCGTTGCTGCTTCCTCCTCCGTCAATAATTATGTTGCTTCCCTTTGGAGTTCTTATTATCGTGCAGTCTCCCTGCCCCACATCTGCAAAATACACTTTTAAGTTTTGGTCAGGAACGCATATGAAAATTATAACTACACCCAATACAAGGACAATTCCTGCAAGTACCTGCCGGCAGACAGCTTTGTCAAACTCAGCCAGTTTGGGATGCACAAACCTTATGTAAAACAGGAAAATATAGTACATCACTATCAGAATAAAAGGAGGTGTGGCAACCAATATCTCAGCCCACGGCAATTTGGACAGGCCTTGAGTAAGAATAATCAATATATCGGTCATGACCCGCGTTATAAAACCAAGTATTTTTCCTATGCCAAGGGCGAAATATCCGGCACCAGCAGACAATATCCCAAGCAGCGTAAGAGTGCCCGTAAGCGGAATAACCAATATATTGGACAGAAAAGAAACAAAAGATAGGGTATTAAAATTGTAGACTATAACAGGCATAACCCCTATCTGGGCAGCCAGGGTTCCTGCCAGAGCATCCCGGATGCTTTTGGGAAGTTTGTCGGGGATTCCTGAAAATATAGGCTTATAGAATACAGCCAATGACAGGGTTGCTGAAAAGGACAATATGAACCCTAAGTCAAACAGCATATAGCTGTTATATAAAAGGATTATCAGTGCTGAAGCCGCCAAAGAACAGTAAATGTCGGTTTTTCGCCACAGCATCATACCAACGAGCATTATTCCTGCCATTATGGCTGCCCTGACTATTGATGCCTCCATGCCTGTGGCGAACACATACAAAAGCATGGCAGGGAATGCAACCATTGATGCCCAGCGTTTGTTTAAGCCCATGCGAAGAAGAATCCACATAATAGGGAGGACAATAAAAGCTATATTTGCCCCTGAAACAGCCATGATATGGGATAGGCCAGCTCTTCTGAAGCCTTCTTCCATCTCCTGTGGCATTTCATCCGTATAGCCAATAATCATTCCTGCCAAAACTGAGGCTTCTGTCCCGGGAATGTATTTATTCAGCCCCTTTAATAAGGCCCCACGTATTTTATAGCCCGTCTCCTTGAACCAATATGCCTTTTTGCCGTCATGAATGGTCAAAGATTTTGATGATACGGCCATGGTTGCGGCAACTTTTCTGGCGGCAAGATATTTTTGCGTGTCAAAGCCTCCAATGTTCCGCTTTGACTGAGGCAGCCTTATCCGTCCTGTAATCCGGACCATGGACCCATATTCCAACCTGGATATTGATGAGTAGACGGTAATTTGAACACGTGCCTTATTGAGCTTTTCAACCTGGCCATCCTGGCTTTTTAAGGTGTTTGCTTCCAGAGTAAAGCGGACTTTGCCGTCCTGAACCCTGGGCATATCAAGAACTCTTCCTTCAAGCACAACCGTCTGGTTGTTCCATGGAGCAAATAAATTTTTATAATAATTTTCATTTATGCTGTGCAAGGTATAACCTGCAATTAAAAATGGGACAGCCAAAAGAATAAAAGGTGAAGCCTTCCCTTTTATCGGAAGATAAAACAGTATAAATGCCAATATACTCAATGCAGCAAATGCAATTCCCCAGGCATCAGATAGGCTCAGATCGGCAAGAATTATACCCCAAGCCAATGCCAAAGCCCAGATAACAAGAGGTCTTTTCATAAACAGCACCTATATTTCCTTAACCAATATTTCAACATGGGATGGTTTTTGATTATCAAGATAAGCACTTTTAAGGCCAAGCTTTTTCCAGAATCTTAAGCCTATGGGGTTGTTTTTCGAAACCGAAACCATTAAGGCAATTGAACCATATTGGGCTCTTATATTATCAAGAAGAAGGTTCACTGCGCGGGTACCGTATCCTTTATGCTGATACTTATAATCGATGAGCAGTATATATATCCATAAAACCTGTCTTTCGCCGGTTTTTTTAATCTCACCATAGATAAAACCTATTGTTTCACCAGTTTCTTTTATATCTATCATTAGGACAATTTTATTTTTGATTTGGGTATCCAGAAGCTCTGGCTTTATCTTTGAGAATTCCTTAAAACCCGTAGCATACCCGTAAACACCTGTCATTTTGTACCATTTTTCAAGCAGGGGCAAATCTTTTTGCCCAATGCCTCTTAGAATCACTCCATGAGTATTTGTACTCCCCATAAAGATAACCTCAGATTATTCTACTATATACCATTCGCTCCAGCCGTTATAGATATTCTTCCAGATGGGCTTTCTGGGTCCTTTTATGTTCTTATGGTACAAAAGCACACCATTCTTCCTGCTTAAGGGTAAAACAACAAAATTGTTGCCGCTTATGGCAAGACTCTCCGAAATAAGGTCGGGCATCTCTGACAGACTAGCAGAAACAGGCATTCTGCAGCCCAGAATAATCATGTCAAAGGAGCCTGATGCTACAGCCTTTTGTGTATCCAAAGATGTAACATTTTGAGCAGAAACCTTAATTCCAATTTCAAAGAGGGCCTTGCTTATCCACTCACTGAAATAAGTTCTTTCTTCATATACGCCATTATACAGAAGCTGAAGCACAATCTGGCTTTTTGCTCCGTTTTTTGCCGAATACAGGATATTCTCTTCCTCATCGTACTTGTATCCCGCTTCCAGTAAGGCATTGATGGTACTTCTTCTGTCCAGGGCATTTTGCCGGGTAAAGCTGAACAAGGCATTAAGCTCAGCCTTCCCATTTTCAACCGGCTCTTTTTCCGAGTACCAGCAAAGATATTCAATGATGGCTTTTCTGAAGGCTTCATCGGAAACAGGTGAATTTTTTAACCCCTTTGGTGAAACAGCCAGAATCTCAAATTTATCGCTTTCATACTCATTGCAGTAAATGTCGGTACGTTTTGAATATACCCCTGTATCAGCATCCAGATAGGCAATATCCACCTCTTTTTTCTGGAAGGCAGCCATGATATCCGATTCATTGGCATAGATTTTAAAAGTTATTTTGTCAATCCATAAAGGATGTGAAATACCTTCATCTGAATCCAAATACCAGTACGATTCATTTCTCGTCAGGGTTATTTCATTATCATCATATGCAGCATATATGTAAGGCCCTGTTCCAATGGGTATAAGCTTTTCATTATGCCCTTCAACCGGCCACTCCTCAAAGATATGCCTTGGAACTATGGGGAAAGTAAGCTTATTAACAAATACCGGATCGGGATTTTTCAGTACTATTTTTAAGCCAAGGCGCCCTAAAGCCTGTACGCTTTCTATGCCTGAAACATTCCTGTGATAGATGGACTTTTCACCGGCCTTTTGAATTGCCTCGATGGTAAACGCCACATCGTCTGCGGACAATTGCTCTCCGTCATGGAAAAATATTTTGTCTCTCAAAGCAAAGTCAAAGACAAGGCCGTCCTGACTAACGCTATAGCTTTCTGCAAGGCCGTTTTTAACCTCTTCGTCCCCTACTTCAAAGAACAGCTGGTCAAAAATAAAAAGAGAAAGATGGCGGACAGTTTGGTTTTTTGTAGTAAGGGGATTCAATGTATTGGGGCGGTACATAAATAAATTTAATGTACCTCCCGGGGCAGGGCCCACATCTTCCTTTACCGCATCCATAGTATTGTCTTCCAGAAAGGCACCTGTACCTGTATTTAATCCCTTGATTTCAAAAAGCCCGCTGCACCCTGAAAGTATTAAAACCAGCAGTAAAACCACACATGTTATCTTTCTCACACTTCTCATAATTTCATCCTCTGATCATTAAAAAGGCCGCTCCCGTACCTGTTTTTCCCCCGCTGCCCCGGTGGGAAAAGAAGGTATCCTTATTGCACCTGGTGCAAATACTGCAGCCATATATCCTCTTTTTATCCACACCCTGCCTTATAAGGCATTCAAAAATAATTCCCTCTAAATCAATAACCCATTTATCCTCAGATTTTGGCTTAATATATGAAGGGGCAAAAGAGAAATTATCCCAAAACTCCTTCACCACTTCACTTCCCACTTCAAAGCAGCAATCCCTTATATGGGGACCAATTGATACATGGATATCGGACGGATCCGAGCCATACTCTGAAACCATCTTTTTTATTGTCTGACCTCCAATATTTTTAACGGTGCCCCTCCAGCCCGAATGAGAAAGGCCAATAACCTTCTTTACAGGGTCAAAGAAATATATGGGAACACAGTCTGCATACAGGGTGACAAGCATCAGATTTGATTCACTGGTTAAGATACCGTCAATATCTGTATAAGTTCTTGGCCGTATAATTCCCATCCCCCCATGTTCTTTGGTTACCACCATTACATTATTCGTATGGGTTTGATGGGAAAGTACCATATTGTTTAGAGGTATATTTAAATCCTCACTTAATAATCTGTAATTTTCTCGAACATTCTCTAAAGGTTCGGGCCTGTTAAAATTGAGGTTCAGGGTTGCGTAATCTCCCTGACTTACTCCCCCAAAACGGGTAGTAAAGCCAGCAATCAATTGTGGCATTCCTGACAGCGGATAAATTTCAATATAGCGTAATTTTGCTGTATTAACCCTTTCAAGCTGCTGATCATAGAAGTTCTTATGCACAAAAAATCCCTCAATTTTATAAGTTTTCGTCTCGAATATTTTTTACAATATATGAATGCGTTTCCAAAAATTATAACACATGCTGACCTATGGTCTCAACCAAAAGGTCAATGCTTTTGGGAAGGTCGCAATCAGCACCCACAATATGCAAATTGCATCTGTTTAAAGGTATCAGAATCTTTTTTGCAGGACTCTCTGCTATAGCCAGCGCCATAGCGGGAGAAAGCTCTCCCAGCATGGAATTGGCTGATATTATCCCCACCGTTCCTGTAATTATATCAACCTTTGGGACATTTACAACAATAGCATTTTCACCCGACGCTCCTTCGTCGGCGCCGGCTTTGAGCATGGCCGCTGTTGCCAGTGCGTTGGTGCCCAGAGCTATAATCTCAATTTTGCTGCCAAATCTGGCTTTTAATCTTTCAACTATGGATTTGCCAATGCCGCCGCCCTGGCCATCTACTACAGCAATGCGCATTGTATTCCTCCTTAAAGAACCGGACCGTAAATATTAATTGTCACAGGTATATTCTGACAATCAATGGTCTTTTATTTATTATAGCAGACTCTTCAAATATTAAGAACAGCAATGACCCCAAATATAAATTTACGGGGACAGGTGCTATTTCCTGTCCCCGAAATCAATAAATTACTTGCTTTTTGCAATTGAATTGGATTTGTTAAGCATGGATTCAATAAATACACCATAGCCTCTTGTAGGGTCGTTTATAAATACATGGGTGACTGCCCCTACAAGCCTTCCGTCCTGGATTATTGGGCTTCCGCTCATACCCTGGACAATTCCTCCTGTTGCGTCCAGGAGTCTTTTGTCTGTAATGCATATGACAAGATTTTTTGTGCTGTTTAAATCAAATCTGTTTATCTTTTGTATTTCAATCTTATATTCTTTTACTTCCTTGTCATTGATACAGGTTAAAATGGAGGCCTCCCCTTCATGAACCATGCTGTGGGAACCTATTTGCATCGGCCTTCCCCAGATTTTTTTGCTGTTGTCTCTGAAGTGTCCGAAAACACCATAATCGCAGTTAAGCAGTATGTCGCCAATAACATGCGGGTTCATGAGAAAATCGCCTTCAAGCTCTCCGGGAGCACCCTTAACTCCTTTTTTTATTCCCTGTATGCTAGATTCAAGAAGCTCCCCTGAACCCACCTGCAGCAATGCACCTGTATCAATATCATTGATTCCGTGTCCAAGGGCTCCATATACCTTTTTAACAGGATCAACAAAGGTAAGAGTGCCTATACCTGCGGAACTGTCCCTCACCCATATTCCAATCCTGTATTTGTCATCATCTCCGGATTTAATGGGTGTAATGGTTGTGGTATACTGTGAATTCTGCCTTTTGTAAACAAGCTCCAAAGGCTTTCCCTCAGAATTTTCCACCACATCCAAAAGGTCTCTTATGCTGCGCAGCTCCCTTCCTCCTGCTTTGACAAGTATATCACCTGTCAAAAGACCTGCCGTCTCAGCAGGAGAAACCTTAATTCCTTTTTCCGTAATAACGCTTGAAACATTGATTATTACTATTCCATTGGTTTTAAGCCTTATCCCTATGGGATTGCCGCTGGCCAAAACCTGCTGACTGACTATTGAACGGACCTCCACAGTTTTTACCGGGATTATTCCAAACATTCGCAGGTCAAGCTTTGCCACACCTTCGTCGACGGCTTTTACGGTATATGGGTTTTCAAAAGCTGTCACTGCCTTTTTGCTGCTGTTGTTAAGCACAAGTATGTCGCTTTTGCTTTCTGCCTGCAAAAACAAAGGTGAAACTAAGGACAGGACATAATCTTCACCCTTAAGCAGGGTGATATGCCCCGGCAACATAATTAAAGTAACGATATATGCAACTAAAAATATAAGTATTGGTATGGATATTAATGATGATGGCTTAAATTTCTTCACAAATGTATCACGCTCCATAACGCATTTCACTTTCATAAGTTAACCTGCATATGGAGCTCTTATGCTTAAATAAAAATCCTATTTGTGTAAACAAAAAAACTATTTATTTCTAAACTTAAGCCAACCCATTTATTATGATAAAGCTGACAAAATTTTATTATCAGCTATAATTCCGAAATAAGGTATGTAAATTGTTGGTTGTCTTCATATTGCTTTTTCAATGTTTTCAATCTGCCAGTCAATGGGTTCAATGCCATGACTTAAAAGAAAATTATTTGCTTGTGAGAAGGGCTTTGTACCGAAAAATCCTCTGGAAGCAGAAAGTGGACTTGGATGGGCAGATTCTATAATAAGATGCAGTGGATTTTTAATGAGTTCCCTCTTCTTTCTGGCATTGTTGCCCCAGAGTATAAATACCACTGGTGTGTTTTTTTGGTCTACCACTTCTATTATTTTGTCGGTAAACAGTTCCCAGCCTTTGCCTTTGTGGGAGTCGGATTTGCCCTCTTCCACTGTCAGCACCGCATTCAAAAGAAGCACTCCCTGAATAGCCCATTTTTTTAGATATCCGTTATCAGGTATATAGCAGCCAAGGTCTGAATTCAGTTCTTTGTAAATATTTTTAAGTGAACCGGGAATTTTGACTCCTTCCTTCACTGAAAAAGCAAGGCCGTGGGAAAAACCGGGAGTGGCATACGGGTCCTGTCCCAGAATAAGACACTTAACATTTTCGTATGGTGTGTATTTTAAGGCATTGAATATATCTTCCCTTTTAGGAAAAATTGTTTTGGTCCTGTATTCTTCATCCAGCCATTTTTTCAGATTTATAAAGTAATCCTTGGTAAACTCCTGGCCTAAATATCGGCTCCAACTGTTTTCCAGCATTCTTCCTCCTTCTCTCTGTCATGTATAAATTACTTAACGGATTTAAAATTGAATCCTGGCAATTTACGCAGATTTCAATTTATTTTTGTCATATTATATGCTATTATTGCAATGTTGCGCCAATGTAATTTTTGACGGTTAGAGGTATGTTATGAGCATATTTGAAAGCATGATGCTGATTTGTTTTGGAATTGCCTGGCCCATCAATATTTATAAATCCCTGAAAGCCAGAACAGCCAAAGGAAAAAGCCTTTGGTTTCTTATAGTGGTTGTGATAGGCTACATCTCTGGCATTATACATAAACTTCTTTACAGTTTCGATATTGTGCTGGCTTTGTATGTGCTTAACTTAATCATGGTCACAATTGACATGTCGCTCTTTTTCAGAAACCGCAGGCTGGACAGGCTGCACGAAAACTAATCCTTGCATCATCATAAGCAGCCGTTGCCTGCGACGTAGTTTAATGCGCAGTATGCCCTTTATTGTGGCGGCATGCCTGCCGCGATTTTATTCACTATAAGATAAGCAGTTGCAGCCTTTTAGCGCAAAGTATATTCTTTGTTGAGCGGTGTGCCTGTTGCGATTATTCACTATAAGATAAGCAGCTGCAGCCTGCAGCCTTTTAGAGCGAAGTATACCCTTTGTTGAGCGGCGTGCCTGCCTCGATTTAAAGCGAAGCACGGTCAGCGAAGCGGGAGCGACTTGAAAACCGGATGTTTTCACGGAGCGCTAAATCGCTGCAGGCAAAGCCGCTAATAATGTTTAGTACTCTTATAATGACGTCTGCAGGTTTACCCAAGCAATTTCTTAAGCTCATTTATCTTGTCACGAAGTGCTGCGGCATGTTCAAACTCTAGCTCACGGGCAGCCTTCTTCATATCCCTGGTAAGGCTTTCAATAAGGTCATTGATGCTTTCGCGATCCAGAATTTCAATACCGGTATCTTTTTTCTTCTTATTGTAGCCTTGTTCTTCCTCAGCCACTTTTGTTGCCTCAATAACATTATGAACAGCCTTTTGAACAGTACGCGGAGTAATATTGTGCTCAATATTGTACTGCTGTTGAATCCTGCGCCTTCTGTTGGTTTCGTTAATGGCGCTCTCCATGGCTCCCGTTATTGTATCGGCATACATTATTACCCGGCCGGACGCATTTCGCGCGGCTCTTCCTATGGTCTGAATCAGGGATGTTTCAGACCTCAAGAAGCCTTCCTTGTCAGCATCCAGTATGGCAACCAGAGCTACCTCAGGTATATCAAGGCCTTCCCTTAAAAGGTTGATGCCAATGAGGACATCAAATTTGCCCAGACGCAAATCCCGGATAATTTCCATTCGTTCAAGGGCATCAATATCCGAATGGAGGTAACGTACCCTTATTCCCGCTTCATTCATGTACTTGGTAAGGTCCTCAGCCATTCTCTTGGTGAGGGTGGTGACAAGGGTTCTGAATCCCTTGGCGGTAGTTTCGTTAATTTCGTTAAGAAGGTCATCAATTTGCCCTTTAACCGGCCTTACTATAATTTCAGGATCAATAAGGCCTGTGGGACGGATAATCTGCTCCACAACCCTTGTAGAAAGCTTGCGTTCATATTCAGCCGGGGTGGCGCTGACATAGATAACCTGGTTTATTCTTTCATTGAATTCTTCAAAGGTAAGGGGCCTGTTGTCAAAGGCTGAAGGAAGCCTGAACCCGTATTCTATAAGGGATTCCTTTCTTGAACGGTCTCCATGGTACATTGCACCTATCTGGGGAACCGTTACATGGGACTCGTCAATAACTAGGAGAAAATCCTTGGGGAAGTAATCTATAAGGGTATAAGGAGCGCTTCCGGTGGCTCTTCCGCTTATGTGCCTTGAATAGTTTTCTATTCCTTTGCAGAAGCCTATTTCTCTCATCATCTCTATGTCATAGCGTGTGCGCTGTTCAAGCCTCTGAGCTTCAAGGTATTTGCCGTTGGCTTTAAAGAATTCAAGCCTTTCTTTAAGTTCCTCCTCAATGGATATGATGGCCCTCTCCATTTTTTCGCGCTTGGTGGCAAAGTGGGATGCCGGGAAAATGGCCGCATGGTTCCTGTAGCCTATTTTTTCGCCGGTAAGCACATCAATTTCAGTTATCCTGTATATTTCGTCACCGAAGAATTCAACCCTGATGGCAGTATTATTGGAGGAAGGCGGGAAAATATCAAGGACATCCCCCATCACCCTGAAGGTACCTCTCTTAAAGTCAAACTGGTTTCTGGTGTACTGGATATCAACCAGCTTCTTTATAACTTCATCCCTGTCCTTAATCATACCCGGACGCAGAGAAATCATAAGGTCGGTGTAGTCCTCAGGATCGCCCAGACCGTAAATACAGGATACACTGGCAACTACTATAACGTCCCTTCTTTCAAACAGGGCGGCAGTTGCCGAGTGGCGCAGCTTTTCTATCTCATCATTGATTGAGGAGTCTTTCTCAATATAGGTATCGGTTGTGGGAATATAAGCCTCCGGCTGATAATAGTCATAGTAGCTTACAAAATACTCAACTGCATTGTCGGGGAAAAATTCCGTAAACTCGTTGCATAATTGAGCAGCCAGAGTTTTATTGTGTGCAATAACCAAGGTGGGTTTCTGCACTTTTTCAATCACGTTGGCTATGGTAAATGTCTTTCCTGACCCTGTGACACCCAAAAGAGTCTGGTGCCTGCTTCCGCTGTTAATCAGGGAAACAAGTTCTTCAATTGCCCTGGGCTGGTCGCCTGTGGGCTTATAATCTGACCTGATTCTGAATTCTGGCATTTTATTTCCTCCACATTTTCAATAAAAGCCAAAAAAGGCCATACACGCATACAGCATGTATAGCCCCACTTTTAATTTCACTAATTAATTATTTCAGCAAAAATACAAGTATAACGGAGATTATTACGAAAAATATCGCAATCCATCCGGTATATTTGCTTAAACGGGCTTCTATATCGCGTCCTTTGTTTTTACCGAAAAATGTCTCTGCTCCACCGGCGATAGCACCGCTGATACCTGTGGAACGTCCTGCCTGAAGAAGAACAATTGCTATAATAGCAAGGCAGACTAGTATATAAATAATGTTTACGATAATTGTCAGAGCATCCATAAATTAAACCTCCGATTCGTTTATGCAGCGTTAACCATTTTAGCATATCGCCAGATTAAAAGCAAGTACAATTACAGACGCTTCTCAAGCTCAGCTTTTTCTTTCTCAAATCCGGGCTTGCCCAAGAGAGCAAACATATTCTTCTTGTATGCTTCAACACCGGGCTGGTCAAAGGGATTGAGCCCCATAAGATAACCGCTTATGCCGCATGCTTTTTCAAAGAAGTATACAAGATAGCCGAACCAGTAAGGAGTCATCTCAGGAATATTAATTACAAGGTTAGGAACTCCGCCGTCATTATGGGCAAGGATGGTTCCCTTCATTGCCATCTTGTTGACAAAGTCCATCTCTTTTCCGCTTAAGTAGTTGAGCTTGTCCAAATCGTCCTCTGTAGAGCCCATGATAATGTTCTTCCTGCATTTTTCAACATTCAATACAGTTTCAAAGATGTTGCGCATTCCATCCTGAATGTATTGACCCATGGAATGAAGGTCGGTTGAAAAATCAACTCCGGCAGGGAAAATGCCTTTATGATCCTTGCCTTCGCTTTCACCGTAGAGCTGCTTCCACCATTCGGTTACATAATGGAGAGAAGGCTCGTAGTTAACCAGAATTTCAATTATCTTGCCTTTTCTGTAGAGGGCATTTCTTACTGCTGCATATTTATAGCAGTCATTTTCAGCATAGGGCTTTTTGCAGTCATTGTAAGCATCCTGAGCGCCCTTCATCATTTCAACAATATCGATGCCGGCAACGGCAATGGGCAGAAGTCCTACTGCTGTCAGTACGGAGTAACGGCCTCCTACATCGTCGGGAATAACGAAAGTCTCATAGCCTTCCTCGTTGGCAAGGGTCTTAAGAGCGCCTCTTGCCTTGTCAGTAGTGGCATATATACGACTTTGAGCACCTTTCTTGCCATACTTTTTCTCCATATATTCCTTAAGAACCCTGAAAGCAATGGCAGGCTCTGTGGTAGTACCTGACTTGGATATAACATTAACCGAAATATCCTTGCCTTCAACCAGTTCCAAAAGCTCGGCAAGATAGGTGGAGCTTATGCTGTTTCCTGCAAAATATATTTCAGGACCGTTGCGCTTGTCTTTGGGAAGCAGATTATAGAATGAATGGGTAAGTGATTCTATGGCTGCTCTAGCGCCCAAATAGGAACCGCCGATACCAACAACAATCAACACATCTGAGTCTTCCCTTATTTTACGGGCAGCTTTAAGAATCCTTGAGAACTCTTCCTTATCATAATTATTGGGAAGTTCAACCCATCCTAAAAAGTCATTTCCAGGACCGCTTTTTTCATGAAGCATATTGTGAGCCAGAGATACCTGGCCTTCCATATAGCTTATCTCATTCTCGCTGAGAAAGCCCAAGGCATTTTTGTAATCAAAAGTTACTTTAGCCATTATAAAACCTCTCTCTTTTTTGTTTTCACCGTTTTAAAAACAAAATTTTCATACAAACGACTTTATTTTATCATATTTTTCCTGCAACTGCACACTCTAATTTATCCAAAAATAGCCTTAGTGATTTTTATTAAATTATTCACTATTTTTACTTAATTAGCAGCATCTCTTGTTATACAGACCTTTTAAGATTATTCTGGTTTTGAAGTATTTTACAGGAGGATGCTATGAGAAAAAAAGTACTGTTTATTTTAACTTTAATTCTGGCAATTTCAATTTTGCTGCCCTGTGCAAAAGCAGCAGCCGATGAAACTCTTAAAATATACAAATCAACAGTTGAATTCAGGCATTTTTACTTTGAGACAGACGAAAATAACATGATTGTAAACTACGATAAAAATAAAACAGTAAAAACTACCTTCAATACAATAGTCATAGAAAATCCCTTTATTAAAGTCACCTTATTGCCCGAATACGGCGGGCGCATCCTGTCAATCATCTATAAGCCCACTGGACATGAGATGCTGTATCAGAACCCGGTAGGTGCGCCATACGGAATAAAGGAAGGCAACTTCTATTATGACTGGCTTATGGTTTACGGGGGAATATTCCCTACATTTCCCGAGCCCGAGCATGGCAAGGCATGGTGCCTTCCCTGGGAATCTGAAATAATCGAGCAGAGCGATGAAAAAATATCCGTTGAAATGAAATTTACCGACACCATATCCAGTGGTCCCAATGTACCGGGCAAGTTTGACAACGGAAGAACCGACCTAACCTTAATATCGACTGTTACCGTATACCGGGATAAATCATATGTCGATTACAATATAAGGCTTGTGAACAACAAAAATGAGCCGGTTAACTATGAATACTGGACCTGCGTGACCTTTGCACCCGGTTCTGAACCAAATAATACATACTGTCCTCCTGATACAGAAATAGTTGCCCCAATAAGCAAGGTCCTTTTGAAGGATGACTGGTGGCCATGGATGGGTTCTTCAGAAAAAGCCATCAGCAAAAGCAACCATGTATTTGAATACAATAACCTGGCTCATTTTAAAAACTGGAAGGACATGGGCATTGCCTATGCATACCCTGAAGTTTCAGAAAACTGGTGGGGAGTTATAAATCATGAAAATGAAGTGGGTCTTTTAAGGATTGCCGATAACAAAAACTCAACGCCCGGCCTGAAATTCTGGACATGGGGTATTGACAGCAAAAATGTAAACCCTGAAACCTTTGAAAACCCGGCAAGGCCATATATTGAGCTATGGGCAGGCCACTCCCCCCAATTTTTTGCCGACACCAAAATAGGGCCAAATGAAGAAAAAGCCTGGACAGAGCATTATATACCAACCATCGGTATGTCCAAAGTAACTCATGCCAATGAGAACGCCGCCATTTATTTAAATCATGCTCCGGATGAAAAAAAGGAGAACATCCTGTTCAATGCCGAGATTTTTGCAACCCATCCCAATGAAGTGCTAAAGGTAAGCTTATGCCTTGAGGGAAAAAACAGTTACATCCTTTTGGAGGAAACAATAGAAGTTAATCCAACTGCTCCTGCAAAATATTCGGTTCCCCTTCCATTGGATAAGCCTGAAAACGGTGAATATACCTATCAGCTGATATTATCCAATGATACAGGCAAAATTCTTGCTCAGGCACAGATTCCCTTCAAAACCGAAGATTACAGGGAAGCATCTAAAGATTCTGGGGAAACAAATGCAGGTCCGGAACTTCCGGCCGCTTCATCATCCGTCAATGATAATGCAGGAATATGGTATTTTGCTGTTGGAGCAATAATTATTCTGCTGATTTTCTCTATCATTCTGGTCATCTGTATAATAAAATACAGGAAAGGACATGTGGCTAAATAAATCAAGCAAATTCTAAGTTATGAATGCTTTATACTATAAAACCATAAAACAACGGGGCTGAATTACAGCCCCGTTAACTTTTTATATATAGCAATTATTTAACTTTAATGCCCTGTCAAATCAGCCCAGGGGATGAACCCTGTTCTCATAATCCACCATATCGGGATCAATCTTATATTTCTGAGCCTTGCGGAACTCAAAGAACTTCTTTGCCACCTGCGGGAACATTGCGTAGGTGAGAACATCCTCTTCCTGCTCAATGTACTCGGCGGCTTCAGCCCTTATGTTGTCAAGCTCATTGGGAATGAGGTCGGCAGGTCTGCATGAAATGCGCTCTTCATCTCCGATGATCTTCTTAACAATCTCTTCGCTGATTGGAGCAGGAGTTCTGCCGTATTCACCCTTGACTATGCCCTTTGTTTCCTTGGGCACCATCTTGTAGCGCTCACCTGAAATAACATTCATTACAGCCTGAGTTCCTACAATCTGGCTGGTGGGAGTAACAAGGGGCGGATATCCCAGATCGGCTCTGACGTTGGGAATCTCTTTGAGAACATCCATAAACTTGTCTTCCTTGCCGGCCTGTTTAAGCTGGGAAACAAGGTTTGAAAGCATTCCGCCGGGAACCTGATAAATAAGGGTGTTTATATCAACGCCCATAACCTTGGTGCTGAGAAGTCCTGTTTTAAGGTACTTTTCCTTAAGTTCCGTGAAGTATGAGGCAATTTCGCTTAAGAGATTAAGATCATATCCGGTATCATACTGTGTGCCCTTAAGGGTTGCAACAAGGGGCTCAACTGGCGGCTGTGAAGTACCCATGCTCAAAGGAGATATAGCGCAGTCTACTATATCCACTCCTGCCTCAATAGCCTTAATGTATGTCATTGAAGCAACACCGCTGGTGTAGTGGGTGTGGAGCTGAATGGGAACCTTGATATTTTCTTTCAGTGCCTTAACCAGATCATAAGCCTGGTAAGGAGTAAGAAGCCCTGCCATGTCCTTGATGCATATGGAATCGGCACCCATTTCAACATACACTTTCGCGTCCTTTACAAACTGCTCAAGGCTGTGGAAAGGACTGATGGTATAAGAAAATGCCGCCTGAGCATGACCGCCTTCCTTCTTGCAGGCCTTTAACGCTCTTTCAATATTTCTTGCATCGTTCAGGGCGTCAAAGATACGGATAATATCCATACCGTTGGCAACAGCCTTCTGAACAAAATAATCAACTACATCATCTGCATAATGCTTGTATCCTAAGAGGTTCTGGCCTCTTAAGAGCATCTGGAGCTTGGTGTTTTTAGCTTTGTCCCTGATTTTTCTCAGTCTTTCCCAGGGATCTTCATTCAAGAATCTGACGCATGCGTCAAAGGTAGCTCCGCCCCAGCATTCAAGCGAATTAAATCCTACCTTATCCAACTTTTCCACTATGGGGAGTATCTCATCGATAGTCATTCGGGTAGCAATGAGGGACTGATGCGCGTCTCTCAAGCTGGTATCAGTTATCTTTATTCCCATGGCCTTTAGCCCTCCCTCTGTTTAATTGTTCAGTTTAAGGTAAAAAGGATATCGCCGCTGTTTACCTGCTGTCCCTTTGTTACATTAACGCTGGCAACAGTTGCATCCTGAGGGGCAAGAATTTCATTTTCCATCTTCATTGCCTCCAAAATGGCAACCAGGGTTCCCTTTGATACTTTATCCCCAACATTAACCTTTACATCAAGAATGGTACCGGGCATGGGAGCTGTAATCTTAATGGCACCTTCAGTACCCTGTGGTTTTGGAGCAGGAGCAGGCTGCTCCGCCTTAACAGTCTCCTGTTTTGGTGCTTCCTGAACTGGCTGTGCAGCAGGACGGCTTGATACAACACCGCCAACTTCTTCAACTTCAACTTCGTACTTATTACCATTTACGTTAACTATAAACTTTCTCATACAAATAACCTCCGACATTACATTACTTGGTCCCAGATTCTTTTATTAGAGCGGAATATTGCCATGCTTCTTTGAAGGTCTTGTTTCACGCTTGCTGGCCAGCATGTCCAAAGAGCTGATTATGCGCTGACGGGTTGTGGCAGGTTCAATAACATCATCCACATATCCCCTGGCAGCAGCAACGTATGGATTTGAGAACTTGTCCCTGTATTCCTGAATCTTTTGTTTCCTGAAGTTAATAGGATCCTCGGATTGAGCAATCTCTTTCTTGAATATGATATTGGCAGCACCATCGGGACCCATAACAGCTATTTCGGCTGTCGGCCATGCAAGAACCATGTCAGCTCCCAGATGCTTGCTGTTCATGGCAATGTAAGCACCGCCATATGCTTTTCTGGTTATGATGTTTACCTTGGGTACAGTTGCCTCGGAGAAGGCATACAGAAGCTTCGCGCCGTGGCGGATAATACCGCTGTGCTCCTGTTTAACTCCCGGAAGGTATCCGGGTACATCTGTAAAGGTAACAATGGGGATATTGAAGGCATCGCAGAATCTTACGAAGCGTGCAGCCTTGTCGGATGCGTCAACATCGAGAGCACCAGCCGCAACCTTGGGCTGATTTGCCACAATTCCTGCTGTCTTTCCTCCGAAACGGGCAAAGCCAACAATTATATTTTTTGCAAAGCCTTCATGTATTTCAAAGAATTCACCGTCATCGGTGACCTTTCTGATAACATCCAGCATATCGTAAGGTTTGTTGGGATCATCGGGGATAATCTCATTGAGCTCAGCTTCGAGCCTGTTGAAATCATCCTTGCATTCAACCACATCAGGATCGGTGAGATTATTGTCGGGAAGATATGAAATAAGCTTCTTAACCTTTTCAAAGCAGCTTTCCTCATCAGCGCACTCGAAATGAGCAACACCGCTTGTTGTATTGTGAGTCTTTGCGCCGCCCAGCTGGTCGAAGCTTACATCCTCACCGGTCACAGCCTTAATTACCTGTGGCCCGGTAATAAACATATGGCTTGTCTTGTCAACCATAAATACGAAGTCTGTAATTGCAGGTGAATACACGGCACCGCCTGCGCATGGCCCCATAATGAGAGAAATCTGCGGAATCACACCTGAAGCAAGAGTATTCCTTAAGAAGATGTCGCCAAAACCGCCCAGCGCATCAATTCCTTCTTCTATGCGTGCTCCGCCGGAGTCATTGATGCTTATGAAGGGAGCACCCATTTTCATAGCCATATCCATGACCTTTGTAATTTTCCTGGCATGCATTTCTCCGAGTGAACCGCCAATTACCGTAAAGTCCTGAGATGATACAAACACAAGCCGTCCGTTAATGGTGCCATAGCCTGTAACAACTCCGTCACCCGCAATTTTCTTTTTCTGCATGTCGAAATCAATTCCGCGGGTTTCAACAAAAGCGTCCATCTCAACAAAGCTACCCTCGTCCAGTAACATGGAAAGCCTTTCACGGGCAGTTTTCTTTCCTGACTCGTGCTGTTTGGAAATCTTGCTTTCTCCGCCTCCCAGCTTGAGGCCTTCCTTCTTGTTTCGCAGCTCGTTTAATTTATCAAACGTTGCCATTTTTTCACCTCGTCTATCAATCTTTTCAATCTACAAGTTTATAACCGTAATAATTATTCAGCAAAAAAACGTACACGGCCTTAATTATACCCCACTTTAAATTGTTGTGCAAGAATCACAGCCTGATCCTTCATGGCCTCAAACCTTTAAAATTCATAATTTTGACGATTTTTAGAAATAAGATTTTGGCATAAACATCCATGTGAATAAAAATAAAATAATGACGTATATTAAAATATTTACCTGTATAACAATGCGCGAAAAAATAAAAAATAAACATAGGAAAGGAGGACAAAACCAATGTTAAAATGGGCGATTACCTTTTTGATTCTGGCATTGATTTCCGCCCTGTTCGGGTTCGGCCTTATCGCCAACCTGACATTTGGAATTGCCAAGATCCTTTTCTATATATTCATTGCGCTTTTTGTAATAAGCCTCATATTTGGAAGGCAGATTTTCCGCACCGAAGACAGGTAGTTGCAAATCTCTGATATGAAATACCAGCCGTTCCTGAAATAATAAGGAACGGTCTTTTTTTGCAATTTTCATTGCAAAAAAGACCGTATATCCTTACTCAGACAACAGGCGCTTTTCACCTGTAATCTCCTGTATTGGCTTAATATCCTGGGTTACTTCAAGAACACCAAGGAACTTTCCCTTCTCGTCACGAACGGCAAAATATCTGATGAACGCATAACGATTGCCCATTTTGATCCAGAAGTCCTCATGGTCCTTCCTGCCCTCTTTCAAATCCTCAACAATCTTCTCAACCACATGAACGCTCTTGGGCGGGTGGCAGTTCTTTACGTCACGGCCGAGAACTGTTTTGGGACGTGCAAAAATTCTGTCCTTGCCCATGGAAAAGTATTTCACAATTCCATCCTTATCAACAAAAGTAATATCAAGGGGAAGGGTATTGAATATTGCACTTACTTCATCCGGGGTAAGAACTCCTGTTTCAAAGGAAAGATAACCGTCATTGGAAGGTTCCTCACCCTCCTCCAGCAATTTTTCCTCCACATCCACCCTTACGGGCTTCCATTTGCCTTTGGGTTTTACAAGGGTATAGCCAAATTCCTTGCTCTCCTCCTGTATTTTCAGCCATTCGTCTTCAGACAGCGTATCCAGGGCAAGGGGGAACAATATGTTTTCCTCCTTGTAAATCATTTCATCAACGCTGCCGAGTGCTGTTTCAGCCTTCTTTTCAAGCTCATCGGGGTTTACCTTGTCGGATTCAAAAAGATTCAATACATCCTTTATATTCTTTCTTATCTCGTCATCAACGCCCCACATGACCTTTGGAGGAGTTGTTACTCCGTACTTTTCAAGGTAAGGGAACAGGAGGTTTTCCTTTCTTAAATAGTGCTTATCCACCTCCCAAAGTTTTTCAAAGCCTTCCCTAAGCTTTTTGAGGTTTTTCTTGGTATTGTCGGTTTTATAAACAGCCAAGTCATTTCTGATTTCAGCAATAAGTTCCTTCAAAGCTGTGTTTTCCTTGCGGAAGGTATGAACAGGATGCCCCGGGGTTTCCTCAGGCTTCTGCTTCCTGTGAATTTCCTCAATAGAACCCTTGAACACTGCGGCATGGACATCGCACAAACGTTGGATTTCCTCAACAGGAAGCCCTTCCTTAACCAGCGCATTTTCCATCTCCACAATTTCCGATGTTGAGATACCTTCTATCAGCTCTTCAAAGCGGCTTTTTACATCTTCCACACTCTTTCCTTCGTGAAGCTCCTTGATAAGTCCTTTTAAAACTTTCTGGCGATATTCGCGGTTATTAATCAATTCACTCATTATACTTTCCTCCTACTCTGCTATTTCAAATCCATTGGCTTTTAAAGTTTCCTTTATATGCTCAATGTCTATATTTTTCATGGCAGCACCTTTTTTTAATGTCATGATTCGTCCTGCTGTATTAAGCATTGCCGGGTTTGTAATTGCATCAAACCCGAGTTTTTTCATAATATCAACTATTTCCGGATATTTATTGACCAATTCATAAACCGTGCTGTTAAGGTTCAAAAGTTTTGGCAATTCCATCACCTGCTTTCAAATAACATAATTTATCTATTTAGTTCCAAAGGGTATTGCTGCATATTGATACGAAGATTTTCATACCGTCCATTGGAGTTTTTGAAATTTCGCTGCAAAATATTCTGTTTTCAGCTATATTGTACGCTGAAAAAGGTTATGTAACTGTGATGCGGTTCATAATTCCTTTAATTTTTACATCGATTATTAGGCATAAAAAAACTGGCCCCAAAAGGTCCGAGCATTATTTCAAACTTTTGAGGTCAGTTCTCTGATTTTCTCACTTACCATAGATTATTATTTATTTTTAGTCTGCATTTAAATGATTTAAATGGCATTTATTTAATCTAAATTATTCATTAAAGTATTATCACTTTACTCCAGATTTCTTTCAAGGGCTGCCCTGTCCAAAAGCAAGACCTTCTTGTTGCCAAGCATCTCAAGGATGCCCTCATCCTGAAGCATACTCATCTTGCGGCTTACAGTTTCACGGGTAAGGCCTATGTAATGGGCTATGCCCTCACGGCTTAAAGGAAGCTCTATCATAATTCCTTTAGGATGCGCCTTTCCATATTTATCGGCAAACTCCAAAAGTACTGAGCTTACACGCGCTTCCACCGTACCCGTTCCCATGGTTTCTACCGTATGCTCGAGGCGGTCCAGACGCTGGCACAATTCTTCCATGACCTTAAGGGCTATATCCGGAAAGTCCTTTACAAGAACCTGGAAATCCCTCTTGTGAATAAGGCACACATGGGTTTTCTCAAGGGCCTTCACGTTATATGTTGAAGCCTGGTCACGCAAAAGGTTTCTTTCGCCAAAAAAGTCCCCTTCCGAAAAGATGTACAGGATTTGCTCACGACCGTCCTGGGTATTTCTGAAAGCCTTGACCTGGCCTTCATTTATTATTACCAGGCTGTCCATGGACTCCCCTTCCATAACAATGAGATCGCCCTTCTGATATTCCTTATGGATTATAAGGTTGGCCACCTTTGCAAGCTGTTCAGGACTAAGGGACGAAAAAATCGAAACTTTTTTGGTACAAAGCTTATGGTTGCATATATCGCAGCTGCATATGTTTTTATACACTACATTCCATCCTTTAAATCAATTTATCGCAAAATGCAATATATATTATAACATAACTGATTCTGTCGCCAACACGCTGGCATGCAAAAAGGCGTCCTGCCAAAATAAACAAAACGCCTTTTTCTTTTAACATTGCTTATTGAGAATAATACTTCAGGTAATATTTGATTCATAATTATTTGTTCATACCTGTGTAAATTAATATTGCATCCCTGAGGAACTTTGCAGCACCCTCCTGTACCTTGTCGTAATAGGCGGTAAATCTTTCATCATCAACATACATCTGGGCAAGTCCTGCATGAGCCTCCTTACTGTAGCTTCCCCAGCAATAGGTAATCCACTGTTTGTGCAAATCAGCAGCCTTCTGTGCAAGAGGGCTTGCAGGATCCCCTGTTTTCATAGCTTCAGCCAGAGTTTCCAGCACCTGGGAAGCCAAACTGTTCATCCTGTCAAAGTCTTCCTTGCTCATATTCCTAAAATGCTCATAGGATTTTTCAACAATTTCCTTACCATATTTTTCTCGGATTTCTTCGCCATACTTTTCTTCGTTCTCTTCAATCAATTTCTGTTTGAAGCCTTCGAACTTTTCCATATCACTCATATTTACTCTCCCTTCCGTGGCGGCTATGGTCTTCTCCACGTTTTTAATCAGCAAGTCCAGCCTGCTTCTTTCTGCAAGAAGCTTTTCAAGGTGCTCCCGAAGCGCTTTTGCTTTGTCAAAGCCGGGTGAGGTTACGATGTCCTTGATATCACTGAGGCTTAATCCCAGTTCCCGGTAGAACATTATCTGCTGCAGCCGGTCAACCTCATTTTGCCCATATATCCGGTATCCGGACGAATTAATTCTTGCCGGCTTAAGAATTCCTATTTCGTCATAATACCTGAGTGTCCTGGTACTTATCCCGGCCATTTTCCCAAGCTTCTGAACTGTGTATTCCAATTGAAGCACCTCCTTGCATGTTGATATTACACCTTTACGTTACGTTAATGTCAACAACCTGATTCAAAAAAACTTATGGTTATTTTTAGAAGCAAGATTTATGAAGTAAATATAATGATTTCTTGTATAAAGGAAATAATGTAAAAAGAAAGATAAACATCAGGAGGTTTTAAATATGAAAAGATTAAGAGCAAATGCATTTATATTGGCTTTAATATTTATTATTACTTTATTTGCCGGGTGCAATCAGCCTTCGGCACCAAGTCCCACACCAAAGTCATCTCCCGGGACATCAATGCAGCCAACGTCTTCTCCTGCCCAATCGCCTGGAGCAACCGGTGAAGACGTTAAAACAACAGCTTCTATAGTCAATACCCCAGAAGCCTTTGAAAAAGCCATAAGTAAGGACGGTACATGGATAATCTGCCTGCTTGACGATTTAACAATCGATAAAGAGCTTACCCTTGAAGGTGAATTCACCAATGGTAAAAAAGATGATAAGGGAAATGACGTAATTCAGCGAAAAATTGCCCTGTATACCCAGGATGAAAACCGCAATATAACTGAAAGATTCACATTAACAGTACCCAAGCTCACAATTAAAAGCCCCAATGCCAGCATACAGCATGGTACCGTCAAGGGAGACATCTATGTTGACGTAAACAATTTCCAGCTTATAGACACGACTGTTGAGGGCAATGTGTATTTCACCAATGAATCCCACAAATCAACCTTTTCTATGGACGATAAGAGCAAAATAACAGGTGTCCAGGAGGTTAAAAAATAATATAAGCCCATTACCATCAAAAAGGGATGAGAGTTATATGCAACTTTCTCTCATCCCTTGCCTTCATTAAGCTAATGGAATTATTTTATCTATTTTTTCAAGTTTTCAGGCTTAGCAGGTGTTGATATTTCAGCCAATGCTTTGGATGCCTCAAAATTAAATTTTCTGTCGCAGGCTATATCACCAAGAGAAACCATACCCACAATTCTGTTATTTTCTACAACAGGAAGTCTTCTTATCTTATACTGAGCCATAAGGTCTGCTGCAGCATCAACATCCATATCAGGAGTAGCTGTGTTGACCTGCCCTGTCATGACATCACGTACCCTTGTTTCCTGAGGGCTCTTACCATGGGCTACATTACGAACAACGATATCGCGGTCGGTTACAATACCAACTACACCGTTCTGGTCACATACAGGAATTGAACCTACATTATGCTTCTGCATAAGCTGGGCTGCCTCTGAAACCGTTGAATCGGGATTGATATATGCAACCTCTTTTGTCATTATATCGCGTACTTTCATAATTTTCCTCCGTTCTCCTCCTTTCATTTATTAATTTATCTTTAGTTTTTGTAGCAAAAAAAAAAGTAAACAGAAAAAAATTAGTACGAGAGCATGTAAATATTTTTATAGCTTAAATCTGCCTGAAATGAGATTTGAATACTAACAATTAAAGCTATTTTTATTTTTTTGGAAAATTCAAATTTTTACAAATTATACTTTGAATTTTTCCGGGAACTGCTTTAGTATACCGGCTTTCATAGTATCGGCCATTTTCATGGCTTGTTTTTCCATTTCTATATACAGTTGGATGCCTTCCTGATATTTTTGATTCAGAAAACAAACTGCCTGAGTCTTAACAAGAGCAAAATAGCCAGAAAGCATCTTTTCCCATTCATCCAGAGGCCAGTATGGATTAAAGGAACCTAAATGGGCAGCCATATTCCTGGCATTGTCATACAAACGCCTTTCAGTGTCAGCCGCAGCTTGCTCATCTTTTAATTTAATTTCATTAATCAACTCCACGGTTAATACAAGCTGACCTCGCAGTAAGTTCGAGAAGCTGGAAGCTTTGTAATCCCCGTAATAGGAAGCAAGTAACGAATTAAAGTCCTCAGATATTTTAAGAAGGTGATTGGTCACAAGGGAAGTATCGGGCAAGTCAAAAATTACACTTATAGTTGCAAGCCTTGTCCACGCTGTATTCTGTTCCCACAAAATTAGTATCCGGTTATTTAAGTCATATTCTGCCCTGCTTATGGCTTCAGGCTTACTTACTGATTCGTTTTTGCTTATTGCTTCGTCTTTGCTTACAGGGTCTTGGGCATGGCTGGTTTCGTCAGGGTTGATTACCGGCCAGATATAAAGCCTTTGTCCCGGAAAAATCATACCCATGCTGAGGCTTGGATTTGCAGAAACTATTGCCTGCACAGTGGTTCCATAGCGCTGGGCAATTTTTACAAGGGTCTCATTAGGCTGGACAGTATGTGTAATAGGGCTATAAGTATTCATAACTACCACCTTTTTTCCCTATGTTCATTAATCAGATTATGCCTTTACTGCCCTGTAAGTTCGTAACTTCCCAAAGTGCCAAGGATTAATATATGCTACTGAAGAAAATGATTTCTTTATATAGCCCCAATTTATTTTTAGAGCGTGTCTCAGCAAATGCTTAAATAACAAAAATTAAAATAGAAAAGCGGTTTAATTGCTACAAAGTGTAACAATAAACCGCTTGTATATGGTGTCTTTATTCAGAAAACTCTTTCTTTTTGGTAAATTTCTCAGGACAATCTTGAGCAGTAGTCCTCATACTGGAATTTTCTGATGACTTTAAGCCCTTCCTTCTCGCTGTAAAGTGCAATTGAAGGAAGATTAACACCGTTGAACATATTGTTCTTAACCATGGTGTAATGAGCCATGTCACAGAATACAAGCCTGTCTCCGGGCTCCAGCTTTTTGTCGAAGGAATAGTCGCCGATTACATCGCCTGCAAGGCAGGTCAAACCTCCCAGCCTGTATGTGTAAGGCTTTTCACCGGGCATTCCTGCTCCTATGATTTGTGGCCTGTAAGGCATTTCAAGGACATCTGGCATATGGCATGCGGCGGATGTATCCAATATAGCAATGTCCATGCCGTTATTAACTATATCAAGCACCTTGGCAACAAGGAAGCCTGTGTTTAAAGCAATTGCTTCTCCGGGTTCAAGGTACACATCCACTCCGTACTTATCCTTGAAATACATAATGCAGCGAACCAATGTATCAATATCATAGTCAGGACGTGTAATATGATGGCCCCCGCCCATATTGAGCCATTTCATATTCTTGATATATTGTCCGAACTTTTCGTCCACTACCTTGATTGTACGCTCAAGAGTGTCCGAATTCTGTTCGCACATTGAATGGAAATGGATTCCGTCAATGCCGTCAAGCTCATCGGGCCTGAAGTTGGCAAGGGTTACACCCAGCCTTGAATTCCGATAGCACGGGTTATATATTGGCGTCTTAATTTCCGAGTATTCGGGGTTTACTCTTATTCCGCACTCAATCTTTTTTGAAGCAGACTTGACCTTATCCTTATAGCGTTTCCACTGGTCAAAGGAATTAAATACAATATGATCGCAGTATTTGATTATATCGTCAAAGTCTTCTTCAATATAGGCAGGAGCATAAATATGAACCTCCTTGCCCATTTTCTCGTATCCAAGCCTTGCTTCAAACAATGAGCTTGCAGTAATTCCGTAAAGGTACTTTCCTACAAGAGGAAATACCGAAAACATTGAAAAGCCCTTAAGGGCCAAAAGAATTTTGCATCCGGTTCTCTCCTGCACGGAATTAAGCACCTTAAGGTTCTTTTCAAGAAGTCTTTCATCCACCACATAGCACGGGGTGGGACATGAATTAATATAATCCAGATTCACTTCTATGTTCATTTCTTAACCTCAATCCAAAAGTGTGGGTGAGAAGTCTTCCTTCCAGGGCAGGCCGCACCTGTTCAGTTCAGCCATAAACGGATCGGGATCAAACTCCTCAACATTGTAAACGCCGGGCTTTTTCCAGATGCCCTTCATTATCATCATTGCGCCTATCATTGCAGGAACGCCGGTTGTGTAGGAAATTGCCTGGGAGCCAACTTCCCTGTAGCATTCCTGATGGTCGCATACATTGTAAACATAATAAGTTCTGGGCTTGCCATCCTTGACACCCTGGAATATGCATCCTATGTTGGTCTTACCCTTTGTTCTGGGTCCCAGGGTTGCAGGGTCAGGAAGCACTGCCTTTAAGAACTGGATGGGCTGAATCATCTTGCCTTCAAATTCAATGGGCTCAATTGAGGTCATGCCCACGTTCTGAAGAACACGAAGGTGAGTAAGGTAATTATCAGAGAATGTCATCCAGAATCTTATTTTCTTTACACCCTTGATGTTAACTGCAAGGGATTCAAGCTCCTCATGGTACAAAAGATAAATGTTCTTGGGTCCAATCTCGGGGAAGTCATATACTCTTTTTATTTCAAGGGGCTCTGTTTCAACCCATTTGCCGTTTTCATAGTATCTTCCCTTGGCGGTAACTTCACGGATATTTATTTCAGGGTTAAAGTTGGTTGCAAAGGGATAGCCATGGTCACCGGCGTTTGCATCAAGGATGTCAATGGTGTGAATCTCGTCAAAATAATGCTTCTGGGCATAAGCACTGAATACTCCGGTTACACCGGGATCGAATCCGCAACCTAATACGGCTGTAATTCCTGCCTTTTCGTATCTTTCTTTATATGCCCACTGCCATTTATACTCGAACTTAGGCACTTCCGGCGGCTCATAATTGGCTGTGTCCAGGTAATGCACGCGAGTTGCCAGGCAAGCATCCATAATGGACAGATCCTGATAAGGAAGAGCCACGTTAATAACCACATCGGGCTTAAACTGTTCAATCAGGTTAATAACCTGCTGTGTATCATCAGCATCAACCTGTGCTGTCTGAATTTTTGTACGGCCTCCGTCAAGTTTAGCCTTCAAAGCGTTGCACTTTTCAATAGTTCTGCTTGCAATGCAGATTTCCTCAAAGACATCAGGATTTTGGCAGCACTTGTGGACAACTACGCTTGCCACACCACCGGCACCAATTATTAATGCTTTACCCATTATAATCAACACCTCAATTTTATATTGCTTTTTTATATTGCTTTTATGATAGAACGATTATACAAAAAACGTATTAATTTATCAATTAAAATACAATCTTTTCTTTGAAAATCCAACATTATAGTTTTTCTGTCGATTAAAAGAAATCATACCTTCTGCCCCACCCCTGTGAAAGCATCTTGTAATGCGCATACTCAGGAGTGTTTATAATTATTTACAATATTTACTGGTTGAACCATACATGGTTTGTCACTTACAATAGGGGTGTTCGAGCGGATGCTTGTCCAAATAATGGATGAGTAATTGCAATTTGGGGAATGGCAAAAGTGTACACTTGCTGGCCTTCCACAAAGTCGGCCTCTTTCTAAATGTCGGCTGATTGCAGGATATTGGAAAGGAGAAGCATTATGAAAAAAGTAATTATAACAGGAGCATCTGCTCTTTTAGTTTTATTGATAATATTAACAGCCACCATGTACGGGTACTCGGAAGATACAGCCGCTTTATCGGATTCAACGGCTATAGTGCCTGAACAATCAGAAGCATCCATCATGAGTGTCCAGGATAGCATGGACAATAATATAGATATTTCGATTTCATCTGAAACGGCTGAGCCAAAGGCTACACCCACTGAAACAGCTAAGGCTCCTGCAGCAACGCCTTCTGCTTCTGCCAAAGCTTCTGCTGCACCAAAAGCATCGCCCAAGGCTGCCGCAAAAGCGACACCCAAGCCAGTTAAAAAGGCTGCTGCCACACCTAAGCCAACAGCTACAGCCACTCCAAAGCCTTCTGCGCAGCCCGCTGATTCGTCAATTGCATCAGCCATCATCAATACTGCAAAGAGCTATTTAAACGTGCCATATGTCTGGGGAGGAACCTCAGTACAGGGCTTTGATTGCTCAGGCTTTATCCAGTATGTGTATGGCAAACACGGCGTAACCCTTCCAAGAGTAACAAGCGACCAGTACAATGCTGGTACGGCAATTTCCAAGAGCAGCTTAAAGCCGGGAGATCTGGTCTTTTTTGAAACATACAAACCAGGAGCCTCCCATGTGGGCATTTATCTTGGAAACAACCAGTTTATCCATGCAAGCTCCGGGGCAGGCAAGGTCATTATTTCAAACCTTACCTCCACCTATTACACCGAGCACTATATAGGCTCAAGAAGAGTTCTGAAATAGTTTCTCAGCATATTAATTCATTCTCTTTCGTATAGAGTTTCCAAGAGGGCTCAGATATCTGAGTCCTCTTATTTTTGTTATTCAGTCTACTGCCACAATATAGGAGAGACTGAGGGGATAGTTATCCAAGTTCTGGAGTCTATCCATGCTTAATTGAAAAAACACTGCTAATATATTACAACCTATTCTATTTCAGTCTTCTCTAGGGAGAGACTTATCCATTTGCTTCTTGATTACATCGTCAATGTAATCTCAATCCACCCTCCCTACATAGGGAGAGACGTATAGCAAGCCAGGTACATATTCCATCACACTTATTTCAATCCACTCTCCCTACATAGGGAGAGACGGACACAAAACGATGATTATAATTATTTTGATATATTTCAATCCACTCTCCCTACATAGGGAGAGACTAAACCCCAATGTCAGGAGGTTCAATATGAAAAAATTTCAATCCACTCTCCCTACATAGGGAGAGACTTAAAACGGGCCTCCCGAAAAAGAAATCGAGGAAAATTTCAATCCACTCTCCCTACATAGGGAGAGACCGCTTTCTTTGAGCTAATAAATGGCTACAAGAAAATTTCAATCCACTCTCCCTACATAGGGAGAGACCCTTCGGGCTCTTTTTTATTGGAGCTTTATGCATATTTCAATCCACTCTCCCTACATAGGGAGAGACTAAACATGACATATAAAAAGCCAGAATATATTAAAAATTTCAATCCACTCTCCCTACATAGGGAGAGACCTTATAAATGTTAGATTATAAAAAAGTATTTAGCATTTCAATCCACTCTCCCTACATAGGGAGAGACCCAGCAATAAAATTTCGCTGAAATAACGTCTATAATTTCAATCCACTCTCCCTACATAGGGAGAGACGGGTCAATATAATAATCTGTAATGCTGCAAGATAATTTCAATCCACTCTCCCTACATAGGGAGAGACCTTATAGTTGTAAAGGGTACAATTAAATTGTAAGAAAAGGGCCCTCTGAAAATGTAGAAAAAAGTGCATTTTATGATATCCTCTTTTCATGGAAATGGAGGATATATAAGATGCGACAAGATGTATACAACGAGGTAAAAAGACA
>JAAYAD010000010.1 GCA_012719545.1 Clostridiaceae bacterium
AAAACACGATAGCCTCCTGTATACCCGTTTAAATACTCATTAACAATCGCACACTTGAACTCATTAGAGTATTTCTTTTTTCCTGACATTATTAAACCCCTTTCGTTAGCTCTTTTGTCTAACAAAAGGGGTTCACTTTACACTTGACCGTAGAGCTTTTATATATTATATCAATTGTCTTTATTAAAAATTAAAGCCTCGTTTTTTCTTACTTCATCGAGGCTTTAATAGGGTTTCGCTTTTTTATCCAATGCCTTTCCAAAACTATACCATGAATTTCGGATTTTAGTCCGCATTTCTTCATCAAGGGTGCTCTCGATGACGCTATTTAATTGTTTTCTCATTTCATAGTACTCCTTTATATCAAATTCTTCCTTTTCAAGGAGTGCATCCATTTCTTCAAACCATTCAATAAGATACTGAATACCCATATATTCTCTGGACACCTTCTTCTTAAGGTGCGCAACAACAAGCTTGACAGCCTTTCTCTTTACTTCAAAATCATTCAGGTTTTTTTCGGTACCTTTTGATGATGACATTATATAGTTGTCCTCCTTTCAAAAAATTAAAAATCATGAAAAAACCTCAATCCGGTAACGGATTACCGGATTGGGGAATTAAGTCACAATTAAATCAAGGATGGAACTGATATATTTATTTTACATCATTTCGCAATTAAATTCAATGTTTCCAGTGAAAATCTTAACTATTGCCACAATATATAATTTACTGATATTGTTTTAATATTCAATAAGTGTCTTGCCATTAAGTTTGGACTCGTCTATTTTATCCCTCTTGTCTTTAGGAACCACAATGGTTGTAGGATCTCCATCGCTTACAAACATGCGTGCTGGGGTCATTTTAGGAAGCCACCATGTGAGATCGCAGTCAACCGGTACTCTTCCCTGGGCGCGTATCCTTCTTACGTAACTGCTGTTGTATTTCTTGCTTATGGAAGGAACGGAAGGTTCAGCTCCAACAGCCATAATTGATTCATGGTTATAATTGATTCCATTATAGGTTCCTTCCTTTAAATATGTCCACAGACTTTCATTTTTGGGACGGTGACCAAAAGGAAGGGCAAAGGAATAGAACCTGAGTCCCGGTAGTATTTCCTCTGCTTTTTCCTGGTTTTTGCCAATGCTTTCCTGAACTGCTTCAGCAGTCGTTATTTTGTGGTAATCAACATGCCCCCAGGTATGGGTACCAATTTCAAATCCCAAATCTTCAAGAATTTCAAATCTTTCTCTTAATGTTCCCTCACCTTTAAAGGTATTATCCCCTATATCCATATTCACATAGAATATTCCCTTAAGGCCGAAGTCAGGATACTTTTTATTAAACTCAATCATTATACCCACAGCAGATTTGGGGTTAACTTTCAGAACGCCGTTTTCCCTTATAAGATTAAACTGCCCGGCTGTTCCGTCGTCAAAGGTAAAGACCATGGGCATGGTACCGGCAGGAACTGAAATATTGCAGTCAATAAAGTCACGCATGCTTATGAGCCTGTATCCCTGATCGTACAGAGTCTGGAGCAATGCCTCAAATTCTGCAAAGGTAGTTGTGTACTCCTTTTCGGTATTGGGCTCATAGGCCTCAATGAAACGGTGGAACATAACAATGGGTATATCTCCCGACTCATTGGGCTTGAAAGCCTCATAGTCCGTACGAATTACAAGGTTGTTGCCTGGCTCTGTACCTGCATCGGGTGTAGGTGTTGGTGATTCAGAGACAACAGGAGTCACTGTTGCAGAAGGCTCAGGTGTGGAAGTATCAGTAACAGCAGGAGTTGGACTATTGGGAACTGTATTATCGTTTAATTTATTATACTTAAACACTATTACCGCTATTAGGGCAATAATGCTTATTCCAAGAATAGTAGCTATTGCTTTAATTTTTTTCTCCATAGTGTTTCATCGCCTTTCATAAATATCTTTTGTAGAATTCTTTTTAATACGCGTTAATACTCGATTCCTTTTCTTGCCTGAAGGCCTTCATCAAAGGGATGCTTCTCTTTGGTCATGTTTGTAATGTAGTGGGCTCTATCTCTCAGCTTAATCGATGCCTTTCTTCCGGTTAATACAAACTCGGTTTCAGGCAGCCTTTCAAAAAGCTCCAGAACCCTGTCCTCTGATATAAAGCCCAAATCTATAACATCAAGAATTTCATCAAGTATAGCGAGTGAATATTCCCCATTTAACAGGTTTGCGCTTATATCTGAAAATCCTTTTTCAATATCCTCTTTTGTTTCTTTTATCGCCTTATCGTCCATATTCCAGACAAAGCCCTTATGGCGCATATTTGGCCGCATAACAACTGCGTCTTCCGTTTTGGAAAGAAAGTTTATCTCACCTGTTTGACTGCATTTCAAAAACTGAGCTATCAAAACTTTCTTATTCCAGCCAAGTGCTCTTATAGCCAAACCAATGGCAGCAGTAGTTTTGCCTTTACCGTTTCCTATATACAGATGAATTATCTGGCTTCACTCCCAACCTTGCCATAAACATTGCATCACTAAATGTAGTTTTATGATGCTGTAAAGCTTAATCCAGGAAAAATGGCATTTCAACAACAAAAAAACAAGAGGTACAAACCACTTGCCAATATAAAGGTTCTCCTGCGAAAGGCGGTCATTAGTATTTGTAATGGTAAAACACATTATACCCCCGCAGGCAAAACCATAAATACCTAGATTAATTATATTATAATGTTAAGTATAAAACAATCATCACTATTTTATGGTCTTATCTGCTGCTTTTGCCCAGACTGTAGCTTTTGGGGAATCTCTTCTTCTTAAAACGGTCAAGTGTTGATGATCCTGTGCCAAATTTTTTCGGCCTCTTTTCCCGGGCCGCCAGAATACTTGCGATGGCTCCTGTAATCAGCGCTATTGCGAGGAACAGGGCAGTATTTGTTGTAAATCTGATTTTACCTCCAAGAATACATCCTATTATGTACGCAATAACCGAATATATAAATGCAGTCAATAAGCTGGAAACCAGTCTGCTTTCGGGATTTTTCCTAGCTGCCATGCTGCTTCCGGCAAATACGCCAAGAATAGTGGCTGCAATTGCCGAGGGAAGGGTATATTTTTCTGGAAAATCAGTGAAGCATAGCAAAAGAGCAGAAGCCAGCAATATTAAAAAGGTTATTATAAGTGAAAAAGCAACAGTTTTTATTAAATCCTTAAAATAGTTGGTTGAAGGCATGTTTGACTGGTATTTTTCTTCCACAGCCAATTCCTCCGGAAGTATGTATACTACTAAATCCTATTCATGGAAACCTGAACATAGAACAAGTATTGTAACCCATCAAGTCCATTTTGAATAGTATATATTGAGTTTATAAGGCATGGGAGGTTTTTATAATGTTCAGAACAAGAGGCTTTTTTGGCGGTTTTGGTGATAATTGCGAAGTCCTTATGTTCATTATCCTCTTCTTACTTCTGTTCTGCAACGGCGGATGTTCAGATGACAACAAGTGCTGCGACTGAGAGTAGGGTAATTTGATACTTACCCGAAAGGAGGTGCCATTATGAGACGCGGAAGTGATTGCACAATATTATTCTTTATTCTTATTTTCCTTTGCCTATTCTTCAACGATGATTGCCGTGACTGAATTTAAAAATTCGGGAGCCTGGCTCCCGTTTTTTTAATTTCATCAGTTAATATAATATATATGCATAACTAATATTTTATGCATTGTTTTTGACCTGATTGAAATAATTTCTTATATACATAAGTGCTGCAAATAAAGCCATGCCGGCACACACCCAGAATATTACGTCTGTTATGGCGCGGGGTGCTTCAAAAAATACCAGCATTATTGCAGCAAAAATAAGTACCGACGCAAGCTTTCCAAACCACTTGCTTGATACGTCCACTTTTTCCTTTGTGTTAATAATATAAAGACCTGATATTAGCAAAAATAAATCTTTAGCCAGTACAAGCCAGGGAATAACACCCGGGATCCTGTTGCTTTCTGCAAACATAAACAACGCAGTTAATTGCATAAGCTTATCGGCAAGAGGGTCAGCCACCTTGCCAAAAAGAGTTATGATGTTATAATGCCGTGCAATTATCCCATCAAGTACATCTGTAATCTCGGCAGCCAGAAAAACAACCATGGCTCCCATAAGATTTTCCTTCATCATTTGGGATGCAAATACAGGAACGGCAGCCATCCTTAAAAGCGTAAGCAGATTGGGAATATTTCTAAATACAAAACCCATACTTTTATTATTCTCCTGCACTGTTATACATGGGCATAAGCTTTTCATACAGTTCCGGTTTATATTTTGCTATGTTAACAGGCTTAAGGCCGGAATCTGTCCATGCGTGTTCAGTAAAGCCTTTGCAGCACAAAACACTTCTCTCCTCAGCATAGACCTCATAGCCTATTACCAGGCGTGTTTTTGTGCCCTTAAGAAGCTTTGTTTCAACAAGAACTGTTTCTCCGTAGCGAATCGGAGTCTTATATTCGCATGACAAGCTAAGCAGCGGAAGCATTAGCCCCTTTTTTTCAAGCTCATCATACGATATACCGAAATGTTTTATAAATTCAGTTCTTCCGCATTCAAACCAGACGGGATATACAGAATGATGTACAATACCCATCTGGTCTGTTTCGGCATATCGAACCGGAAACCGTGTCTGTATGGTCATTTAGTATCTCCTTATAAGGCCAATATCTTGCTTAAACGGACAAGTTCCTCGTCTATGCTCTTTTCCATGGAAAGAGCTTCGTTGATTTCAAAATCAGTCATCTTGCCATTATGAACTGCAATTATGCGATTTTTCTTTCCAGCCAGCAAAAGTTCAACTGCATAATTGCCCATCTGGCTGGCTATTACCCTGTCCTTGATTGTGGGGCATCCGCCGCGCTGAATATAACCCAGTATAGTTGCTCGTGTTATTATATCGGTTTTCTTTTCAATATATTCGGCTATTTCAACAGCGCCTCCCACGCCTTCGGCTACTATGACAAGGTAATGCTTCTTGCCTCTGTTTCGTCCTTCTATTATTGGGTAGATAATGTCTTTATCGATGTCGAAATTCTTTTCAGGAAGTATTACAGCCTCAGCACCACCTGCTATGCCGCAGTTGATTGCAATCCATCCTGCGTTGCGTCCCATAACCTCCAATACGCTGCAGCGTTCATGGGAATAGGACGTATCCCTAATCTTATCAATGGCGTCCAGTACTGTATTCATTGCGGTGTCATAGCCAATGGTATACTCGGTGCATCCAATATCGTTGTCAATTGTGCCAGGAATACCAATAACATTAGCTCCAAGCTCGCTAAGATCTCTTGCGCCGCGGTATGAGCCATCGCCTCCTATTACTACCAGAGCATCAATATTAAAGATTTTCATCATGGACATAGCTTTTTCAAGCCCGGCCTGGGTGGTAAATTCCTTTGAACGCGCTGTCTGAAGAATGGTACCTCCTCTGTGTATAATATCGCCAACAGATCGAAGGGTCATTTTTTCTATATCACCATGCAAAAGGCCCTCATAGCCCTTGCGAACCCCCAATACATTCAAGCCGTGATAAATACCCGACCTGACTACCGCCCTTACGGCTGCATTCATGCCAGGTGCATCACCGCCGCTTGTCAATACTGCAATAGTTTTAATTTCGCTCATTTTATTCATCCCCCAAAATAATGCCAATTCAGGTATAACTAATTTCTGGTCTAATAAAAGAAACTATTCATAAGAAATAGTTTCATAAATAGCTCAAGAATTTTTTATACCTGCCTTTAAGATATATCGGAAAAAAGCTCCCCCGAGATAAATCGAAAGGCAGCTAAAATCCTTTTTCTATGATGATACCATGGGCTTCTTCCACTTCGGATTCGGGAACAGATAGCTCAAAATAATCATCAGCTTTTTCTTTCCTACTGATGGGGTTTATCCTAACAAGGATACCATCCTCCTCAAGGATGGATTTTAATCTTTCAGCAACATCTTTATTTTGTGCCATGTAAACGACAGTCCACATAATTAAAAATGCCCTCCCCGCCTGCTTCCGGACTCAATCACACCATCTTATCAAGACATTTCCAACGATGTATATGGATGATGTTTGTTCCGCTGTGAGCAATCGATATTTCCTTGTCAAGAAATATATCTTTGGCGACTTCTAATATGTTTGCCTGGTAGTCGGCAATGATTAGCTGTTCTTTCTCTTTCCCAAAATCACTAAAGCATTACAATCTGCCCCAATCATTATTTTCCAAAGTACCACCTCAAAAACATATTATATTATTTTTGCATAAAGTGCAAGCAAAACTATTGTCATCCCAGACAAATAAACCCGCATATTTATTAGTTATTTCAACTTTTATGCTGTTATAGGAGCAAGATTAAGTTCCTATTCTGAAAGTCTTATATGATCCTGTCCAACAATTGCTTCAAGCTCTTGAAGCATTAAATCGCTCAACTGTACATACAGTCTGAAAGCGGGCTTATCTGCCTTGTCCTTATAGACCAAAGCCTTGTTTTGTCCTTCAAAATACTGAAGAAGTGCCAGCGCTGACTTCCTCTTATTATCAGGGATTTTATCATCAAACAATATCTTTAGTATTTTTCCGTTTGGAGCCCCCTCATTCATAGTTTTAGGTTCATGGGGTATTTCATAATTTGAAGGCTCCTCATGTACCATATTATTTCCCGTAATAAAGAAATCTGCTATAGTGTAATTTATTGCCCCATTTTTGCTTTCGACCGAACTTACTGAACTTAAGGGCATGATTTTATTGGCCAATATTTTGGGCTGCTCATCTTCTTTTACGGAAATATTTCCTTCAACAATAATCTGGCTGTCAGCGGCCAAATAGTGAGCAAATTTTTCATATACATTAGGAAATACAATTATCTCCATCTGCCCATACAGGTCTTCCACCATAACAAAAGCCATCATGCGGTTATTCTTGGTGCTTATGGTTTTAACATCTGCCACTATGCCCGCTATCCTTACAGATTGTCCGTCGCTTAATCTGCTTTCATTATGATGGCCTTCATCGGGCACCTCGAAATCATACGAATATACAGTAACCAGCTCTTTTATTATGTTCTGGTACTCATCAAGAGGATGGCCGGAAATATAAAGTCCCAGCATTTCCTTCTCCATGGCAAGTAGAATCTTGGAATCATATTCGGCCATTTCAGGCCAGTCAATGCTAATTGTGCTGTCATCCTCGCTTTCCGCCATGTCAAACAGTGAAAGCTGCCCTGTAACCTGCACCTTTCTTTTCTGAGCAATCCTTTCCATGATTTTTTCGTAATTGGCAATAAGCCTTGACCTGTAGATACCAAATACATCAAAGGCTCCGCATTTTATCAGGCTTTCTACTGTCCGTTTATTCAGTTCTTTCCCATCAAGACGTTCGCAAAAATCCACGAAACTCTTGAAAGGTCCGTTGTTCTTCCTTTCCTCTATAATATTGTGCACAACAGATGCCCCAACATGTTTAACGGCAAAGAGGCCAAAACGGATAGCACCGTTGGTAACTGAAAAGGAGCCTTCGCTTTCGTTTATATCAGGTGGCAGTACCTTAATTCCCATTTTCCTGCATTCCATGACATACTGGCTCACCTTTCCCAGGCTTCCCATAAAGCTGTTAAGCAGCGCCGCCATAAACTCTACAGGGTAATAATACTTAAGCCATGCTGTCTGGTAGCCCACATATGCATAGGCAGCCGCATGGGACTTATTGAAGGCGTAGCTTGCAAAGTCCATCATTTCATCGAAGAGCATATTTGCGGCTTCTTCCGATACACCGTTTCTTACCGCGCCCGGAATTATTATATTCCCCTCATCGTCTGTTAGGCCATAGACAAAGTTTTTTCGCTCGGCGTCCATCACATCCTTTTTCTTTTTGGACATGGCTCTGCGCACCAAATCACTTCGTCCAAGGGAATATCCGGCCAAATCACGGAATATCTGCATTACCTGTTCCTGATAAACCATACAGCCGTATGTGACGTTAAGAATTGGCTCAAGCTTGGGTGTGGCATATGTTATACTTTGGGGATTATTCTTGTACTTAAGATATCTTGGAATCTGATCCATAGGACCAGGACGATACAGGGAAATACCCGCAATAATATCTTCAAGGCAGCTTGGTTTAAGTTCCTTCATAAATGCAGTCATTCCCTGACTTTCAAGCTGGAATACGCCGTCGGTTTCGCCCCTGCCTATCATTTCATAAACATTTTTATCTTCGTAATTAATATTGTCTATATCAATGTCAATGCCCCTGTTTTTCCTGATAAGCTCAACTGTATCCTTAATTACCGTTATGGTACGCAGTCCAAGAAAGTCCATTTTAAGCATTCCCAGCTCTTCCAGGGTAGTCATTGGAAACTGGGTGGAAATTAAGTCGTCGTTGCAATAAAGTGGCACAAAATTGGTTATTGGTTCACTTGAAATCACAACCCCTGCCGCGTGGGTTGATGCATGGCGGGGCATGCCCTCAAGGGTCATGGCGGTATTAAGCAGCTCTCTGATTTTAGGTTCGGAATCATAAAGCATTTTAAGCTCAGGGCTCATTTCCAGGGCATCCTCAATGGTTATGTGCTTACCCTGCATCATGGGAATGAGCTTTGCAACCCTGTCCACTTCATTGTAAGGCATACCCAGAACTCTTCCTACGTCCCTTACAGCTGCCCTGGCAGCCATTGTACCAAAGGTGATTATCTGGGCAACCCTGTCCTCCCCATACTTTCTGATTACATAATCTATTACTTCCTGCCTTCTTTCATAGCAGAAATCTATATCTATATCGGGCATGGAAATACGTTCGGGATTTAAGAAACGCTCAAAGAGCAGGTTATATTTTATTGGGTCAACCTTTGTAATTCCAAGACAGTACGCCACCATGCTGCCTGCGGCTGAGCCTCTTCCCGGGCCAACCATTATATTATTGTCCCGGGCATACTTTATAAAGTCCCATACAATGAGGAAATAGTCCACATAGCCCATTTGCTTTATGACAGAAAGTTCGTATTCAAGGCGCTGGAACTGTGTCATATCATCGCCGTATCTTTCCTTAAAGCCCTTGACGCACTGTTCCCGCAAATACTCAAAGGAATCTTTTCCCTCAGGCACATCATACTTGGGAAGATGAAGCTCACCAAATTTTATTTCAACATTGCATTGTTCGGCCACCCTTACGGTATTTTGCAGGGCTTCAGGGTATGCCTTAAAATGCTCCCACATTTCCTGAGGGCTTTTTAAATATAATTCATCGCTTTCAAATTGCATGCGGTCAGGATCGTTGAGAGTCTTTGCAGTTTGTATACAGATAAGAATATCCTGGGCTTTGGCATCCTCCCTGTAAACATAGTGGACATCGTTTGTCGCTATTAATGGAATGCCTGTTTCCTGAGATATTTTAACAAGGCCTTCATTTACAATAATCTGCTCTGAAAGGCCATTGTATTGCAGCTCAAGATAAAAGTTTCCGTCTCCCATTATGCTGTTAAGCTTAACAGCAAGGTTTTTGGCTCCTTCATAATCGCCGTTTATGAGCTTTTGGGGTATGTCTCCGCCAAGGCACGCACTTAATGCAATAAGCCCCTCATGGTATTCTTTCAGTAGCTCATAGTCAATTCTGGGCTTATAGTAAAAACCGTCGGTAAAGCCAAGAGAAACAAGCTTCATAAGGTTCCGGTATCCATTATTGTCTTTCGCAAGAAGAATCAAATGCCCCTGCTCGGCATCCTGACGTGGATCCTTGTCCTTCATGGATCTGGGGGCAGTATAGACCTCGCAGCCCAGAATGGGCTTGATGCCTTCTTTTTTGCAAGCCTTGTAAAAATCTATGACACCATACATGACACCGTGGTCGGTAATGGCAAGGCTGTGCATGCCAAGCTCTTTGGCTCTCTTAACAAGGGTTCCTATCCGGCAAGCCCCGTCCAATAAGCTGTATTCTGTATGTAAATGCAGATGAACAAAATCCATAATAAACCTCAAAACCGAACATTCTTTCTTTTATTTTATCATAATGGCCATTGTTTGAGGATATTTTTTTGACGCTCAATTCACCACGGCTGCAGGCACCCCGACTACAAATTAACGTCTATTTAAAAGAATAACTTCACTTTCAGTGACAATTCCGTCAAGCCTGACATCATGCTCATCATGGGGAATTGAATCAAGAACCTGAAAGCTGTAGGCAATGCCTAATGTTATTGCATTTTTGCTTCTATTAAGAAGGAAGCGGTCATAATATCCCTTTCCATGCCCCAGACGGTTTCCGTTTATGTCGAATGCCACGCCTGGAACAAGTATCAGTTCTATTTTTTCGGGTTCTATGGGCTTTAAATCTTTTGAGGGCTCATAAATCCCGTAAGAGTTCTTTACTAGCCCTGTCATTATGCTATCAATCTTTACAGCATCCATATTAGTTCCATCAAGTACCCTTGGAATGCACAAAGCCTTACCCTGTTCCAAAATCCACTCATTTAAAGGTATTATATTAACCTCATTGCCGTATGGCATGAATGACATTATAATACGGCTTTCTTTTACATAAGGAAGATTTACTAACCTTTCAACTATTTTACCGGATGCCTTTGCCACCTCATGGGATGAAAGGCTGTTGCGCTTTTCGTGCATTATTTTTCTTAAACTTCTTTTGTCGGTCATAAGCTGATACCTTCCTGCCAGTTCCATTGTACTTTGCTTAAGTATAGCAAAATAAAAGCGACCTTACAAAGGCCGCTTTAATATGGACGTAACATGCTATACATTTAATATTAATTTGCCACTTTGGTTCCGCATTTAGGGCAGTAGATAGTGTCTTTTGTCAATTCAGCTCCGCAGTTGGAACACTTAACAGCGTTTTTAAGCTCAAGAACCTTGTCAGTAAGCTCTTTAATCTTGTTTTCAATTTCCTGAATCTGTACGCAAAGATCCTCGTATTCAGAGCTTCCGCTGCTAAGATATGAATTGTAAACCTGTTCGCCAATTTTTTCGTATAAGTCTTTAATCTTATCTTTTTCAGAAGCAATCTGAGTATTAAGCTTTGTAATTTCAAGTACATCCTTGCCTTTTTCAGCTATGTTCTTGCCGATTCTTCTAACATCATCCAAAAATGCCATGTTCATAAACCTCCTTAGGCTTTTTATTCATCATGACCTGCCACTGTATTATTTACAGTTTAGCCCTGTTTCATTTTTATCATACCACAGCTTAAAGGCTCAAAACATTAAAAATTTCTAATTTTTGCTTGCCTTCCTCAGGATTGAATATCTGGGCAAAGGCATTGAAGGAAGCCTTACAGTCATTTGCGGATGGGGCGCCGAATCAATGTTATTTCCCTCTCCATCAAGCATTTTATCTATATCAACCTCAAAAAAGGGTCCTTCAGGCGGAAGCACCTCTATTCTGTCTCCCACACTGAACTTATTTCGCTGTTCTATAATATTATGACCGTTCTTTTCGTCATAATCCATCACAATGCCAACAAACTCATATTTCCTTATATACGAGCTTGTTCCAAAGTTATGATCTTCCTCGTTTGGCTTATGAAAGAAAAATCCTGTGGTAAAATCGCGGTTGCTTACCTTTCCGATTTCTGCAAGCCATTTTTCATCAAATTTATATGGCTTGTTATTGTCAAGTGACTCATAATATGCATCAATGGCTTCTCTGTATGCCTTCACAACAGTTGCCACGTAAAATGAGCTCTTAACTCGGCCTTCTATCTTAAAGCTTGAAATTCCGCATGCCAAAAGCTCGGGTATGTGTTGTATCATGCAAAGGTCCTTGGAGTTGAATATAAAGGTTCCCCTGCTGTCTTCTTCTATCGGGAAGTATTCGCCCGGGCGTTTTTCCTCCACCAGATGGTACTTCCACCGGCAGGGCTGGGCGCAATCCCCTTTATTGGCGCTTCTTCCTGTAAGGAAACTGCTTATAAGGCATCGACCGGAGTATGACATGCACATGGCACCGTGAACAAATGCCTCCAGTTCCAGGTCTTTTGAAACTCCGTCCCTTATCTGCCGGATTTCCTTTAAGGACAGTTCTCTGGCAAGGACTATTCGTGAAGCCCCCATTTCATGCCAAAAGTTAGCGCTGTGGACATTTGTTATGTTTGCCTGGGTGCTTATATGAATATCCAAATCCGGGCATGTCTTTTTTACAATTCTGAACATTCCGGGATCAGAAACTATAACCGCGTCAATCCCTGCCTCAGCGGCGCTTTTTAGAAAGTCCTCCACGCCCGTAAAATCGTCGTTATGGGGTATTATGTTCATGGTTAAATAAACCTTTTTATTTCTACTGTGAGCAAACTCAACCCCCTCCTTAAGTTCTTCCAAAGTGAAGTTATCGGAGGCAGTCCTAAGGCCAAATCTTTTTCCTGCAAGATATACTGCATCTGCTCCATAAAGAATTGCCATTTTCAGTTTTTCAAGATTCCCTGCAGGGGCCAAAAGTTCAACTTTATTCATTAAATTCACCTTTCTTAACCGAAACTGCCATGCCGTCGCCAATTGGTATTATTGATGTCTCAAGCCTTGGGTCATGGCATATTGTGCTTAGATATTCCCTTAGTTTCACCGTAATAGTTCGATGTTTGTGAGGAACCGGATCCTTCATTGCCACAAGTCCTTTGTACAGCACATTGTCGGAAACCAAAAGTCCTCCGGGTTTCAAAAGCCTAAAGGCTTCCTCAAAGTATTCTATATACTGGCCTTTTGCAGCGTCAAGAAAAATCATGTCATAGGGAGTTATCAGGCATTTCATAATCTCCAGAGCATCCCCTGTAAGAACACGGATTCTCTCCTTAAGGCCAAGCACAGCTATATTTTTCCTGGCCATTTGAGCCATATTTTCATCAATTTCAATGGTATCTATAACAGACTTTTTATAAGCATTAGCCATAATTATTGAAGAATATCCTATGGCTGTACCTGCCTCCAGAATGCGTGACGGCCTGTGCATGGTTACAAGAACCTTTAAAAGGGCTGCCGATTCAGGCGTAACAATTGGTACATAGTTTAGCCTTGCATATTCTTCGAGCTCTTTAAGAAAGCCATCTTCCCTTTTTATAACCTGCCTTAGATATTCGTCTATCTCAGGATAACGTATCCTGTCTTCCATCTTTATACCTCCGGGATAAAACCATGCCAACTAAATAGCTTCAACCAATTTTTAATACCGGACAAAAATCGGTTCGATAAACTCAAAAATGGTATCTAATCCAATAGTTAAATCAAATACCTGTAAATTCCCATTAATGCAACAGGCGACCCAAAGAGCCGCCTTGATGCAAGAATATATATTCTGAATATTTTTCATAACCACATAATGATGCAGCATAATGCATCGTATATTGCTGCCATTATTGCTGGCCGCTTACGCCGTACTTCTTCTGATCAGCAATATGCTTCTCATAAGTTTCATTATAAATATTTGTTCCATCCGGCGTTGCAAAGAAGAACAGGTAATTTGTCTTTTCAGGGTAAAGGGCCGCCTCTATTGCATCCTTTCTAGGCGAACAAACAGGTCCCGGCGGAAGCCCTTCGTGGATATAGGTATTATAAGGACTGTCTATTTCAAGGTCCTTGTAAAGTACCACGCTGGTTCTTCCTAATCCTGCATAAACTCTGGCGTATTGAACGGTTACGTCTGACTCTAGCTTCATGCCCTTCTTCAAGCGGTTGTGGAACACGCTTGAAATCTTTTTATAATCAGCCGGATAACGAGCCTCAGCTTCAATTAAGGATGCAAGGGTTACAACCTCGTCAACAGTCATACCCAATTCCTGGGCTCTGTCATAATATTCCTGGGTAAAAATACGGTTAAACTGGTCAAGCATTCTTAATATAAGCTGTTCTTCAGTCCAGCCTTCATCCATTCTGTATGTGTCAGGATAAAGGTATCCTTCAAGGGGATACTTACGGGCATCGCTTTCCTTTACACTTTCAAGGAACTTGTACTGCTCAAGCTTCTGGGAAGCAATCCTGAAAAATTTCTCTTTGTCAATATAGCCCTGACCTTCAAGTATTTCAACGGTTTCAAGCAATGTCCTGCCTTCGGGGATCAAAATATCCTTTGTAGGATTTTTCAAAGCCTCTCCGGTCAGCCTCAGCATCAGGGCATAATAGTTCATGTCCTTTGTAATAATGTATTTACCGGCTTTGTAGGCATTATCAAAGCCCATGAGCTTTGACAAAATCCTGTAGATAGTGGTGTTCTTAATATATCCCTGTTTTTTAAGCTCATCAGCGATATTTGTGGTTCTGGCACCCGAAGGAATGGTGAAAATATCGCCTTCGCTTTCTGATATTATCTCCTCAGCCTGCTTTGTCCCTTCAACTATATAACGATAGCCGTAAAGGGCGCTGGTCATATAGACAATTGTGCATATCAGAATAAGGATCAATATTTTCAGGAATATATACCGGTTCTTTTTCTTCTTCTTTTTTGGCTTGCCGGACACAAGTCCGTCCTCGCCGGGGGCTTTTATAGAAGACCTACTTCTTTGCACTACTCTTCACCTTTGCTCTCTGTTCGGTATTTAATATTTTTTTCCTTAAACGTACCGATAAAGGTGTCACCTCAACAAGCTCATCATCTTCGATAAACTCAAGGCACTGCTCCAATGTCATAATCCTTGGCGGAACCAGCCTCAAAGCCTCGTCCGAACCTGATGCCCGCATATTGGTAACGTGCTTCTTTTTGCATACGTTAATAACTATATCCTCATTTCTGGAGCACTCACCAACAATCATTCCCTCATACACAGGTACTCCTGGGCCAATAAACAGAGTTCCGCGCTCCTGCGCATTATAGAGGCCGTATGTAACTGATTCCCCTGCTTCCCAGGCTACGAGGGCACCGCGGTTGCGGCTCCTGATTTCTCCCTTGAAGGGCTCATAACCATGGAAAACATGATTCATTATACCATTTCCCCGGGTATCAGTCAAAAACTCGGAACGATATCCTATAAGCCCTCTTGCAGGTATTTTAAATTCCAGGCGAACATAGCCGTTGGATGAGCCGGTCATGTTTACCATTTCAGCTTTTCTTACTCCCAGTTTTTCCATTACGCTGCCCATGTTTTCCTCTGGCACGTCAATTACCAGGTACTCTATGGGTTCATAAACAACGCCGTCCTTTGTGAAGGTGATAACTTCGGGCTTGGATACCTGGAATTCATATCCTTCTCGTCTCATTGTCTCAATAAGTATTGAAAGATGGAGTTCTCCGCGCCCCGACACTTTATAGCAATCGGGAGAGTCGGTTTCTTCAATCCTCATGCTCACATTGGTCTCAGCTTCCCTGAAAAGCCTGTCCCTTAAATGGCGGGAAGTTACATATGTTCCTTCCTTGCCTGCAAAGGGGCTGTTGTTGACCATGAAGAACATGGAGATTGTGGGCTCATCAATGTCCACAAAGGGAACCGGCTCGGGATTATCCTTATCACAAATAGTTTCACCAATGGTTATATTTGAAATTCCTGCCACCGCAATAATTTCGCCCACCGAGGCAGATTCAATATCAGTCCTCTTAAGGCCCTGGAAATTCTGAAGATACGTGATTTTGACAGGCTGTATGCTTCCATCCCTTTTGCACAGAACAGCCTGCTGGTCGCTTCTGATGGTGCCCCTCTCAACACGGCCTATGGCTATCCTTCCAATATAGTCGTCGTAATCTATGCTGGACACCAGGAATTGCAATGGTCCGTTCACATCGCCCGTTGGTGCCGGAATATGCTTTATTATTGTTTCAAAAAGTGGTGCAAGATTATCCGACTCTTCATCCAGGCTAAGCTTTGCATAGCCGTCTCTGGCAGAAGCATAAACCACTGGGAAATCCAGAAGTTCTTCATCTGCTCCAAGGTCTATAAAGAGGTCCAGAATCTCATCTATGACCTCATTGGGCCTTGCATCCCTTCTGTCTATTTTGTTTATTACAACTATAGGCTTTAAGTGCAGAGACAGTGCCTTTCTTAAAACAAAGCGAGTCTGGGGCATTGAACCTTCATAGGCATCCACCAGGAGCAAAACACCATCAACCATTTTCAATACTCGTTCCACTTCACCGCCAAAGTCCGCATGGCCGGGAGTGTCCACAATATTGATTTTGGTGCTGCCATAATATATGGCCGTATTCTTAGACATAATGGTAATGCCCTTTTCACGTTCCAGGTCGTTTGAGTCCATTACCCTTTCAACTACTTTTTCATTGCTTCTGAAAATACCGCTTTGCTTGAGCATTGCGTCAACCAATGTTGTCTTGCCGTGATCTACATGGGCTATAATTGCTACGTTTCTTATTTCGTTTCTTACGTTGTTCACATAATCACCTGTTGCTATAGAATAACCTTTCTTACGTGATGTAAAATGTACTGCATTATTCTACTTGTTATGACGGCATGTGTCAAATAAATTAAAGGTAAGACCTTTATTGGCCCAAAAAATCATGGCATGTTCCGTTAAAGCCTCTTTACCTCTTTAGCCTTAAGTTAATGAAGTATTAAGATTAATTTTAATTATTATTTGATATGCTGTTGTGCCATATTCGTGGCACGATTTGCTTTCAGCCTTTCCCTTACTTCTTCAAAGGCTGTGTAGAAAGACGGAATTATAATTAACGTAACCAGAGTCGATATGGAAAGCCCGCCAATAACCACCACAGCCAAAGGAACCAGTATTTCGCTTCCTTCCCCCTTGTCAAGAGCCATGGGAAGCATTCCAAGTATTGTGGTAAGGGTGGTCATAAGAATAGGCCTTAACCTTAACGGACCTGCGGTATACACGGCTTCCTTAAGGCTTTTTCCTTCCTGTCTTAAACGATTTATGCAGTCAATCAGCACAATGGCATTGTCAACCACAATTCCAACCAGCAGAATAATTCCAATGTATGCAGGAACGCTTAATGTTTTCCCTGCAATCATAAGCGAGGCAATAGCTCCGGTCAGGGATAATGGAACCGAAAGCAATATTGTAAAAGGATGAAGCAGTGATTCAAATTGTGCAGCCAGAAGCATATACACTATTATTACCGACAAAATCAATGCATCGGTAAGACCATCAAAGGATTCAAAAAGGTCCTTTTGCTGTCCTCCATATGAGTACGAATATCCTGCAGGAAACGGATATTTCCCCAATATCTTATCAATATCCCTGGTGATTTCATTCAATGCTCTGCCATAAATATCGGCGGTAATGGAAACAGTCCTTTTTTGATTATTTCGTATTATGTTATACGGGGATTTTTCCAACGTAATCTCGGCTATCTCAGTCAGAGGCACCGTTGCTCCGGTTGGACTCTGAATGGTAATGGCTTTTATGTCCTGAAGGCTTTTGGCATAGCCCTCTGATGAACCTATCTCAATATTGATTTCAGAACCTCTGAACTTATAGCGTGAAGCAATTATTCCATTTACCTTAGCCCTTATTGATTGCCCCACCTCTGCCGAGGAAAGACCATAAAAGGCAGCTTTATTTCTGTCGATTTTTATGGAGGCTTCAGTTATTTCCTGGTCAATTGAAGTTTCAATATCACGCAAGCCCTTTATTGAGCTGATTTTTCCCGCAATATCCCCTGAGATTTTTTTAAGCTGCCCCATCTCTTCGCCGGAAACCAAGATTTCCACCTTTTTATCGGCAATGGAAAAGCCCATAACTCTGCTGTTGTCTGAGATTTTTAATTTGGCTCCGGTTATGTCCTGGGTTAACTTCCTTATTTCATTGGATATTGCTTTTATTTTGCGCCTTCTTTCATTTACTCTACCCACATTAACAGTTACAACCGCTTTTTCAGTTGAATGCTGATCCAAAGCAAAGCCGCTGTTTCCAAGGTCAATTATTATGTCCTTTACTTCAGGAATGCCCTTTACCCTGTCATAAACCCAGAATGCCATGTCACTGCTCTCTTTAAGGCTGCTTCCCTTTGGTAAAACAACTTCTATTTCTATAATACCTTCATCCATCTCGGGGAAGAATTCATATCCCACATAGGGCAAAGCAATTAAAGACAGGCAAAAGACAACCAAAACCATGAATATAACCACTGTCTTTCTTTCCACGCAGATTTTAAGAAATCTTTCATAACATTGACGAAGACGACTGAAAAAACGCTCCCATATGCCAAAAAGTCTGGATAAAAGGTGCTTTCTTTTTATCTCTCTTTCCTTTTCATCAGCTTTCAGAATTCTTGAGGCAACCATGGGAATAAAGGTTATGGATACTATAAGGGAGGATAAAAGAGAATAGGTCATTATAAGTCCCATTTCCTTAAAAATCTTTCCTGCGAGCCCCTCCACATAAATAATTGGAATAAAGACAGCAATAGTTGTAAAGGTGGATGCGGAAATAGCAAGCATGACCTCCCTTGCACCAATTTCTGAGGCTTCCCTTATGCTCCTGCCCTCATTTTTGTATCTGTATATGTTTTCCAATACAACTATTGAATTGTCCACCAACATACCCACTCCAAGGGCAAAGCCAGCTAATGAAATAAGGTTTAGGGTAATGCCTGAAAGATGCATTAATACGAAGGATGCAACAATTGATACAGGCATGGACAATGCAATAATCAGTGTTGTCCTTAAATCTCTCAAAAACAGGAACAGAATAATCCCTGCCAGGATTCCTCCCTGAATTGCCGAGTTTTTTACGGTCTTTAAGGATCTGTCAATATATTGGGAGGCATCGTAAAGAATGCTGAAATTAATATCGGGCCAATCCTTTTTAAGCCCTTCAACTTCTTCTTTAACAGAACGGCATACCATAACGGTGTTTGCACCGCTCTGCTTCTGAATTGAAAGATTTATAGAGAGCTTTCCGTTTATATAGCTTTCACTTGTATTTGTGCCTTCAGCAAGGCTTACATTTGCAATATCCTTAAGATATACAATTCCTCCCGTCGGAATAGGAATAATAAGATTATTTATATCTTCAATGGTTTCCAATTCTCCCTTTGTTTTTACAAAGATAGACATTCCCGAGACCTCAATATTGCCTGCCGGAATATTTAGGTTTTCAGCCATCAAATATTTTGATATTAATGTTTCATTTATGCCGTATTTATTAATTCGCTCAGGAATAAGCTCTACCTTAACTTTGCGTGAAGCTCCCCCTGAAATTAAAACAGATGCAACTCCGTTAATCCTTTCAAGCCTGTTTAAAATCTGGCCTTCAACAAGCCTTGTCAATTCTGTGAGATCCATATCCGAGCTGATTCCAAGTTCAAAGGCAGACTGAAAGTTATTCGGGTCAACCTGCATAACCATGATGTCACTGACATCCTGGGGCAGGACAGCCTTGACCATGTCTATCTTTTCCCGCATTTCCAGAGTGGCAAAATTCATATTGGTGCCGTCATTGAAATAGAGGATCGAAAGACTGTACTCATTTGTTGAAATTGTCTGCAAAGACTTTAGATTTGACACTGTGGCAAGCGCCTTTTCAAAGGGCTTTGTCACCATACTCTCTACCTCTGCAGGGCCGGCTCCCGCAAACTTAGCTGTAACCACTGCTACAGGAAGATTAAGGTCAGGAAAAAGATCTGGTTTAAGCTCTGAAAGTGAGAAAAACCCAATCAGCATGACAAGTAAAATAGCCATTATTACAGCAACAGGCCTTTTAACCGACAAACCGGGTAAATTCATCTTTTAGCCTCCCCTATAATTTTCACCTCATCATTGGGGCTTAAAAACTGTTGTCCTTTTACCACAATGAGCTCATTTTCCGAAAGGCCACTTAAGATCTCCACATTTTGGCCGTCGGTAATGCCTGTTTCAACCGGTCTTTTAACAGCCCTGCCATCAATTATGGTATAAACAAAGCTGCCATTTTCATCGGAAAGTACCGACGAAAGGGGAGCCAAAAGAACATCTTGCCGGTTTTGGGTAAGGATGCTCACTTTCGCCGTCATGCCCGGTTTTATCGCGTTATTTTTATTCTTTATATCAATGAGCACGCTATAACTCATTGTTTTAAGGTCGGCGGCAGGACTTGCCACTGATACTACACCCGTAAAAGGTCTTTCATCAACAGAAGGGATATGGACATTAAGCTTGGTTCCTTTTCCAATCTTATTGATTACCTGTTCGGATACAGAAATCTGAACCTGCACAGTATCAGCATCAATAATTGTATAAGGCGTCATTGTGTTTGAAATAAGGCACCCTTCAACAATATCCTTGCTGGCTATGATGCCGTCTATGGGAGAGGTTACCTTTGAAAGCGACAATTTCTTTCTGGCATTTTCAAGCTGCACCTTAATCATGTCGTATGATGCCTGAGCCTGTTTTAATTGCTCCTCAGCAGCATCAACTGCATCCTGGGAAATTTCAGACTCGTAGAGTTCAAATGCTTTGGCAGCTGAATTTAAAGCATTTTCTGCCTGCTCATACTGACTTTTTATCTGATTGTAGGTAAGGCGGTTTATAATCCCCTTTTCCAGAAGCAAAACAGCACTGTCATATGCCTCTTTTGCGGATATATATGCCTTCTCGGCTCCTTTTAACTTGGATTCAAGCTCAAGCTTCTGACTTTCATAGCTGCTTTTATATGCAGCTTTCACTCCATTTTGAGCAAGGGCAAGATTTGCCTGTGCCACGTTTAGCTGCTGCTCAAGTACAAGGATGTTGTCCTCTATGTCGGCACTGTCAATGGTAAAAAGCAAATCCCCTTTTTTTACCCTGTCTCCTACTTCAAAATAGGCTTCCTTTACCTTTCCCTGCAGAGGACTTACAACATATGCAAGGTTAACAGGCTTTACAACCCCTGTAAACTGCGTATAATCCCTGATTGAGCCCCGGGAAACAGAAGCAACGGCAACATGTATATATTTATTTGAAGGGTTTTCTTCAATTTGCTCAGAACATGAAGTTGTGAAAAGTATCAGAAAAGATAAAAACAAGTAAGCAAAAAGGTTATTGGCGTATCTTTTCATGCTATCTACCCTCTTTATAAGATACTGTCAAGATGCGGTTTGGTCTTGGCTAAACATATTATTTATTTTTTTATAAAAAATTAGTACGGTTTCTTAAGTTTTTAAGATAAAAAATGCACCGGCATATCCGGTGCATCTGTTTCAGAAATAGTACTTCCATATTAAATTTTGGTATTAGGTCTTTAAAAGCTTTTAAAGCGTATTCTTTAGATTTTCAATGATTTCAAGTGCCCTTTGGGCTGCTTTTAAGTTCCTTTCCTTCTTGTTCCTTACCTTTTCTTTAAGCTGATCCATAATGCCGAAATTGGCGTTCATTGGCTGGAATTTCCCTGAAACAGGGCTTGAGATGTATCTTGCCAGAGCACCAATCATGGTATTTCCGGGGAATATAAATTTATCAAGACCTTTGGCTATTCTTGCGGCATTTATACCCGCCACAAACCCTGAGCTTACAGATTCAATATATCCTTCAACTCCGGTCATTTGCCCTGCAAAGAATAAATTGAGCTGCTTTTTCATATTGAAAGCTGCATCAAGGAGAACCGGCGAATTTATATATGTGTTTCTGTGCATTACCCCGTATCTTTCAAATTCAGCATTTTCAAGGCCCGGAATAAGTGAAAATACACGCTTTTGCTCTCCCCATTTTAAGTGAGTCTGAAATCCTACCATGTTATACAGTGTACCCAATACATTGTCCTGTCTTAGCTGGACTACGGCATAAGGTTCTTTTCCGGTACGTGGGTCTATAAGGCCAACGGGTTTTAAAGGCCCAAACCTTAATGTATCCTTTCCTCTTTTAGCCATCACCTCAACAGGCATGCATCCCTCGAATACGCGGTCATCCTCAAAATCCTTAAGGATGACAGTTTCTGCATTTATAAGCTCATTATAAAAGATATCGTATTCTTCCTTAGTCATGGGACAGTTAAGGTAATCCGCAGTCCCCTTGTCATAGCGGGAAGCCCTGAAAGCTATGTCAAGGTTAATGCTGTCAAACCTTACTATGGGAGCGGCAGCATCAAAGAAATACAGGCTGTCCCCGCCTATTAATTCAGCTATTTTTTCCGCAAGGGTATCCGATGTTAATGGTCCTGACGCAACAACGGTAATAACGTCATCACTTAATGATGTCACTTCTTCATTAATCACTTCAATCAAAGGATTGCTTTTGATTTTTTCGGTAACCTTTTGGGAAAAGGCATGGCGGTCAACTGCCAAAGCTCCCCCAGCAGGAACCCTTGTTTGGTCTGCACATTCCATTATAAGGGAGCCAAGTCTTCTAAGTTCCTCTTTCAACAATCCTACAGCGTTTTCAAGCATGTCGGATCTTAATGAATTGCTGCATACAAGTTCTGCAAATGTGTCTATATGATGAGCAGGTGTTTTTTTAACGGGTTTCATCTCATAGAGCTTTACTTTAATACCCTGTTTTGCAATTTGCCATGCTGCTTCACTACCCGCAAGGCCTGCTCCTATAACTTTTACATAATCTTTTTTCATAGATTGTCTCCTTAATGTAAATATCATTATTATTAATTGCAGTTTTTAATTTTTTTATCTGTTCCTTAAAAGGCTAATTTCTGCAAAAACACAGATAAATTTTTACAAAAGTTCGTTATAACCGACATTATCATTATAAGGCCTATTGGTACTTTGTCAAAACAGCTTTGTTTTAAGTAATGACAAAAAGTAAACAATTATAGTGAAAATAATATATTCAGATGATAAAATAGTCTAAAATGCAAATATAATTATATTTTACGAGGTGGCGCCTTGAAAAGAATTTTTAAAAGAAACGCAGGACTCATTGCAGCGCTTTTATTGACTTTTTTATGTATCTTTCTGCTTTATTTATTAAATAAAAATTCAGAGTCTGATAATCAAGGCAAAGAAACTCCTTCTCCTACCCCCAGTTATGTAGCATCAGAAACTCCAACCCCTACAATCACTCCCACCCCTGAGCCTACACCTATAACAGCTACACTGGTTTCGGCAGGAGATTGTGTTTTGCATGAGCTGTTTCAAAAATCAGCCAAGATTAAAGGTGAAGACAGGTATGATTTTTATCCTATATTTGAGGCCATAAAGCCTTATACCGAACCTGCCCATTACAGCATGATAAGCTTTGAAAGCGCGGCTACCAACAAGCGCAACGATTATACCGGCTATCCTTTGTTCAACTGCCCGCCCGAAATATTTGATGCCTTCAGGCAGGTTGGCTTTGACATGGTAAACAACTCAAACAACCATCAGCTGGACAGAAAACTTGCCGGTATGTTTGAAACCCGGGACAATATACACAAAGCGGGTCTTGAAGTGACCGGAGTATATGACGGAGAAGAGCCACGTTATGTAATTAAAGATCTTAACGGCATCAAGGTTGCCATTATGGCCTACACATACGGCTGCAATATGAACGAGCTTGCACTCACGGAAGAACAGAGGTATAAACATCTTTCCCTTATAGATGAAGAAAGAATGAAAAAAGAAATAACCGAAATGGAAGAAAAGGCTGATGTTACGGTTATTGCAATGCACTGGGGCGTTGAATATGTGCAGCAGCCAAACGAATACCAGAAGAAGCTTGCTAAAGATATGATAAGCTGGGGCGCCGATGTAATACTTGGCTCCCACCCCCATGTTGTTCAGCCCAGTGAAATAATAGAGTTTAACGGAGAAGACAAGTATGTAATATACTCTATGGGCAATTTTGTAAGTAACCAAAGGCGCGGAGCATCAGGTTATCCCAAAACCCGCAAGGAGCTTTGTGAAGACAGCATGCTTGTACACATAGAGTTTCTGAAAGACCCATCCACCAATAAAACTATTATTAACAAGGTGGATCACATTCCAACATGGTTATGGCGTTACCTGGAGGACGGCGTTTACAGGTTCAAGGTAATACCTGTCCCATCAATTGATTTTTATAAAAACGGTGAATACCCGGATGAGGTACTCACCGAAGCCTATGAATCCTATAAAAGAACAATGTCCCTTGTATCAGATTATAAAAGGCCTTAAGCATCTAATGCCCATGCCCTAGCTACAAAGAGAGCACGGGGTCGGAGATATATCCCCCTATCGACGTTTTAGATAATATCATTGTTTCAGATTATAAAGGGGCTGTCTCAAAATAACATTGAGATAGCTCCTTGTTTTTATCTCTAAAAACACAAAAGACAGGTCCAAAAGACCCGTCAAATGCGGTAGAATATAGTTGTGAATCCAATATCACTACAACAAGACTATACCAAAAA
>JAAYAD010000078.1 GCA_012719545.1 Clostridiaceae bacterium
GATTTAGAAACAGAATACTTCATGTTATGGCTTAAGCCTTTACATACAAAACTGGCAGACAACCAAATATTGATTATCTGCCAGTAACATATAGCTATTTCATTTTACTTTGTGTCCTACCCCAACAATTGACGTAGAACCTATATTTTTAGCTCTGCAATTAGCACAAAACATAAAAATTAATGTACTTTATTATCTACATGTGTGCCAGGTATATGGGATTTTCTCCTAAGCCCAAAATAGAGAACTATTGATGCTATAATCCAGAAATATACCACCATGTATGGAACCTCAAATACGTTCTCTATAAGATTATGGGTAAGAACTCCGCACATTCCGGCAAAGCCTGCGGCTGCAATAAGCTTTGTATCAAAATCCTTGCACTGTTTTACCGAACGGATGGACCAGATAACAAGTATGAGAACCAAGAGTCCAAATGCAAGAAGTCCTACCAATCCCATCTCTACGGCGGTTTTAAGCCAATAATTATCCATGTAGAAGGTGTCGGGAATAAGGTCCTTATTGTTCATGGCAACAGCACCGCCGAAGTGGCCAAGGCCAACACCCAAAAGCTTATTCTGCCTGAATATCTCCATGCCCTTCTGATACCTCATTAAGCGACCGCCCGTCATGCTGCTTATTATATATTGGGGCGAGAGCAAATACGAAATGCGGTTCATAACAGGAGGAACAAGGAGCAATCCGCTTCCGCCGATGCCCAGAATAAATAGCCAGCGGGGATTAATTGAGATGCAGAAAACAAATGCGGCTATGGCAGCACCCAGCCATGCACCTCTGGACTGGGTCAGTATCAGGCTTATGCCCATTGCTCCAAATAAGCCAAACAGAATTAATCTCTCCCATTTTCCCAGTTTCCTTTGCAGAACCATGGCAAAACAGAGAGGAATCATTAAAATAAATATGCTTCCCAGTATATTGGGGCTTTCAACAATTGAAAATACACGGGTAGTAGTGTTTCCCTCGGCTGCATCGGTCCAGTGTGATGGTGTTGGCACCTTCATAATAAACTGGAGAATTCCGTGAAGGCCCATAACACCTCCGCCATATACCAGAAACCTTAAAACAAGATAGGCTTTATCGTCATCGGTAATAAAGCTGTTCATGATGAAAAACCACAGCACATACTGAACAATAACTCGCAATCCGTCCAGGCCCAGTTTAGGATAGGTGGAATTAATGAGGAAAAGACAGAAGGTAACACTTATTAGAAGCACCATGGGCGCCCCCACCGGTGTAATCTTCAAAGGCTCTCTTTGATTAAAGAACCATGTCAGAAAAACATAAAGGATTGAGGCAAGCAAAAAAGCCTCATCCCAAAGACCGAACCATGAACTGTTGCCAAACACTTTTCGTCCAAACTCGTCTATAAATGCATATAAAGCCGCCATGGGCACAAAAAGCATTGTTATCAGCCTGTAAGCCTTTGAATCTGAAAGAAGCCTGTAAATAAAGCTTTCCTTCAAATACAATGCCATCCTGTCACGAAAGAGCGCACTTTTTCTGTTGAGCTTTTCAAGCAAGCGATAAATAAATGATCCGTCAGGGTAATATGGGCGCATTGCAAAAGCACGAAGGATTGAAGCAACCTTGCTGTCAACAATTACTTTTCCTATCCACTCAAAGGCTCTGGCAACAACGCTGTGGTTTATATATTGGGTTATGAATACATATATAAAGCTATGCCTAAACCAGGATTCCAACATTTCAATACCCCGCAACAGATTACTGCTTTTCATTAAGCTCCAGAACAACGGCATCAGCGCCCATTGCGTAAATGGTCTTAACCGTCATTTTTCCGCCCACAGCAACGGCATACTTTCCAATTTTTATATCATCATCATCTAATCTATCGCGTATCTCGATATCAATATATACATCCTTTAATGATGGATGAGCTGCATCAACAAGCATACCGTCGGCTGTCTGTGTAGTAATCACTGCAGGTTCTTCTCTTACACCAACAATTTTGGCGTTGGTAAATCCAATGGTATCATAATAGATGCGTGGATCCTTTGAAAGTGCCGCTGAAAAAGTATCAGGCATTGCCGCGCATTTTACGGTTGCAATGTACAGCTTCTCGGGAACCTGTCCTGACGCTTGCTTTCTGTTTTGTACAAGCTTATAACCCACTGCCCCCACCACGAGAACAACTGCCAGAACGACTATAAGGTCAAAAATATTAATTTTCCCAAATAAACGGCCTTTTTCGTCGATTAATTTCATCTTTAATCCTCCTAAACTGGATTTTTGCATATATTGTTCAAGAGTTCAGCCAAATTTCCGGTAAGAGTTTTTCTGTCAAAACGGGCTATTTCAGCCTTGTCTGGAATAATATTATTTTCACCCTGAAGCCATGAGGTATACAGGGCCGCAAAGCCTTTTTCAATTGCCTTTACATCTGCCCAGTCACAGACTATACCGGTTTTGGTCTTGCGAATTATATCCGCGGCCGCTCCCTTTTCAGGAATTACCGCCAATATTGGGTTGGACGTCTGAATATATTCAAAGACTTTTCCTGTATAGAAGGCTTCAGAACCCGGTCCTCCCCCTTCTATCAAAAGCATTGCATCGGAGCCTGTCATATATTTTAAACATTCCTTGTGGTCCATGTAGCCAAACAGCTCCACCGAACCTTGCAGGCCATTTTTGTCGATAAGGTTTTTAAGTACATCGGGCTTATAGCTTCCTATAAACCTAATAAGGATTTTATCCTTCTGTACCTGTCCTGAAGAAACCAGATTTCCTATGGCCTCCAGGATTTTATCAGGTTTTCGCCTGCCATAAAGGGCTCCTGTATAAGTAAGAGTAAAACGGGAATTTTGCTTGTTCTCAGGCTTTATATCCTCAAAATCCTCCGGATCAAACCCGTTGGGTATGACAACCATACGTTTTTCAAGATCCAGACCGGGATTCAGTCTTACAAAATTATCCTTCATAACCGGAGTATTTGTAATGAGAGCATCGGCACATGACAAAACCTGTCTTTCCATGGCCTTTTCCTTCTCCATGCGGGAAGGTCTGTGGGGTTTATCCAGAAGATACGGGTTATTGGTCCACTCATCCCGAAAATCCGCAACCCAGGGTATATCGGGAAAACGCTTTTTAATTTCAAGCCCCAGAAGGTGGTCACTGTATGGATAAGACGTAGTATAAACAACGTCTATATCCCCTTTTCCTACCCTTTCAAGGGCTGTTTTGAGGGCTTTCTTCATCCAGAGCACCTCACCGTCGGGTATCAGAACCTTCCAGGCAATGAATTTCCCTACCTTATTAAGTACCGAAGGCCATACGGTAAGATCATAGGCCGGGGTCCTGATTATCTCGGTGCCGGGCTTGATTTCTTTCAGAAGAGCTTCATCCCTCAGAGCCATTTTGGTTGTATCACGGGTAAGAACCACCGGCTCCCATCCAAAAGAAGGCAGGTATTTGGCAAATTTAACGCTTCGCTGAACGCCTGACCCTCCTACGGGCGGAAACTGGTAGGCCACCATGAGAACCTTTTTCACCTTTTATGCCTCCCCCAGCCAAGGAGATGATACTCAAGGCCTTCCTTTTCTACTATGGATGCATCCCAGAAATTCCTGGTATCCAGTACCCGAGGACATTTCATGGCATTCTTTATTCTGCCAAAGTCCACATTCTTAAACTCGTTGTGATTTACTGCAAGAACAACAAGGTGGGCACCTTCAGCAGCATCATAGAGATTTCTGTCTTTTGAGCCTTCATAATCCACATGACTATCTACTACAACTGTTTCAAAAATCTTATCTTCCGTCAATAGATGGATAAGCTCAATTATTGGACTTTCGCGCATATCGTCCACATCCGGCTTGTAAGTTACGCCAAGGATGCAAACTTTTCTGACACCGTCAACATCAGAGGTTAAATTCTTTATCTTTTCAAATACATAATGGGGCATCCCATCATTGGTATTGCGGGCGAGATTAATTATCTTTGCCGTTTCGGGCTGGTTGCTGACAATAAACCAGGGATCCACAGCTATGCAATGGCCGCCCACTCCCGGACCCGGCATATGGAGATTTACTCTGGGGTGTTTATTGGCAAACCTGATTACGTCCCAGGCATTAACCCCCATCTTCTCGCACAGCATGGCCAACTCATTGGCAAGAGCAATATTTACATCCCTGTAGGTGTTTTCCATGAGCTTGCACATTTCTGCTGTTGTGGCATCGGAGGTATAAATCTCTCCCTCAACAAAACTCTTGTACAGATTCTTAACAACCTCAGCGGATTTTTCATTAATACCTCCTACCACGCGGCTGTTTTCCCTAAGCTCCTTAAGGATCTTTCCTGGCAGAACCCTTTCAGGACAATAAGCAACATATAAGTCCTCTTCAGGATTAAAACCTGCCTCTCTTAATATTGAGCCCATGAAATCCCTTGTGGTTCCCGGCGGAGAAGTGGATTCAAGAATAACAATATTTCCTTTTTTCAAGTATGGGATGATGACTTTTACTCCGCTTTCAACATAGCTTAAGTCCGGAGATTTGTCAGGTAAGATAGGAGTAGGAACGCAGATTATAAATGCATCTGCCTCCTCAGGCTTGTCCGAGGCACGGAGGGTTCCCTGCTTCACAGCTTTTTCTACCATTTCCTCCAAATAAGGCTCTTCTATTATCACCTTGCCCTGATTCAATGCCTCAATAACTTTTTTATTAACATCAAAGCCCACAACAGTGTGGCCGCTTGAGGCAAACATGGCTGCCGTGGGAAGGCCTATATATCCAAGCCCGATTACGCATATTTTCATAATTTTTGACACTCCTGCTATACTTTAAAAGTACATTTAATATAATTATTCCCTGAAAGGTAAATTGCAAAAGCGTTTATTCCTAAAATTTCGCCATAATTCCCTTCTGGAAAATAATCACTTAATAAGTGTATCACCACTTCATTTCAAGGTCAACTTAAGGGCAGCAATTATAAGGCATTTATGTAAAGCCTGCCCTTTTCAAAATCCCGAGGTTTTAGTATAATCATTTAGCAATACTTACATTAAGATATGCTGGAGTGCTTGATATGCCTGAGAAAATTGACATACACGGAGTCAAAATTGATAATGTTACCATGAAAGAGGCTCTTGATTTTGTAATTGAAGGCCTTAATCAAGAAACAACTTATAAAATTTATACTCCTAATTCCGAAATTATAATGCAGGCAAACAGGGATCCTGAACTTATGGCTGTGTTAAATGATGCCCACCTTTTGGTTCCTGACGGAGCTGGTGTTGTACTGGCATCCAAAATCCTCGGAAGGAATCTTAAGCAAAAGGTTTCCGGCATTGATCTTGTAAAAAACATTCTTAACACAACCCACAGGCGTCCTATCAGCTTCTTTATACTGGGGGGAAAACCCGGGGTTCCGGAAAAAGCATCAATAAATATACTTTCAGAATATCCAAAGGCAAAGATTGTCGGTTTTCATCACGGCTATTTCAAGGATGACGATGTCTCAGACATAATTAAACAGATAAATGACTCAAGGGCTGAAATCCTTTTGGTGGGGCTTGGCGCTCCCAAGCAGGAAAAATGGATTCACAAACATGCCCATGAGCTTAATGCAAAGGTTGTCATGGGTGTGGGAGGAACCATTGACGTATTCGCAGGAACAGCAACTCTTGCCCCGGAATTTATGAGAAAATCAGGCTTTGAATGGCTGTACAGACTAATCAAGCAGCCTTCACGCTATAAAAGAATGATGGACCTTCCGAGATTTATGCTGTTAACCCTTCGAAAAAAGCTGAAAATTAAATAAATGTGATTTTATACCCTGACATTTATCCTTTCATGTAATTCACTGTTTCAATGGCAAGTCCGTAAACTACATCCATTGTTATTTCAACATCACCCTTTAGCCTGCTTACAAGGTCCTTTGGAAGGATGTTGCTTTCGGTGAGGGTTTTAAGTGCTTCACCTTCTTTAAACTCAACCGATAATGACTTAAGGACTATGCTTGCTGCTGCTTCGCCGGTAAGCATAACTTTTTCTTCATAGGGCGCCAATGCCCTGCTCAAATTAAGGGTATAATATTCCGGAGCCATTTTAATCAGAGCATTTTTGATGAGTACAATAAGAACCTCCTGGCTGGCACTGTAGTCCAGCTTGAAATCATTGTTTTCTCCCCCCGCAATCAGGCCGTATTCGGCAAGGATTTTTATATAGGGGTATGACCAATGCTCAATGAGCTTTTCCTTAGTTTCAGGAATCAATATATACTCCGAAAAATCTTCAAGATATATGCCACCGCGCTTTAAATACCTTACCATCTCGTTTATATCCTTGTCAGAAAAATCAAGGATATCTGCAGGAGTAATGTCGTTTATAAAGCTGTAGGCAGCTACAAGCCCGGCAGATTCGCCAACAGTGATGCGTGTTGAAATGCATCCTGCGCTGGTTGAGGCTAAAGACGCATAGGACGCCTTTGAGCCTGTCATAAGAACGTTGTCAAGATTTGATGGAATAATTGATCCAAGAGGAATTGAGTAAACTTTAGGTTTTCCGACTATATATTCTATATTTTTGTCTACAAATTTTCCCGCATCAACAGACTCAGAGCTTAAGGCAATTTTATCCCTGAAATTTCTGTTTTCCAGTATATCTGATACTGTTAATCTGTATCTTCCCTCAAAATGGCGGTATTCAGGAATAAAGAGGGACTCAGGGCCACTTTTATATGAGCAGTCCTTAAAGGCTGTCACAACCGTTTTTAAAAAAGCAGTCAGCATTATGGCCTCTTCCTCTGCTTCATCATAGGCAGAAGCAATATCATTTTCATCTTCCACATCGACGCCAATAACCTGAAGGCCGGTAATAATAAGCTCATTATCGTTCATTATGATGAAGGAAGGAGAAAGTATTTTTGTTCTCTTTCCCGTTTTTTCGTAGGTAAGTAAAGCTAACTGGAACTCATCAAAGAAGTTGGTGGTCTTCTTGCTTTTTTTCAAAGCCTGGGTATCGACCCCGGAAACACGGAAATTAAAATGAAGGGGTGAATATACTCCTTTAAGTCCAATGTCCTCAGAACCTTTAAAATAAGGAGTTCCGCACAATTCAAGGAGTTTTCCCTCAATAGTAGCATCTATAAAAGTCCTGGCTTTAAAATATTTTTCCCCATCGGGAGAATTAACCAGAATTCCTTTTAGTATACTATCTTCATAATCTACACTCATTAGCTGGCTGTTATATATAACTTCCAGATTTTTTTCCTTTTCAGCCAGCTTATTTACCTGATTTTTATATTCTTCGGCGCTGAAGCCAACCTCAAAATTACCGAATATCTGATGGTATATTCCCTGATTTAATGAAACCTTTTTGTTGGCAATAGTCCCCCTCTGCGGGTTCATTTTCGAAATCATGGAAGACGTAATATAGCTTCCAAGGTCATCATCCTCAGTAATAAGCAGGGTTTTAAGCCCTGTTCTGGCACTTGCCAGAGCTGAGGCAATTCCCTCCGGTTCAGATCCAATAACTATTGTGGCATACTCATTTTCGTCCATATCAAGGTCTTTTCTTCCCAAAGGGTTTTTTATGGGCTCCCTGGTAAGAATAGGCCTTATGCCAAACCAAAGTGTTATAAAAATCAACGCTATAACAATTACATTTTTTATCAGACGTTCATTTTTCATAATGATCCTTTATGCCTGTCATTGTTTTCATTATAAAAGTCAAGCCCCATTTTATAATAATAAAAGAAAAATGGACTTCATAATATTTATCGTAATATTGAAGCAAAAAAAAGAGTATATCGGAAAACTTATAGCCGCCGATATACTCCTGATGCTGCAAAATATTAGATTTAAACCGGATACGTATTATTTTATTGTATAGGCACCACGAATGAGAAGGAAGGCGTTTGATTTAATATTAAGCCCTCTTCCGTCAGATCTTGAGGATATCAGAAGGTGCTGAACCGGAACATTTACTCCGTCATTAAGATCCACTCCCGCAGTTGCATCTGCAAGAACGCCGTAGGTTCCCTTAATGGCAGTAGCTGTTCCGCTTCTTAAAAGCGCCTCACTGCCTCCTGACAGGATAACTTTCTGACCTGCTTTGGCTTCAACAACCTGATATCCGCTTTCAAGGGCATTTACTCTGTTCTTGAGGGTTTCTATTTCCTGTAAAGCTCCTAAAATGAAGGATGTAAGATCTCCCACATCGGTCTGGAGCTGTGCGATAGCCTTTGAATCAACTGTGCCCGAACCCGAACCGGAAGAGCCGGAGCCAGAAATGAGAGCGCTCAACTGAGCAATTTGCTGATCCACATAGCTTTTTGTCACCAAAGGATCGGCTTCGCTGCCCGGTTCTCCTGCGCTTGCTGCTTTTGCTCCTATCAAAGTAACGGTGCATAAAACTGCGCAGATTGCTAAAGCCAAACCTTTTTTTCTTTTGAGTATCATTGTTCTTTCCTCCTTGGTAATGCACCACAGCCAGCTTTTACTGCGCGTATGTAGCGTTTAAGCCAAAGCTTGTCTGCAGTGCGTGATCTACTCGTCTCATTATGTGTTCGTCCAGATGACCTGCCTTTTCACGTAGCCTTCTTTTGTCAATTGTTCGAATCTGTTCAAGAAGGACTATTGATTTCTTACTCAGCCCGCAGCTCTCCCCTTTTATTTCAATATGGGTTGGGAGGCGGGCCTTGTCCAATTGTGAAGTAATGGCTGATACGATAACTGTGGGACTGAACTTGTTGCCTATATCATTCTGAATAACCAGTACAGGCCTTATCCCACCTTGTTCTGAGCCAACAACGGGACTCAAGTCAGCATAATAGATGTCTCCTCTTCTTACCAGCATTCAATCACTCCTGCATAAGGTTTAGACCTCCAATAGCTGACCCCATATTAATTTGTTTGATTTTATTATAAGAATTACCTTCCCTTGCCGTCAAATTAAGATTAGGTTACGCATCCATAAATATTGTTACACATTTCCTTTGTCTTAATACACAGGTTTGAGCCTGTTTTTATAAAATTTAAAAATACTATAAAAGATAATTGAGGACATTTACGATTTTTCCGTTTTTATAGTATACCCTCGGAATGCGCTTTCCTATAAGGCACACTATTTCATAGGGAATTGTTCCAATCAGCCCTGCAATATGTTCGGCAGTAATTTCGCTGTCTCCCTGTTTCCCCAAAAGAACCACTTCGTCCCCTATTGAAATGTCACCTGAGATACCGGTTACGTCTATCATGCACTGGTCCATGCAAATTGATCCAACTACAGGTGCAGGCTGGCCGTTTACAAGAACATGGCTTTTTCCCGTGAGAAGCCGCAAATAGCCGTCAGCATAGCCAACCGGAATGGTTGCAATCCTTGTGGGACGTTCTGCAACAAACTTTCTGCCATAGCTTACCGCCGTTCCCTTTTCAACCTGCTTTACCATGGTTATACGGGCTTTTAAGGTCATGGCAGGTTTAAGTTCAATTACACTTCTGTCCACTTCATTGGATGGATAAATGCCGTAAAGTATTATTCCCGGCCGCACCAAATCAAGGGTAAATTCGGGATACTGCATGATTGCGGCGCTGTTAGACACATGTTTTATGGGGATTAATATTCCTATCCTGTTAAGCTCATTTATTATTGTTTCAAAAAGCTCCATCTGCTTTAAGGTATAGCTTCTGTCCCTTTCATCAGCAGTTGCAAAATGGGTGAATATGCCTTCTACAATAATTCCCGGAAGCTTATTTATTTCAACTACATCCTTAACTGCACTATACCCGGGAAGAAATCCAACCCTGGACATGCCCGTATCTATCTTTATGTGAACCCGTGCCTTTGTTTTATGCTTCAGTGCGGCATCAGACAGTATTTTAGCCATTTCATGGCTGAAAACGGTCTGAGTAATGTTATACTGTATCAGCTCGTCCGCCCTTAAGGGCTCGGTATGGCTTAATACCAGAATAGGAACATCAATGCCTATTTTTCTTAACTGTATTGCCTCATCTATCATTGATACCGCAAGCCTTGTGGCGCCGTTTTCAATAATTGTAGTGACTGTTTCCAAAACACCATGCCCATAAGCATCAGCCTTGACAACTGCCATTATTTCAGTACGTTTTCCTACAAGCTTGCGTATTTCTCTCACATTATGGGCTATGTTATCAAGATCTATTTCAGCCCATGCCCGGGTAAATTTATAATCCACGTTATCACCTTGCTATATTATGGTTTGAAAAGACCAATAAAGGTCAGGCGCGCCTTTTTACGCCCCCGACTACCCAAAATCCTATTTTAAAATATGTTTAAATGCTGCAGGAATATTATCCACTATATCGGAAGCCATAAGGCTTGTGGTGCCTTTTTTGCCCGCAGCCAGATCCCCGGAAAGCCCGTGCATGTATACTCCCATGCAGGAGGCCTCAAAGGGGGCCAATCCCTGGCCTAATAAGGATACAATCATTCCTGCAAGTACATCTCCCGCTCCAGCCGTTGCCATGCCGTTGTTTCCTGTTGGGTTAATTGCAATCCTTCCGTCGTTGGATGCAATAACGGTTCCGGCTCCCTTTAGGACAACTGTTAATCCGAATTCATCTGCAAATTTACCTGCTACCTCGAGCCTGTTTTTCTGTACCTCCTCAACTGTAAGCCCCGCAAGCCTTGCCATCTCGGCAGGATGCGGAGTAATTACGGCTTCGCCCCTGATATTTTCAAGGAGAGTCTTGTCACCGGCAAGAATATTAAGGGCATCGGCATCAAGAACCATTGGCTTTTCACAGCAATCAAACAAGGTCTTAAGAAGATTTAACGTATCATCATTGCAGGATAATCCGGGGCCCACAAGAACTGCATCCGCATTCTCAACCAGGTTTTTAAGAAGGCTGCCGTCATTTATATGAATATGTCCATCCTTTTCGGGCATAAGCTCTATAACCGCCTCAGGTATGAGAGTTGATACTGTACTCCATAAACTTTCGGGAACTGCCAGTTTAAAAAGGCCGGTACCGGTTCTGTAGGCAGCTGCGGCGCATAAGTATGCTGCTCCCGCCATGCCTTTTGACCCTGCCACAGCAAGTACTTTCCCAAAGGTTCCCTTATGGCTGTTATCGGGCCTTTTAGGCATTAATGCTTTAATATCGCTCTTTTCAAGAAGCCAGGGCGTATTAAGGTCTTCTGCAAGGGCATAGGGAATTCCTATATCAGCTACTGTAAGCTCACCCATGAAGTCGGCTCCCGGATACTGTACCATTCCCACCTTAGGCATGAAAAATGTTACCGTGGCGTCAGCCTTGATGCAGTTACCCCTTACTTCCCCGGTAAGGGCGTCAACTCCGGAGGCTATATCAATAGACAGTATCAGTCTTGAATTTTCATTAATGGTATCAATTACCCTGTCCAGCATTCCTTCAACATTGCGGTTAAGGCCTGTTCCCAGAAGCCCGTCAATAACAAGGTCGCTTTCAAGGCAGGAAACTTCAAGGCGTTTTAAAGATTCCTCATCGCACAGAACTGGAATACTAAGTCCCATATTAAGAAGGATTTTTGCGTTTATCAGTGCATCTCCTGCAATATCTTCAATGCCGCAGCTGGAATAAACAGAAACGGTATAGCCCATAAGGAGCAAATGCCTTGCCACCGCAAAAGCATCTCCCCCGTTGTTTCCAGGACCTGCAACAACGGTAATTTTTGCATCCTTTTTATTCTTTATAAGGCCTGAGGCTTTAGCAACAACCTGCAAAGCCGCATTCTCCATGAGGACTATTCCCGGTATCCCCAATTGATCTATGGCAGTTTTGTCAATCATTTTCATCTGCTGAGGTGTCAGAAGTTTCATACTTGAACCCCTCCAAACCAAATTTCTCTTCCAGAAGCTTTACCTGGTCTGTTCCAATAAGCTCCGTAACCTCTTTTGCATAATTCGTCCAATCCATGGAAATAGCTTCAAGCTCATTCTTAAGCTGTGCCTGGCGCTGCTCCAGTTCAATCAGCTCCCTAGCTATTTCCTCAGCTCTGTCCCTGTTTTTCTTAAGCGTTGCAAATATGTAGCCCATAGAATCATTAAGAAGTTTAAGATTGGCTTCCTTTAATTCCTGCTCCACTTTCTCTATGTCCTCTAAAACGTCATTCATTCGCTTATTGATTTTTTCAATCTCTTTTTTGCACTCTGCAAGCCTTTTTTTGGCTTCATCATTATCCTTGTCAAAGGCCTCCTGGGTAAGGCTCATTATTTCACCCATCAGTTTCAGTTTTGCAGGTTCCAGGTTCTCCTGCTCATTTTTCAGCATAGCCTCTCTTTTTATGAGCTCATTCATTTCTTTTTCGGCCTTTTCTATTTCCGGGCTCATTTTTATAGATACAAACAGCTTTGTCCAGCGCTCGTCCAGAGAAAGGCGGGTAATATTATTCTGCCTTAATATTGACACATCAAAATTAACGACATTTTCCTGATTTTGAACTTCCTCGGTCTCGTTCCTTTCCTGCCTTCGCCTGAACAACCACATACAAATTCCCCCAAAGCAGATGTTTCTTTATTAATTGCTGCATAAATTTTTCTCTTCTAAAACATCCATTATTTTAGTATAACATAAAGGAGGGCAATATTGTTTTAGCCCGCCCTCAGAAAGCTCCGCTTTCTTTATATGGCATTATCAATACTTTCCCAAGGGGTAAACTATGGAGACAAATCAGGTGGAGAAGATACATATCATCCCGTTGCCCAAAAGCCTTTGCAAGCGGAGACTTGCTGCAATCATAATATCGGCTTTTATTGCCCTGTTTTTAATTTTCATTCTTTTTTCATTTATGTTAAACAACACCACAGTGCATCATGGAGTTAAAATTGACGGAAAAAACGTTGGAGGCTATACAAAAAATGAGCTTTCCAGGTATCTTGCAGATTATTATCAGCAGAACTTCAGTAATATCGCATTAACAATAAAAAGTCCCAGCTTTACAAGAAATATATCTTTATCTGATCTGGGTATAAAAATCGACATTGAGGATATGGTTCAGAAAGCATTTGCGATGGGCCGTACAGGAAATCTGTTTCAGCGTTTGTATGAGGGTCTTCGGCTTATCATAAGCCCTGTTACCATTGAATTATCAGTTGATGTAAGTTCTGATGCCTTCACAAACTATATAGACAGAATCTGCAATGATGTATTCAGGGAGGTTACACCGCCAAATCTCATTATTCTTGAAGACAAGGTAATACTCTGCACCGGAGTTTCAGGCCAGGAAGCCGACAGGGAAAAACTTGAGAAAGACATAATAAAAGCTATAAAAGCCATGAAGCCTGCTGAAATAGATATTGCCATAAAGGAAAAGCTACCTCCTTCCCTTGATTTTGATACAACCTTCAATACCCTTAACAAGGAACCTGTTGATGCCCAGTTTATTAAGACATCCCGAACCACATATGAAATAAAACCCCACGAAATGGGAAGAAGAATTGACCGTGACAAGCTTATGGAAATCTTAAACTACGTGGAAAACCGCCAGACACAGGAATATGAGGAAATTATTCTTCCCGTTGAGTTTATAAACCCCCAGCTTACAGATGAAGAGCTTAACTCCAGGCTTTTCAGGGATACCCTTGCCTCTTACAGAACCTACTTTAGAACAGATACCGAAAACAATATTAACAGAAGCATCAATATTGAGCTTGCGGCAAAGAGCATAGACGGCACCATACTTCTTCCCGGCGAGGAGTTCTCCTTTAACAAGATTGTGGGTCCCAGAACTCCCCAAAAGGGCTACAAAACGGCCCATATTTTTGTTGAGGGCCAAATCCGGGACGGAACCGGCGGAGGAGTCTGCCAGGTGTCAACAACCCTGTACAATGCAGTCTTAAGATCAAATCTAGAGGTTCTGGAACGCCATAATCATATGTTTACAGTGGGCTATGTACCCCTTGGACTTGATGCTGCGGTTTCCTACGGGTATGCCGATCTGGTATTCAGAAACAATACAGGCCATCCCATGATAATTAAGGCCAAAGTATCCAATAATACACTTGATATAAAAATAGTATCTACAAACGATTATCCCGGACTAAAGGTGAAGCTTGCCACAAAGACCATAAGCAGCACCCCAAGGACGGTTCAGTTCATAGACGATCCGTCCCTTCCCGCGGGAACCGCGATAGTTGCCGAAAGCGGCATGGACGGATACATAGTTGACACATACATAAAAGTATATAACGGTGACGTACTTATACGTGAAGAAAAACTTCACAGAAGCGTTTATCAGATGCTTCCCAGAAAAGTAATAAGAGGCACCGGGCGAGTTTCGGAAGTTATTGAGTAAATTTATTAGCTAAAAACAGAGGTTAGATACATGAGACAATTCACTGTTCAGCCAAGGTACAACCAAAAACGGATAGACACTTTCCTGTTTGAAATGCTTCCCGGCGTTAATGCGTCGGTTATATACAAGGCCTTCAGAAAAAGAAGCATAAAGGTTAATCAAAAACGCGTTAAAGAATCGCATCTTTTGGCTTCCGGCGATATTGTGGAAGTCTACATTCCTGATGAATATCTTAAAACTTCCCCCAATAAAGCAGCCGGAAAACTTCCCAGTGTTGTGTATGAGGATGACTATATAATTGCCGTATCCAAGCCCCAGGGTATCCCTGTACATAGGGATGAAAACCAGGATCAGATTGTACTTGATGAATGGGTGCAGGATTATGTACGAAAGCGCAATGAAGCAAATTACGAAAAGGATTTTCCGGCCCTGTGCCACCGAATAGATCGCAACACGGGAGGCCTTGTTCTCCTTTCTAAGGATGCCAAAACCCTGGACATTATGCAGGAAAAATTTAAAAATCACGAAATTGCAAAAACATATATTTGTGTGGTTTTAGGCACACCCGAAAAGAAAAGCGGAACCCTTGAAGGCTATTTAAAAAAAGACAGCTCAAAGAGCAGGGTTTTTATATACGACCATCCTGTAAAGAATGCCGACAGGATAATTACGCGCTACAGGGTAAAAAAGTACCTTGGAAAATTTTCTCTTCTTGAAGTAGAGCTGGTTACGGGAAAAACTCATCAGATAAGGGCTCATCTTGCCCATATTGGCTGCCCCTTGCTGGGCGATGGCAAGTATGGCAAAAATGAGGTCAACAAAGCCCTGGGGCTTAAGTGGCAGGCCCTTTGGGCAGTAAAAGTCGGTTTTCCCTTCTCATCCCCTTCAGGCCACCTTGAATATCTCAAAAACAAGACCATAGCATTGCCTGAAATTTCCTGGGAAGAAGGTATAAAAAACCTTGGAATATCAGATGATGAGCATCTAATTCAGGTTTGAAAAAGCTGGCAGCATCCCGTATAATGATATTGAGGCATATTATGCCAATAAAAAAAGGAGGACCACCTATGAAGCTCTTAATAGCAATTGTTAGTGATGAGGACAGCAACATTCTTGCTGATAAACTCAACCGTGAAGGCTTTGGTACCACAAAACTCTGCTCCACTGGCGGATTTTTGAAAAGCGGAAATACCACCTTCTTAATCGCTACAGAAGATGACAAAGTAGAGCGGGCCCTCGCAATAATTGCAGACACCTGCAAGTCAAGACGCAGAATGATAGCTCCCGAAAAGCTTCCGGGAAGCTTTGGCGCATTTAACATGGCTATGCCAATAGAGGTTAACGTAGGTGGGGCAACAGTATTTACTCTGAACATAGAACAATTCATCAAACTGTAAACTAGCTGACAGGTTACTTATGGGGTCAAAATTGACTGAAGAGTTTACACATCCAACAGAAAAAGAACTGGAAACGAATCGTTTACTTGGTATATTTGAAGGCTCATCGGCAAGAATTATTTTAAACCTTACAAGCGGTGCGTTCCTGGTCGGATTCTTAAAGTACATAGGAGCCAGCGATGCGGTATGTGGCTACATTATTGCGTTGCCTGTACTTGCCGCTGTCATTCAGTTTCTATCGCCAATAATTTTAGAAAGCCTTTCAAGGCGTATGAAGATAATAAAATTAGGGTCGGCAGTTCATAGATTGTCACTGTCGGCTTTAATTGTTATTCCCTTTTTGCCCATTAATACATCGGCAAAGCTATGGATTGCAGGAATAATATTTTTAATTTCACATCTGATTTTGTCATTTGTTACCCCGGCAGTATCCACCATGTACGTAAGCTTTGTTCCCCAAAGCATACGCGGCAGGTATTTCGGAATGCGCGAGTCTTATATGCTTGCTTCTGCAACCATAGTCACCCTGATTCTTGGAAAGGTGCTTGATAATTTTACCGATGCGGGAAACGAAATCATGGGGCATGTTGTTGTCTATGCCACAATATTTTTATTTACTGTGATAAACTATTTATCCTATCACTTTATGAAGGAGGTTTCGCTGGATCACAGCAAGGAACGCCTGAAAATCAAAGATATTTTTACGCTTCCGCTTAAGGACAGAAGATTTATTTACTATTTTGTAATGCTGGTTTTGTGGAACATATCTCTGCAGATTGCATCAGCTTTTTTCAGCGTATATCTTAAATCAGACTTAAACATGAACTATACAACCATTACGGTTCTTTCCACCATAAACTCCATACTCTATATAATTTCTGCCAAAAGGTGGGGACGTTTTGCGGACAAGCATGGCTGGGCAACCACCACCATGATAACCATAGGCATACTTGGAATCTGTCACGGTATATGGTTTTTCTCATTTAAAGGAAGTCCCATTCTGATTGTTTTGATGGTTCTGGCTCATGTGCTTGGCGGCATTGCCTGGAGCGGAATCAACGTATCCATCTTTAATCTTCAGTTTGATTTTACACCTGATGAAAACAGAATGGTTTACATAGGCTTCAGTGCAGCAATAAGCGGTATAATAGGCTATATTGCAGCTCTGATTGGTTCTAAGCTTGTGAGCCTGTTTGAAACCGATATCATTCCCATTTTGGGAATTGACTTCAATATAAAGCAGCTTTTATTTTTAAGCTCATCCCTTCTTATGCTGCTGTGTTCCTTTTACATATATTTCTTTATGGGAGTTAAAAATAACAAGAAAGTATTGAAAATATTTGGGGAATATATTCATAGTAGACTCCAATCCTTAAACCTATTTTTGAACAGGAAAGGACGCGGCTATGAGAAGGATTGAAAAGATAGGCAATACTCTTAAAGGTTTGAATGCGGCCGTATCACGCTTCCCTGTGACTGCCGCTTTTTTGCTTGCAATAGCAATATTAAACAGCATTGATATTGCAGATGATACAAAGGATTATTTCAAGTACATTCTTGTACTTATTGTGGGTTCTGTCCTAGGCGCAGTTTTCCAGGTTATATACGAAAGATTCTTCTATAAAAGCTTTGCCAGGTTAATTTTAACGGGCACAGCACTTCTTCTTACCTTTGGTTACTATCTTATAATTGAGCCTCTGCCCAGAGTAACCGTTGAAGCAGGCATGAGAACTATAGTTGCTCTGTTTGTTCTCTTTATTGCATTTTTGCTTTTACCAGTTGTTAAAAGCAGAATTAGCTTTAATGAAAGCTTTATGGCAGCTTTTAAGGCGCTGTTTATTGCTTTGTTTTATTCCCTTGTTTTATATGCCGGCGTGAGCATAATAATTGCCGGGATTAATACGCTCCTTTTCCCGGTTGACAGTGATGCATACGCCCACGCAGCCAATATTATATTTGTCCTATTTGCAACCATTTACTTTCTTGCTCTTATTCCTGTTTATCCAAAGGGTAAAGAAAACGATGAAGAGGATATCAGAAAGGAAGAAATTGCACATAGTAAGGCTGTTTGCCCAAGATTTCTGGAAGTTCTGATTTCTTACATCATAATTCCCCTCACAGCAGTTTTCACGGTAATACTTCTTATTTACATCATAATAAATATCGGAGGCAGGTTCTGGACTGACAACCTTTTGGAACCCATGCTGGTTGCATATTCAATAGTAGTGATAATTGTATATATACTGTCCAGCAGGCTTAATAACAACTTTGCCATGCTTTTTAAAAAGATTGTCCCCAAGGCTATGATTCCCATTGTTGTCTTCCAGACAGTTGCGTCCATACTTAAAATAAGCGATTCCGGCATTACCCATAGCCGCTATTATGCAATATTGTATGGCATTTTTGCAGCTCTGGCAGGCATTGCTTTCAGCATTCTGCCGGTAGAAAAAAACGGCATTGTTGCCGCCATGCTGATTGTTTTCTCAACCATATCCGTTGTCCCTCCCGTTGATGCCTTTACAGTAAGCAGGATAAATCAAATCAACAGGCTTGAGGACGTGCTTATAAAGAACAATATGCTGCAAAACAATCAGGTTACCCCGAATTCCTCTTTATCTTCCGAAGACAAGCAGAAAATAACGGGAGCAATAAACTATCTTGAAAAAATGGAATACACAAAATACATCTCCTGGCTTCCGGAAGATTACGATTTTTACAGCACCTTCGGGTTCAGCCGGTATGATTTGCCCGACAAGGACAGAACTTATATTAACCTGGTTCTTGAACAGGGTGCCCCTGTCAATATTGAAGGATATGATTATCTCTTCAGAACCAGCATCTTTTTTGCCGGTCAGGAGGGCACCACAGAACAATTGGGCGTCATTGAAAAAGATGGGGTAAAATACACCCTCAATAAAAAAGTATCCGGCGGGGTATGTGATATATATATTTCTGACCAGGCCGGAAATACCGTTATAAGTGCCTCAACAAAGGAATTCTTTGAAAGGTTTGAGGATTATTCTTCAATCAGCACCGTTATATCAGTTGAAGAAGCCACCTACAGGGTTGAAAACGGGCGTGCTTCCATTGCCATTGTATTGCAAATCCTTGACATGGAGCAGAACTCAGACACCACCTATTACAACGCTGAGGTATATGTACTGGCAGGCATTAAGTAAGTGCCTTATAAAGCTGGTTAAAGGCTTTTTCCAGCACAGCTCTTGGACAGGCAATATTAACCCGCATAAAGCCCCTGCCCTCCGGGCCAAAGCCTTCTCCATTGCTAAGCCAGAGCTTTGCCTTGTTGACAATTAAATTCTCAAGTTCATCATTGTCCATACCAAGGCCGTTGAAATCAAGCCACACAAGATAAGTGCCCTGGGGTTCCACCAGTTTTATCCCAGGCATTTTTTCATTAAGGAAGCTTCTTATAAAATCCAGGTTTCCTTTTAAGTAGACCAGTAATTCGTCAAGCCATTTGGCTCCATATGTATAGGCAGCCTTGCAGGCAGCAAGGCCCATGGTATTAAGCTGGCTGTAGCCTGTACGCTTAATTTCCTCCCTGAATTTTCTTCTGATTGCCTCGTTGGCTATAAAAATGTTGGAAACCTGCAAGCCCGCAAGGTTAAAGGTTTTGCTGGGCGCAGTCATTACAATGGAATTTTCAAGGTATTCTTTCTTAAGTCCTGCAAAGACATGGTGTTTATACCCGGCATAGGTAAAGTCGGCGTGAATTTCATCGGAAACAACAAGCACACCATGTTTTCTGCATATATCCCCCATCATTATAAGTTCTTCCTTGGTCCATACCCTTCCCACAGGGTTATGGGGGCTGCAGAGGATAAACATCTTTACATTATTCTCTGCAATTTTGGTCTCAAAGTCATCAAAATCTATGCGGTATGCTCCATTCTCATAGACAAGAGGGTTGTTTACAAGCTTTCGGTTATTGGCAATAATTGTATCAGAAAAGGGATAGTAAACCGGCCTTTGAATCATTACCGCATCCCCTTCATTTGTAAGGGCGCGTATGCTGGCTGCTATGGCAAAGACAACTCCCGGGGTTTTTACAAGCCAACCGGGCTCAATGGTAAAGTTAAACCTTTCCTTAAACCAATTGTATAATGCTTCAAAATAGTCTTTCTTAACCTCAGTATATCCAAATATACCGTGCTGGCTTGCATTTACAAGAGCATCTATTACTTCGGGGGGCACCTTAAAATCCATGTCTGCTACCCATAAGGGAATGACATCATGCGGCTTTCCCCTCTCAACTGCAAAATCGTATTTGATAGAATTGGTGTATTTTCTGTCAATTATCTCGTCAAAATTATAGCTCATACCAAATTCATCTCCATATACGCCTGAACCTGATTTATCTTAACTTTCTAAATTTAGTTCTTACTTTATTGAGTTAACATTAGAACTAAAGAATAATCTATTTTAATGACCTGTCCAGATCTGCAATAATATCCTCCACATTTTCGATACCCACTGAAAGACGCAGCAGGCGTTCATCTATACCCTTCTTCTCCCGTTCTTCCTGAGGTATATCAGCATGGGTCTGAAGCATGGGGTATGTAATCAGTGTTTCCACTCCCCCAAGGCTTTCAGCATAAAGTACCACTTGTACATTCTCCAGAAGCCGCCTTGCTGTAATTTCGTTGTCCACCTTAAATGAAATCATTGCTCCAAATCCCCTTGCCTGCTTTTTGCTTATTTCATATCCCGGATGGGTTGGAAGTCCTGCATAATACACCGCTTTTACCTTTGGATGGGTTAAAAGCCAATTGGCAATTCTCATGGCATTTACCTGCTGTTTGTCCATTCTTATTGCCAAAGTTTTAATGCCCCTAATCATAAGCCAGCTGTCAAATGGAGACAAACAGGCACCTGTGGTTTTATAGATAAATCTGAGCTGCTCGGCTATCTCATTGGTCCGTGCTACCAGCAATCCCCCAAGGGTATCGTTATGGCCCGAAAGATATTTTGTTCCGCTGTGTACTACAATATCTGCCCCAAGCAGGAGAGGATTCTGATAATAGGGTGTCAGGAATGTATTGTCCACAATCAAAAGTAAATTGTGTTCCCTTGTTATTTGGGCTACTGCGGCAATATCGGTTACATCCATCATGGGATTTGTAGGAGTTTCTATAAACACTGCCTTTGTATTGTCTCTGAGGTTATTTTTGATTGCAGTTATATCCGCGGTATTGACATAGCTGAAAGAAAGGCCGTTTTTCATGGATATATGGGTAAACAGCCTGTGGGAGCCCCCATATAAATCGTCCGAAGCAATAATATGGTCCCCTGGCTTAAAAAGCTCCATCATTGCTGTAATTGCAGCCATACCGGAGGAAAAGGCTATGGCATCCACACCACTTTCCAGTTTTGCAACTATTTTCTCAAGCTGTTCCCTGGTTGGATTCTGCACACGGGAATAATCATAACTGGTGCTTGCTCCAACTCCCGGATGCACAAATGTGGCCGACTGATATATAGGAACCGAAATCGCTCCTGTACTATTCGTCCTGTCTTCGCTTCCGTGAACACAGAGTGTCGAGATATCCATATGGTCCCCTCCTGCCGTTCAGTATTAATCTGAATTAATCTTACAATTATTACTATTCATATAGGTATTGTTATTATTATAGCCACTATATTGACGGTGTCAAGTACTTTTTGGATGTTTTGAGCTTGGATATTGAAAAGAAAGTTTACTCGTTATAACATAGATTTAAACTTTGATTTATCAGGAGCTTTATATGGAAAAAAGAGAAACAGGCAGAGCAAGAATATGGGAGTTGGATTTCTTAAGGGGAATTGCTCTTATTTTAATGATATATTTTCATGTTATCTTTGATCTTTACGAATTCTATAATGTGCCCGTAAGCTATTACAGCGGCATTAATTATTACATAGGCAAGACTTCTGCCATTCTTTTCATGCTCCTATCAGGAATCAGTTCATCTTTAAGCAGAAGCAACATTAAAAGGGGCCTGAAAATTTTAGGAATAGCTCTGGTTATTACACTGGTTTCCCATTTGTACAATCCTGACTTTGGCATTAAGTTCGGTATTCTGCACTTTTTGGGAATATGCATGCTGCTCTATCCCCTTTTCTCAAAATTAAATAAGTATTTACTCATTCTTATTGGCACAGGAAAAATTGTTCTTGGCCGATTCATTTCAAATATAAGCGTTGCAAATGACTACTTGTTTCCCTTTGGCATATACTCGCCTACCTTTGTATCATCCGACTACTATCCCTTAATTCCATGGCTGGGTGTGTTCCTCTACGGCATTGCCCTCGGTAAATTTCTTTATTCCAAAAAGCAGAGCATTATTCCTTTTAAAATTAAGGACAATCCCGTAAGCATAATTGGCAGGCATACATTGACTGTATATTTGCTACACCAGCCTGTAATTCTTGCAATTTTATGGCTTATATTCTACCTTAAAGGATGACATTGCCAATAGAAAGAAAAAGAGATTGCCTGTCCTATAAAAAGATATGCCAAATCCCAATTTTGAGGACAGATTTTCCCTAATAGTTTATTTATGCAATTTTACAAAACAAAAAATTCAAAATCTATTGACAAAAGGAATGTTAGCGCATAAAATAATTAAAAACAACGAGAATTACATCCTGTAACGCGTTAAAGTGTTATTTGTGCAACAACTTTATACGGCATTAATGCTATGATTGGGAAAATAGCATAAGACCTATACTACAGAGAACTTATCATTTGCTGAGAGATAAGGTATGGTCTGTGTGAAAAATCACCCATGAGCAGTCAGCTGAAGAACAGCAATGTTTGTGTAAGCGCGACCGGTTGACACCCGTTACAGTGTAAAACATTTTTGGCCTTTGTCAAAGATGTTCAGAGGTGGCTGCATATTTGGCAGCAATAAGAGTGGTACCGCAGAACTGTTAAGTTTTGTCTCTTTCGTGGAGACAAAGCTTTTTTGTTATATAGGGTTTCCGACAAACGGAGGTTCTAAAAAACAAATTATGACATATAAAAATTAAAAACCAATAAAAGGAGAGAGTAACATGAAGAAAGTTCTTAGCCTTACGCTTGTATTAGTACTTATCTCTACACTTTTTGCAGGCTGTTCAGGAGCTGCAAACTCAAACGAAATCCGTATTGGTATCAACTACGAGTTGACCGGTAAGATTGCTACATATGGTCAGAGCTCTGTAGAAGGTATCGAACTTGCTCTTGAGCAGATCAACGCTGCTGGCGGAGTTAACGGAAAATTAATCAAAGCTACAAAGTATGACAACAAGTCCGACAATGCTGAAGCAACCACCCTTACCACAAAGCTTATTACAAAGGATAAGGTTATAACAGTATTGGGACCCGCTACTTCCGGTGCTTTCAAGTCAACAATTCCTGTTGCAATTAAGAATAAGGTTCCCGTTATTTCAGGTTCTGCTACCGCCGATGATGTTACCGTTGATAAAAACGGTGTAAAAGAATACGCTTTCCGTATTTGCTTCAATGATTCCTACCAGGGAACCGCTATGGCAAACTTTGCTCTTAACAACCTTTCCAAGAAAAAGGCAGTTGTTATTATGGACAGCTCCAGTGACTATGGTAAAGGTCTTGCAGAGAACTTCGTTACCACCTTTATTGCTGGCGGCGGCGAAGTAGTTGCTCAGGAAGCATATGTTGCCGGTGACAAGGACTTTAACGCGATCATCACAAAGATTAAAGATAAGGACTTTGATGTCATCTTCATTCCTGGTTATTATGAAGAAGCCGGTCTTATCATAAAGCAGGCACGTACCCAGGGTATTGATGTTCCTATTCTCGGAGCTGACGGCTTTGACTCACCTGTACTCCTTGAGCTTGCAGGTCCTGAGGCACTTAACAATGTTTACTACTCCAACCACTATTCATCCCTTGATCAGGATCCCAAGGTTGTTAAGTTCATCCAGGACTTTAAGGCTAAATACAATAAAGAACCCGATGCTTTCGCTGCTCTCGGATATGACCTTGCAATGTTTGCTGTAGACGCTATCTCCCGTGCTAAGGAACTTACCGGACCTGCAGTTAAGGAAGCTCTTGAAGCAACTGAGAATTTCGAAGGCATTACCGGTTCCTTCAGCGTTGATGAATTCCACAACCCTGTTAAGGCTATCGTAGTTATCGGTCTTGAAAACGGTGTTCCTGCAACCAGTATTAAAGCAGGTCAATAATTATATAAAATAACAATTGCATAATATTGTTGATGAATTTAACATATAAGTGGGGACTTTTATGCTCCCACTTATATGCATTTATCAACAAAAAACAGGTACTATTTGACAATAAGATATTTTTGTATTCCATAAGACCTCCAACCTGGATTGCTTTTAAATCCTGATTGGCGATTGAAAGAAGGGAAGACACTTTGGAACAATTCTTACAACAGATAATTAACGGCATATCTTTAGGAAGCATTTATGCTCTTATTGCTCTGGGGTATACCATGGTTTACGGTATTATTAACCTCATCAATTTTGCTCATGGCGATGTCTATATGATTGGCGCATATATAGGCTATTACTGCATGACCTTTTTAAAATTAGGATTTTTGCCTTCCCTGGTCATTGCAATGGTAATATGCACTTTACTAGGCATCGCTATTGAGAAGATTGCCTATAAACCTTTGCGTAATTCTCCAAGAATTGCTGTCCTGATTACTGCAATTGGTGTTTCGCTGTTCATAGAATACGCCACCATGTTCATTGTAAGCGCCAACGTCCGTTCATATCCCCAGATAACAGAAGGACTTCTGGCTCAGTCATTCAAGGTGGGAAACATCACTATTACAGCACAGCAAGTCATTATTCTTGTAGTTACCGTTATACTCATGGTACTTCTTCAGTTCATAGTTAAGAAAACCAGAATAGGAAAGGCAATGCGTGCCGTTTCACTGGATAAGGACGCAGCAGAGCTAATGGGCATTAATGTTAATACAACAATCTCCTTCACTTTTGCCTTAGGCTCGGCTTTGGCAGGTGCCGCAGGTGTCCTTGTCGGATTGTATTACAGTTCCATTAACCCATTCATGGGAGTAATGCCTGGCTTAAAGGCATTCGTTGCAGCTGTTTTCGGCGGAATCGGAATTATCCCCGGCGCTATGGTCGGAGGCTACTGCATCGGTATGGTTGAAGTACTTGTTTCCGGATACGGAAATTCCAAGTTCAGAGATGCCGTTGTATTCGCAATTCTGATTCTCATTCTTATAGTTAAGCCTGCAGGATTATTTGGCAAAAACACAAGGGAGAAGGTTTAGGCTGTGAAAAAGATATTTGAAAATGATGGATTGAAAAAGCTAATATTGCTTATACTCATCTTTGGAATAGTTCAATTGCTTATTACAACCGGCATTATAAGCCCTTACTTGCAGGAAACACTGGTTACTCTCTGTATAAATATAATTCTTGCAGTGAGTCTTAATCTGATTACAGGCTTTACCGGTCAGCTTTCACTTGGACATGCGGGATTCATGTCAATCGGCGCCTATACCTGCGCTCTAATAACTCTGAACATGCCTACAACTACAGGTTTCATTCTGGGTGTTCTGGCAGGCGCGGTAACCGCCGCATTATTCGGATTCCTGGTTGGTCTTCCTACTTTGCGCCTTAAGGGTGACTATCTGGCTATTGCAACCCTTGGTATGGCTGAAATCATCAAGGTTATATTTATAAACCTGGACAGCATTACCAATGGTGCAGCAGGCCTTAATAATATTCCTCAGTTTGTTACATGGCCATGGATGTTCCTCTTTACAGCAGGTACGATTTTGATCATAACCAACCTGTTGAATTCTTCCCACGGCCGAGCCTGTATCTCCATCAGAGAAGATGAGATTGCATCAGAAGCCATGGGTATCAATACCACAAAATACAAAGTGGCTGCCTTTACAATTGGCGCATTTTTCGCAGGAATTGCAGGTGCACTTTATGCGTCCAATTTCTACTTCATTGAACCCAACCAGTTCGGATTCCTGAAATCAATAGACGTACTGGTTATAGTAGTTTTCGGCGGTATGGGCAGCATTTCAGGTTCGGTAATAGCGGCCACTGCCTTAGCTGTTATTTCAACCCTTCTTCAGTCCTTCTCTGAAGTCCGGATGATTCTTTATGCTGTACTTCTTGTAATAATTATGATTTTCCGTCCACAGGGCCTTATGGGTTCAAAAGAATTATCCCTTTCGGTGTTGGGCAGACTTGGCAATTCCGATTCAAAGAAAGGGAGGGTTTAAAATATGCAGATATTAAAGGTAAATAAGCTGACTAAATCCTTCGGGGGTTTAACAGCAGTTTCAAATGTAAATATGGAGCTTAATCAGGGTGAACTCGTCGGTTTAATAGGTCCTAACGGAGCAGGAAAAACCACTGTGTTCAACCTTCTTACAGGTATTTATGTACCTACTTCCGGTACTATTACCCTTTTTAAGGATGGCAAGGAGAAAAAGCTTAATGGATTGCCCCCCTATACCATCTGCCAGTCAGGCCTTGCAAGAACCTTCCAGAACATTCGCCTGTTTAAGGATTTAACTGTACTTGATAACGTGCGTATTGCAATGCATTCAAATGTAAAATACGGGCTCTTTTCAAGTTTCTTGCAGCTTCCTTCCTGTAAAAAGGAAGAAAAAGAACTTATTGAAAAAAGTATGGAGCTATTAAAGATATTCCATCTTGAGCATAAGAAGGATGAGTTGGCAAAGAACCTTCCTTATGGTGAGCAAAGACATCTTGAAATTATACGCGCCCTTGCCACCGATCCCGTACTGTTGCTTCTCGATGAGCCTGCGGCAGGCATGAACCCTGCTGAAACAGCACAGCTTACCGAGTCCATAAGCTGGATCAGGGAAAAATACAATCTGACCATTCTTCTCATTGAACACGATATGTCTCTGGTTATGAAAATCTGTGAGCGGATCTATGTTTTGGATTATGGCATGGTTATTGCTCATGGTACTCCGGATGAGATAAAAAACAATAAACGTGTTATTGAAGCTTACTTGGGGGAGGATATGAGTAATGCTTGAAATTAAGAATTTGGATGTGCATTATGGAGTGATCCATGCCCTTAAAAATATTTCATTAAAGGTTAATGACGGTGAAATTGTTACTCTCATTGGCGCAAACGGTGCAGGTAAAACAACTACCTTAAGGACAATATCAGGTTTAAAAAAGCCTACAAATGGGGAAATATTATTAGACGGAGTTAATATAACCGGCACCAACGCGCAGGAACGGGTAAAAATGGGAATCTCTCATGTACCTGAGGGGCGCAGGATTTTTGCTAAAATGACTGTACTTGAAAATCTTGAACTGGGAGCTTACCTCAGAAAGGATAAGGCAGGAATAGAAAAAGACCTGAAAATGGTTTATGAGCGCTTCCCTATCCTTGAAAAAAGGAAGAAGCAGGCGGCTGGCACATTGTCAGGCGGTGAGCAGCAGATGCTTGCCATTGGCCGAGCTCTTATGAGCAGACCAAAAATTCTTTTCCTCGACGAACCCTCAATGGGGCTGGCGCCATTACTGGTTCAGGAAATTTTCAATATAATTAAGGACATAAATCAGTCGGGAACAACAATATTATTAGTTGAGCAGAATGCGAGCATGGCTCTTCAGATTGCAGACCATGCATACGTGATGGAAACAGGAAGCATAACCCTTTCCGGCACAGGGGCCGAACTGATGCAAAGTGAGGATATTAAAAAAGCATATTTAGGAGGTTAGTGTTATGTTTGTCAGAAACAAAATGACCGCAAACCCATTTACAATCTCCGCTGATCAAACAATTCCCGACGCACAGGAAATTATGATGCAGCACGGTGTACGGCGATTACCTGTTATGAAGAACGGAAAGCTGGTAGGTATAGTTTCCAAAGAAGATATAGTTCAGGCCTCCCCCTCTAAGGCTACCACCTTCAGTATGGGTGAGATAACTTATCTGCTTGCAAAGACAAAAATAAGCCAGATTATGTCCAAAAATCTCATTACCATCTCGCCAAATGCACTTTTAGAGGAAGCTGCCACTTTAATGCGGGACAACGGAGTAAGCTTTTTGCCTGTAGTGGAAAATGACAAACTGGTTGGAATTATTACCGAAAGTGATATTTTCGATTCCTTTATAGAGCTTCTTGGATTCCGTGAACACGGTACAAGGCTCACTATCGAGGTTGATGACGCACCTGGCATTATGTCCAACCTTACAAGGATAATTGGTGACTACGGCGCCAATATCACTCATGTCGCAGTTTACAGAGGTGCAAATGGAAAGAGCGCTATTGTAATAGGAATTAACACTCTTAATACTGCTGATATTGAAAAGGCTATAGAAAACAACGGATTTAAAATATTATACAAGCTTCAGAACAAGTAAGTGCAATAAAAAATAAAAGGCGGTTTCCTTAAGAAACCGTTTTTTATTTTATGTTTTGAAATGTGTCATCTCCTATTGTACTTTAAGTTCCTTTCATCCTTGCTCAATTGCCTCACTCCTCTCAAGTTTTTACATTGCAGATTTAAACGTAATGCCCTTTTTAGAGCCTTTACGCCATAAAGCAGAGCAAAACGTTTGGTATAAGGAATAAAGCAAAGTGCTATTTTCCAGGGATACCAATTTATTCTTCAATGCTCCTGAATATCGAGATATGTCGAAATGTGCTATAATTAAGAAAAAATATAGCAAAGGTGTCTTATTATGAAAATACGTTTTCTGGGTGCAGCTTCATCGGTTACAGGTTCATGCCACTTAATAACAACCGGCAAGTATAAATTTTTGCTGGATTGCGGTCTATATCAGGGAAACGATGATTTGGACGAGCTTAATGCAAGGGAATTTGAATTTGACCCTGCCGAGATTGATTTTATGCTTTTAAGCCATGCCCATATTGACCATAGCGGTAGGATTCCCCTTCTTGTAAAACGTGGATTTAAGGGCAGGATTTATTGTACCGATGCCACTGCTGACCTGCTTAAAATAATGCTGACAGACAGTGCATCCATACAGGAAAAGGAGACAGAATGGAAAAACCGGAAGAATCTTCGGGCAGGAAGACCTGTTGTAGAACCTCTTTACACAGTCAGTGATGCTTCCGCAGCCCTGAACCATATTACACCCGTACTGTATAATCAGCAGATAGAAATAAATGACGAAGTAAGTGTTGTATTTAACGATGCAGGGCACATTCTTGGTTCGTCAATCATTGAGATGTTTATAACAGAAAACAATGATGTTTCAAAAATTGTATATTCAGGGGATCTGGGAGTTAAGGGAAAGCCTATTTTGAGAGACCCCACTATAATAAAAAAGGCTGATTTTCTTATCATGGAATCAACCTACGGAAACCGGGTACACCAGAAAAACTCCAATGGAATTGAAAAGCTAATTGAAATTATTCTTAAAACCATAAGGCGCGGAGGCAATGTTATAATTCCTTCATTTGCTGTTGGACGAACCCAGGAACTTATTTACGAGCTTAACCGCTTTTATGAGGAGCATGAGGATTACAAGGAACAGCTGAAGGACATTTTCGTTTATATAGACAGCCCAATGGCAACCTCAGCAACAGAGATATTCCGAAGAAACGTACAGGCTTTTGATGATGAAACTAAGGCATATATTCTTCGAGGCAATCATCCACTTGATTTTAAGAATCTTAAATTTACAAGAACAGTTGAAGAATCCGTAGCCCTTAACAATGATCCCACACCAAAGGTCATTATATCTTCCAGCGGCATGTGCGAGGCCGGAAGAATCAAGCACCATTTAAAGCATAACCTTTGGAACCCCAAGTCAAGCATAGTGTTTGTAGGATATCAGGCAGTGGGTACTTTAGGACGCTCCCTGTTAAACGGGGATAAAAAGGTTACTATTTTCGGCGAGAAAATAAATGTAGAAGCAGAGATATACAACCTGGAGGGATTCTCCGGACATGCAGACCAAGACGGGCTTCTTGAATGGCTTTCAGGCTTTATAAAAAGGCCGTCTAAAGTATTTTTGGTCCATGGTGAGGATGAGGCAAAAAAAGAATTTGCAAGACTTGCTAAGGAAGTTTTGGGTTATGACTTAATAGTTGTGGAAGGAGATACAGAATATACTTTATCAAAACATGAAATTGTATCGGTGGATCAAGTCAAAAATGAGCTTCTGTCTCCTGAATACCTGGCTAATGTGAAGAATAAGATATCCTTTATTCACAGCTACCTTGAGAATATTTTATATAATACGCATCTGGCTTTGGGAAGCAATCTTTCTCCCGACCAGATTGCAAATATAAATAATACGTTACTTGAGCTTGAAAAGCATACCTTCAGCTTAGGCTCCTCTATGCTTCTTAAATCAGAGGCTTGAACTACTGCCTGAGGCAGACCCTTTTAATGTATCTCTTTGATTCCTTTAATTGAATTCCTTAATTTGAAAAAAGATATCGATAAATAAGCCCCCATGCCAAATGTCCTGGGGGCTGTAATTTTTTTATCTTTTGAAGCAATATAATTATATTTATTTAACTAAGTTTCTGATCAATTCAAGCTATCTTATAATTTAAGAATAAAAATGTTCAAAAATGCTATACTTTAGGACAAATGAGATAGTGTTTACGGCTGTTAAATCCGAATACCAATATGAGCAAAAAGCACCCTTTATAAGGGTGCCGCTTTCGATATCGCTAATTATTGTTTTATCAAATACACCAAGCCTTTAATTACTTGTTTTTATAACTATGGGCCTGCTCCAGCATCATGTCCTTGACCTTCATAAGGCGGGTGAGGTTTCCGCGCTCATTTTCGTCAAGCTTCATGACAATATATTTTATGGTTTCCTCCATGTTTGGAATCATGACGTATTCCAGAGCATTAACCCTGCGGCGGGTCTTTTCAATTTCATCTGCCATGAGCTGTGCTGTCTTTTCAAGTTCTGCAAGCCTCAGAAGGTGCGGGAGCACCTCCGACAAAGCAACTATTGCTCCGTCCAGTTCACCGGATGTGTTCGCAAAGCCGTATGGGAAAATATCTCCTTCGCTCTGCCCCTCGGTTGAGAACTCAAAAACCGGAACCTCGACGCTCATGACATTTCTGGAAGATGCCTTTAAAGTTACCTTCTGTTTGGGATAAATAAGGGCTTCCTCAAGATGAGCGTCACTCATTAGAGCGCGTGCCATTACAAACCTGGAATGAACGTCCATCAGCATCTTTTCGACAATTTCACGTTCCTTCCGGTTTTCCCTTACAACTTCCAGAAACTTTTTCATAAGCTCATCGCGCTTGTCTTTGAGCAGCTTATGTCCCCGCCTGGCGGTTTTAAGCCTTTTTTTGAGGTTTGTCAACACCATGCGGGTTGGATTGACGTTGAGCCTTGCCATGCTTTAAACTCCTTCTTACCCGCTTTATGATCCGCTTGCAACAGGCTTGGATGCTTTATCGGGATGATATTTTTCAATCAGTTCAGTCTTAATTCTCTTAAGCTCGGCTACAGGAAGTATGGACAACAATTCCCAGCCAAGGTTCAATGTTTCCTCTATGCTGCGGTCGGTGTCATAGCCCTGAGATACATACCGCTTCTCAAATGCATCAGAGAACTTGGCATAGAGCTTATCAACATCTGTCAGAGCAGCTTCACCGAGAATTGCAGCCAATTCCTTGCTTTCCTTACCACGTGCGTAAGCAGCAAACAACTGGTTCATTGTATCGGCGTGGTCCTCCCTGGTCTTGCCCTTGCCTATACCCTTGTCCTTAAGACGGGACAGTGAAGGCAATACGTCAATGGGAGGTGTAAGACCCTTCTTGTAAAGCTCACGGCTTAAGATAATCTGACCTTCAGTAATATATCCTGTAAGGTCAGGGATTGGGTGGGTCTTGTCGTCCTCAGGCATGGTAAGTATGGGTATAAGGGTAATGGAACCCTCCTTGCCTCTTATACGGCCTGCGCGTTCATACAATGTAGCAAGGTCGGTGTAAAGATATCCGGGATAGCCGCGGCGGCCCGGAACTTCTTTACGGGCAGCGGATACTTCACGCAATGCCTCGGCGTAGTTTGTTATATCAGTCAAAATTACAAGAACATGCATGTCCTTTTCAAATGCAAGGTATTCAGCAGCAGTCAGCGCCATACGGGGAGTTGCTATACGCTCAACGGCCGGGTCATTGGCAAGATTCATAAACAGTACGGCACGCTCGATAGCTCCTGTACGTCTGAAGTCGCTGATAAAGAAGTCGGCCTCTTCAAAGGTAATACCTATGGCAGCAAATACAACCGCGAATTTGCTGTCGGTTCCAAGAACCTTAGCCTGACGTGCTATCTGTGCCGCCAGGTCTGCATGGGGCAAACCTGATGCGGAGAATATGGGCAGCTTCTGACCGCGTACCAGGGTATTAAGTCCGTCAATTGCGGATATACCAGTCTGGATAAACTCATTGGGATAGTCACGTGCTGTGGGGTTCATGGGAAGACCATTTATGTCCAAACGCTTTTCAGGTATTATCGGAGGCCCGTTGTCTATGGGTTTTCCAAGGCCGTCAAAGACTCTTCCCAACATATCAAGGGAAACAGGCAGCTCAAGGTTTCGGCCCAGGAAACGAACCTTGCTGTTGGATAAGTTGATACCAACCGCATTTTCAAACAACTGTACCAGCGCGGTTGTACCGTCAACCTCAAGAACTCTGCAACGCCTTATTTCGCCATTTGCAAGCTCTATCTCACCCAACTCATTGTAGGTAACCCCTTCTACATTGCGGACAACCATCAATGGTCCTGCTACTTCAGCTATAGAACGATATTCTTTAAGCATTTCGCTATTTCTCCTTTCTTAAGACGGGTTACTACCTGCCGTCCTGGCTTGTCAAGGCTTCAATCTGGCTGTTCAGCTCTTCCTCAACCTGAGCAAATACTGTATTCATTTCTTCATGCGGTACGTACTTAAGTCTCGCTATTTTCTCTCTTACAGGCATTGAGAAGAGAGCATCTATGGACGCACCCTTTTTAACAGCCTCCTGGCCATTGTAGTAGAATGCCAGAATTATTTTAAGCATCCAGTACTGCTTATCAAGAGAGCTGTAAGTATCAACTTCATTAAAGGCATTCTGCTGCAGATAGTCTTCACGAATGGATCTGGCTGCTTCCAGGGTTACTCTGTCCATTGGAGACAGGGCATCCACACCAACCAGCTGGACAATTTCCTGAAGCTCTGCTTCTTCCTGCAGAATTCTCATCATATCTGCGCGATACTTGTTCCAATCCCTTGACACATTCTTGCGGTACCATTCTGTTAACCTGTCCTGATAAAGGGAGTAGCTTGTAAGCCAGTTGATGGCAGGGAAATGACGCCTGTATGAAAGGTTGTAGTCAAGTCCCCAGAATACCTTTACAATTCTCAATGTCGCCTGGGTTACGGGCTCTGAAAGGTCACCGCCAGGTGGTGAAACAGCACCGATTGCGCTTATGGCACCTGTTCTCTCTTCCGAACCAAGTGTTCTTACCTTTCCTGCACGTTCATAGAACTGGGAAAGACGAGAAGACAGATAAGCGGGATAGCCTTCTTCACCAGGCATTTCTTCAAGACGACCGGACATTTCGCGGAGAGCTTCAGCCCAACGGGATGTGGAGTCCGCCATAAGGGCAACTGTATAACCCATATCCCTGAAATATTCCGCAATTGTTATACCTGTGTATATTGAGGCTTCACGAGCCGCAACAGGCATGTCCGAAGTGTTTGCTATAAGAACGGTACGTTTCATAAGAGGATGCCCTGTTTTAGGATCCTTAAGCTCAGGGAATTCTCTTAAAACGTCGGTCATTTCGTTTCCGCGTTCACCGCAGCCTATATATACAACCAGATCGGCTTCCGCCCACTTGGCAAGCTGGTGCTGTACAACGGTTTTTCCGCTTCCGAAAGGTCCCGGAATTGCAGCAACACCGCCTGAAGCTATTGGGAAGAGAGTATCAATTACACGCTGTCCAGTAATAAGCGGTTCGGTGGGAGCAAGCTTTTCCTTGTAGGGGCGTGCCTTTCTTACAGGCCACTTCTGCATAAGGGTAAGCTCATGCACCTTACCGTCATTGCCCTTAACCCTTGCAACTGTTGAATCAACAGTAAACTCACCGGATTCTATACTCTCAATTGTTCCTTCAATGCCATAAGGCACCAGAATACGATGCTGGAAAATTTCATTTTCCTGAACAACGCCTATAATGTCTCCGGCCACTACTTTGTCCCCAGCCTTAACGGTGGGATTAAAGGGCCATTTTTTTGTTCTGTCAAGTGCGTTCAACTGGACTCCCCGGGTGATATTGTTGCCGGTTAGGAGACGCATTGCATCCAGAGGTCTTTGAATACCGTCAAAAATATTCTCAATAAGTCCGGGGCCAAGCTCCACACTTAAAGGCTCCCGTGTTGAAACTACTATTTCGCCGGGGCCAAGTCCTGAAGTTTCCTCGTAAACCTGAATGGATGCTCTGTCCTCGTGTATTTCGAGGATTTCTCCAATCAACTTCTTTTCAGATACATGCACCACGTCCAGCATATTGCTGTCCCGCATATTCTCTGCAACAACCAAAGGTCCGGACACCTTAACGATTCTGCCTTGATTCATCATCCTTCAATTCCTTTCGCAACATCCGAGGTAACCCGAATAAGAATTTCTATGATTAATTATTTATCTCAGTCGTTCTGAGACAGAATATCGGCTCCAACAGCCTTTTCAACACTTTCCTTGACAGCCTTCATTCCAATACCCAGGGAACCCTTTGTTCCCGGAATAAGGATGATTGCTGGAAAGTAACTGCTCCTGTAGCGCGAAATTTCTTCACTTATGTGTACAGCTGTGTCCTCAGTTATATAAATCAGGGAATAGCCGTCTTCAACTATTTTTGTCAGAAGCCCGGGCAGCTCCTCTATTGGGCCTGTGGGAAAAATATCAAACCCAATGGCTTTAAATCCCAGGATACTGTCCTTATCTCCCATGGCCGCAATTTTATGCATACCCTAACCTCAGCCTTTCTTTTATAATTTCCTGTGAAATCCTGTTCATAAGCCCTGTAACAATTAACCTTGCATTTTTTATCTCGGTTTCTTTATAGAACAAGTAGGCTATAACAGGTTCTATGCCCAAGGTTACATACTTATAGCCTTTCATAAACCGGATGATGGAATCATCCAGTATTTTTTCTATTTCTGATAACCCTTCAGGACGGGATAAAGCTTGTGAAAGCTCAGATGCAAGACTCTCAAGGCCATTTGACTTTAATATCTCAAACAGCTTGTCTGTACCCTGGTCTGAAAGCTCGTCAAACTGATTTTCAGAAATAGTGCCACCGGCTATAAGGGCTTTTTTTACAAAGTCCTTCGGCATAGAAAGTATCTTTGATCTTACAAAAATACGAATATTGGCCGCATCTATAAGCCTCTTGACAAGTTCAACCAAAAAGGTTTCCCCTGTGGCCTTTGCATCAGCCATCATGCTTTTATATGAAGCCTTGTCAAGAATTAAATCTATAACCTGGGGATCCCTGGTTTGACTAAAGGAATCCAGGCTTTCCAAAACAGCCTCGCGCAATATATCAGGAAGCTCATTAAGCTTTCTGTCGGTTATATACCCCAAAAGCCTCTCAGGCTTAATGGTGCCCATTGGAGACAGGCTTTTTGAAATATCTACACCCAGGAATTCAGCCTTTAGAATAAGCTTGGCATTCAGATAATCATACCGCTTCATAAAAAGATGCACCGGCAGCGGATCTGGTATCATTTCAATAAGAAAGTCATATACTTTCTTCTCCTCTGCGGAAAAAAGTGCCTCAAAATTGTAGTTGTCCCTGTTGTCGGTATGGTCTGTGCCATAGCCAGATTCAATTAAAAGCTTAGCCGCATCAGAAGGATTGGAAAGTTCCAAAAGCCTTTCCATCCTGCTCTGGCTTAACAGCTTTGATTCTATTGCACGTATACGTGCTACGGCGTAGGCATAATCCTCTTGTCTGATTCTGGCCATAAAGACTCCTTCAACGATTTTCTCCAAATAATATTCCGGCAACCTCTGATTCAATAGCAGGTCTTGCTATGTTTAAGATTACCTCCAGGGTGCAGTTTATTTCCATGTCACCGTATCTTAGTATAAAACCGCCTTTTGAATTCAGTTCTTCCTGCGCTACAACTATTTTGGACTTCTTGCCCAACTGGTTCAATTTCTGATTTATTTCACCGGCAAAGGATGCTCCAAAACGTTCCTTATCCTTCTTGTTTATAACAAGGACTCCTTCGCCTTCCTCAGCGGAATTTACGAGCATATCCTCGAAGAACTTTCTGTACTTGTCATTAGGAAGGGAAGAGATACGATCCAGGGCCATGCTGAAAGCCTCTTCAACCATATCCTGGCGATTCTTTAAGGCCTTTTTCTTATTCTCCAGCTCAGATACGGCAGCAATGCGTTTCTTTATAAGGAGAGCCTCTTCTTTTGCATTTTCGGTCATAATGGTGACCTTTTGAAAAGCTTCCTTCTCAGCATTGCCTATAATGCTCTGAGCTTCGCGTCTGGCATCTTCCAGAATCTTATCGCAAAGTTCCCTGGCATCGGCTAATATTTTATCCTTAATCTTTTCGATCCCAATTGTACCATTCATTATTTAATAAGCCCCTTTATTTTCATTAGACCTGAACATTTCCAACCATGAGAATGGAAACAACGAGAGCCAAAATAGCAAACATTTCAACCATCAGCGCGTAAATGATACCATTACCAAGGGCATTTGCTCTTTTTGCAACAAGGTGAATACCTGCGGTAGCAACTTTACCCTGCCAAATAGCAGAAACCATACCAACAATTCCGATTGGAAGTCCGCAGAACAACAGTGACAGTCCCTGTTCAAGGGTTGTTACGCCACTAACCTTGCCCAGTATCATAAACGCAATAACGAATCCATAAATAGCCTGGGTAGCAGGAAGAGCCTGCAGAATCATGGTAGCGGTAAATCTGCTTGGTTCCTCAGCAACAACTCCTGCAGCAGCCTGTCCGGCAATACCGCTTCCCTTTGATGAACCCAGAGCTGCCAATAAATATGCTAACGCAGCTCCCAATACGGCATAAGCTTTAGGATTTAAGAAGAGATCGGCAAATTTTAATTCTGGCATTTGTGTTTTCCTCCTGATAAAAATTAATTGTAAAAAATTTATTGTGCAATTCCGGTTCCGGAATTTAGCAACTCATTTACCTGAGATTTGACTACTATATATTTTGTACTTGCCTGCAAAGGCTTAAAAGCTTCTCCCCCGCCCTCAAGGAATTTTCCGTAGAATTCAAGATACTGAAGTCTGCAGGAATGTACATATGCTCCAAGGGCGTTAAGGGCAAAGTTCAGAACATGGCCAATAACCAGTACAAGGGTCATGACCAGGTATTTGACAACTATAAAACCGCCAAAGGACGATGCCAGGCTATTTACTATATCGGCAATAATAGCCGAGGCAAGACCTAAGGCAAGTATTCTTGTATATGAAAGACAATCACTGAAAAATCCAATTACATCATACAGCTTGGGAAGTCCGCCAAAAATCTTGCCAAAGATATTTTTGGAATTTCTGCCCGCTGTAAGAAGCACCAATGCAACTCCTATTGCAAAGACGTAATATCCTGTCTTTACAATGCCGCTTGAGCTTGAGATGGTCACACCGGGCGCAAATGGCAAAAGTGACATTATAAAGCCTGTGAACATAATCAATTTAAAGAATACATCACATATGGCATCCACTATCTGCCCGCGCCTGATAAGGTTTAATGCGCTTACAATAAGACCAGTATACATATGAACAATTCCAATTAAAATGGAATAGCTCATCATAAGCTCAGGCTGTTGGGTAGGTACAATCCATAAAGCAGTTTTTGCAAGTGCAGGTATGCCAAACCAGCTTCCAAAGAGAGCACCAGCCAAAATAGTTGCCAAGCCGCAGATGAAAATAAGTTTAATGAACTGTTTTGTTGACTCTTCAAGCTTGTATTTTTTCAAAATGAATCCTGTAACAAGGCATATAATGATTCCATATCCGCCATCACCAAACATAAGGCCAAACAGGAACGCAAAGAACGGCAGAGTTACGGCGCTGGGATCAATCTCCTTGCAGGATGGAACACCGTACATGCTTACAACCGGTGTAATAGAATCAACAACAGGACCATTTTTGAGAAGTACTGGGAAGTCTTCATCCTCACCCGGTTCCTCAATCTCTATGGCACAATAGAAATTTTTATCAAGATAATCCTTTACTTTTTGGGAATGCTCTGCAGGAAGCCATCCTTTCAGCATAAAGACTGAACGGGTGGAAAGCAACAGGCTCTTAGCTTCAATCCTTGTCCGCTCCATTCTGTAGCCGTCATAAACAATCTCCAGCTCCTCCCTTTTTTCAGCAAGCTCTTTTATGGCGGCAAGCTTCTTTTCCCGTTCATTGCCAAGGCTCGAGATTCTCATATCAAGAATTTCCTTGGCTTCTTTTGCTGTGCCGTCAATCTCTTTAAATGTGAATTTATTGAAGCCGTAATTCCTTAAAAGAGCCATGACTTCATTTTCTATTGATTTATGAGCAATTACAGCAATATAGTGGCGCTCTCGATCGCTTGTGGCCCTTAACATTACTGATTCAGGGCACACTGATGCAAGTTCCTCATCAACAACATCCAGATTTATAGTGGATGAGAGAGTTCCTGTTATAGTAAAGGTATATTTTGTACTTGCATCATTCAACGGTATTTCAAGAGCCAGCCATGGTTCAAGGGAATCCGAAAGGTTTGCCAGACGATTTATTTCACTCTTTATTCTGGCAACCTCATCTTCAAGCTGATTAATGCGGCCGGCACCATCCACTATATCAGCGGAATTTTTCATAACATCATGGTATTCGGTCTCTGATACAATTCTCCTGGTAGAGAATAGAAGCATTTTCTTGGGTACATAAGAATCCAGAATGCCAAGAGCCCTTTCCAGATCTGCCAGCACAGCATCTATTTTTGCAAGATCATTTTGAACATTTAGATTAAATGCATTTTCCCTTATGTCGTCAGTGGGTTCTTCCTGATTAATCTCTACCACACCAAGCCTCATAAGCGCGTCCAAAAGTTGTTTTCGTTCTTTGGAAAGGCCAAGTACGGTAATCTTGTTCATCTTTACAACTGCCACTACTTGTTCACAACCCTTTCCACAATGTAATCAACTGCTGCTTCAAGCCTTTGGCGAGACATTGCGCGGATTTGTTCTCCGGCTTCGGTTTGTTCATTTTCATGACGTCTGGCCTCTTCAATGCCCTCCTGCCTTGCCTTTTCAAGCAGGTCTTCAACCATGGACTCGCCTTCCTGTAAAGATTTTTCCATGATTTCACCTGCTTTTTTCCTGGCCTCGGCAATTATTTCGAGAGCTTGTTTTCTGGCTTCTTCCTCAAGCTTTAAAGCTTGCTGTTCATACTGGATTATTTCCTTAAGAATGTTATCCATTTAAGCCTCCCTATTGACTAGGTCATTGTAATGCAGTTTCTGCCATTATTTTTTGATTTATAAAGCGCTTCATCCGCTTTTTTTATAACATCATAGATGTTTTTTAAATTTCCTGTTTTGCGAGCAGCACCAATGCTGACTGTAACTTTTATAGTCTCGCTGCTCCTGGATTTTAAATTGTCATTTACGGACTTTTTAACAGATGGGCTTTTATCCCCGACAAAAAATGTCCTTTTTTCGACTGCTTTCCTCATATTGTCCAAATGGACCCGTATATCATTATAAGACATTCCGGCAAATAGCACAATAAATTCTTCGCCACCATATCGAAAAATCTTTGCGCCTCCAGCATTTTCCTTTAGAGTTGAGGCCACCATCTTAAGAACCTCATCACCCACATCATGCCCGTATTTGTCATTTATATGCTTAAAATGATCCAAATCCACCATGGCTATGGCATAGTTGTTCTCGTGCTTTAAAATCTCCTGCTCAAACGCTCGCCTGGATAAAACACCTGTCAGGGCATCATAGAATGCAAGGGAATATGAAATATCAAGAAGCGCAATAACAACAATTGTAAACATTGCCGTTGTGAAAATCGAAAGAATAATTACCCTGTTGGCAAAATGAAGAGCGATAAAGGAAGCCAGAAGGACAACCATAAACACAAGATTCATATATCGCTTCTGAAGAATATAGTTTAAAAGAAGGATAAATATGCTTACAACATACAAGGCCATTGCCGGCGCCTTGATTCGTATAATCCCCATATTGTCTGTCTGTGATGATATGCCGGCTGAGTTTGCGAACACTCTTATAACGATCCAAAGTACCTGTCCAAAGAGAATTAAAGCCTTATTCCTTCCGTAATAGCTGAAAATGCCCCTTTCACGTGAAAACCCCAGCCATATGGCATTAACCGGGAAAAGTATGCTTATTAACGTTACAGCATCTGAAAGTTTTTCCGGGGTTTTTGACAATGCAATAAAGAAAACATATGAGAAAAGTATGAAGCATGAGAGAAAAAAAGAATTGCCGTTCTGGTAGCCAATGCTTAAGGAAAGGGCAAAAAGGGCAAAAACATAGGGCAGAACATTAAACAATGATTGCAATGCAGCACTAAATACATCTGCCCTGGAAGCGGCTGCCCACGCAGACAAAATTACTATAAAAGGTGCTATAATCAGAACGGTTCTCCGCATCCCAAACCTCTCAAAGGATATCCTTTATAATTAATTTTAAAGTATTTTGTTTTTTTTGCAACACAATGTGTCAATATTCTAAGTCTTTGGAGTTTTTTGTCAGTATTTTATACTGGATTCAAGGCAAAGCCTTCCTGCCAGCTTGAAGTTTGAAAATCAAAACAAAAAGAAAAGGAAGGACTTAAATCCTTCCTTAGGGCTCTATGACCTTTCCGCTCCCGGGAAATCAAACTTCTGAGGCGGGAAGAACTGATCAAGCGGGAATTCGATGGTATCGAAAATATCGCAGGGGTTATCCTCATCGGCAGCAACGCATTCCTTGTTGGGATAGCAGAAGTTGAATGCTGGAATAAGGAGCTGCACAAGTCTTACAAGCTTAATTATTGAGAATAAGCCCAGGGTTACGACTACTCTCCTCTGAGGTCCAATAAAGGAGCTTACATCGTTTCCGTCGTCATCGCACCCGCAGTGATGATGGTGATGGTGCTTGTCATGCACTTTCTTTATACGAGTATTGAGAACCAAAGGTTCTGCTACCTCTACCTTTATAATAGGAAGATTGTCCTGTTCTATCAGGGCGCCGCAGCCATCGAGATTTGCATCGGCCTGAACCGGGACTGTTCCCGGGTCAACGCTCCTGAAGATCTTGACCTTACCTTCCGAACCAAAGAGTATGGCTGTCTTTGAGAACCAGACATAGCCAATCTTTGGAGATGAATTTACTATGTTACCTGTTACATCCTTGTAGCAGAATTCAACTGCCAGGCGGATTTTATAACGTACATTAACAGTAAAGAAGCCTCTCTTAAACGGTACATCCTCAAGATCGGCCAATACTGCTACAACTTCTGCATCTTTTGTTTTTACTTTCACCGCATTATTAATGAGGTCCTGTACATTATCAACGAAATCTACCACTGCATCTTCAATGCAATCTTTTTCACGGCAATTATCATATACTTTTTCTACATGAACACAAACGGCTTCTCGTAGCTTGCATATGTCTTCGCCACCAATAAGTCCTGGAACAACTTGATCTTTACAGCCCATTATATCGGTCCTCCATTTCAGAATATTTGCCTTCACATTGTCATAATATGCCTTTTGGTTGAATTGGTGACAAGGCGGTCATATTCACCGCGGGACATAAATAGCATTATATTAACGGGCTTAAAATTTTAGCTCTGTTTTTTGAAGGAGTTGTGTAAAAGTGCCTTCTAACGACAGCTACAGATATATTCTAAAAAACAGTATGGGTGTTGTAACCTGTATCTGGCATAAGAACGGGCTATTTATGAGCATGCTGGATGAGAACAACAAATGGGGCTCTCCCTTTTTGCTGTCTGATAGTGCCACTCCTGACTTTTCGGCATTATTAAATTCCGATGATGTAATAAGCGCATGCTATGTTGACTACTCAGACAGGCTTATGTTCATAACTGCCTGTGAGGAGAAAAATAAGCCCATAGTTCTTCTGGAAAGCAGGATCAGCGGAAGCTCGCCCTATAATGTAAATCTAATTGAAGCCGATGGATTCCTCCATGTATTTTATATAGTATCCCATAACAGAAGGCAGCTTTTAACCTATCAGAGAATAGACGGGGCCATATACTCCATGCCCGAGGTACAGGGAGTAATAATTAGGGATGCCAAAAACTACGCCGTATGTACCGACGGATCAAATATTCATTTATTCTTTGTAACCAACGTCCAGAACGTGAACCTATTGGTCCACAGAAAAATAAGCGACGGAAAGGTTTCAAAACCTGTGACCACCCCCTTCCCCTATCCGCCCGCCCACAGGCTTCAGGCCGTAGTTTCCAAAAACGGTCCTGTTTATGTACTTGCATCCTGTGAAGAGGGGCAGGAAAGCACGATAATTTTCAAATTTGATCCAATCCTCAACAAATTCGTTAAAAACCTTGAAGTATATAACGCAACAACCGGACAGGGAAGCGACAGCCTGATACTGGTCAACAATAACCCCTTTGTTATCCGAAGCCTTAGAACCGCTTTTATTATTTCGATGGTCAAGCCTGACCTGAGCGGAATTGCCGATGAATCCAAAGTGGATCTGACAGGACGTGATATACCTCTTAAATGCAAATTCCAGTCCAATCACAAAGAGGATTACAACTTTAAATGCGACGTTACTCCCATGCTGTTCGGAAACGGCCTTCGCTTCCCCTTTAATATAAAGACCCTTGCCTCAATAAAGCCAAAGGAAAAAGAAGAAAGCCCAGAAGCCATGCAGGAGAGAATACGAGAACTTGAGAGCAGGATTGAGTTTTTGGAAAATGCCATAAGAGAAATTCTGAGGCCATAAATGTAAGATATAAGATACATACCTGCAATGGATACATCTAAAAGAAGGAACCATTATATGTATAACCCCATCAACGGCCAGGTGAATAGGCTAAACTTCAAAGATAACCAAACAATCTTCCCTGATATCCGGATGCTTATAAAAAAGCTAAAGGCTGTTCAAAACTGAACAGCCTTTAGCCCCAAAATGCCGTTAGCCTATTTTGACACCTGGCCTCGCCAGGTGGGTGCCCTGTTGAATATTTCACACTTCCACCGCCGTTGCACAGAGCTTAAAGCTCTATGTCGGAATTAGCTTGTGGCCTGTGCTACGTACCCAAACTTCAGGCTCCCTTGTCAAACATAGCAGGTTCAAAATTAGGGCAACACGAACATTTCAGGATTAATTTCTGTCCCTATTATAACACAGGGCCAAAAACCGCTCAATAGAACTAATTTACAAAGGATGACGATTTTTCTATGCATAAAAAACAAAACATCGTTCAAAGCCTTGCCATTTCTATATCCTGGTGAAATATGCTATAAATTTTGTTTTTCTATAAGATTTTTCCAGTATCTTTTTGGCATGAACTGTCTCTGTAGTTTCAGATTTTTTCTGCTTTCAATGGCAATAGTATCAAAATATCTCTTCCACAAGGTTTCAAACTCGTCCTGAAAATCTTCCTTTAAGTGTATGGGTTCATCAGTAAACACAACTTCAATGGTATTATAAAGGGCACATATCCCCCGTTTTGCGTCATGGATTATCCAGGGCTGGTCAGAAAGCCTTGCTGCGAAATGCTCCGCCAAAAAGGCAATTATATTTCCGTCAGGCTCAATTTTAGAGTAGTATATACCGTTTTTAAGTTTCCTGAATCTTAATATGCCTAAAAATAAATGGGTTTCTTTTAATACCCTGCTGCTCATGTCATGAACTTTTAATATATCGGGGTGTTGAAGATATGATAAAACCCGTCTTCCAGTTTTCAATCCTATCTTAATAAAGTTATATATTGCCATGCCCACATCGGGACTATCGGAAAGATAGGCCCGGTAAATGGTTTCAAGAGCTTCCCTCCCCATTTTCTCTACAATTGCCTTTTCAACTCTTGCGGATTTCTCAGAGTCGGACGCTACCTCCATGGCAGGTAACAGGGACAGTTGGTATCCATCCTTTGAAACTATTATATCTTCAGGCTCAGTCTTATTTTTATATGCCTCAAATACGGCAGTAAGGACTCCTTCAAAAGAGCCGTCCGTCACATAAATCATAATTCACCTTACCCAAACATTGAAATCTGACCGACATAAACTTTGGGATCAGTTTTTTCAGCCAACAATGGGTACAAATCGTCAGTATCCAGGTCAATGCCTCCATAATACTTGCCGTTGCATGTAATGAAATAACGGGCGCGCTTCAATACAACCCTCATTTTCTTTAAATCCTCGTAATTCAAGGGTGCCAGCCTTCTTGCCCTGACAATCTTCTGGGCCATTTGATATCCGATTCCGGGAACACGCATAAGCATTTCCAGAGGTGCCTTGTTGATTTCAACAGGGAACTTGTCAAGATTTCTTAAAGCCCAGTCACATTTGGGGTCCAGATTGATATCAAAGTTTGAATGGGTCTCATCCAGAAGTTCATTGGCTTCAAAACCGTAAAACCGCAAGAGCCAGTCAGCCTGGTACATTCTATGCTCCCTCAAAAGGGGCGGGCTTGTGTTAAGGGCAGGCAAATCCTTGTGCTCATTGACAGGAACATATGCCGAATAATACACCCTCTTTAATTTATATCTTTTATAAAGCTCGGACGTAAGGCGCAAAACAGTAAGGTCATTGTCCCTTGTGGCTCCTATTATCATTTGGGTTGACTGTCCGGCAGGAGCAAAAGTCTGTCTTTTTCTGTATATGGTAAGCTCATTTGCTCCCTGAATCTGCTCACTTACAAAGGACATGGGCTTTATAATGGACTCATGGCTCTTTTGGGGTGCAAGGAGCTTCAGGCTGGAAACGGTGGGAAGTTCAATATTGACACTGATTCGGTCTGCAAGAAGCCCTGCCTCGTGGACAAGCCTTAAGTCGGCTCCAGGAATTGATTTTACATGGATATAGCCGTTAAATCTGTGCTCATATCTTAGCTTCTTTAACGCGGCAATAATAAGCTCCATGGTGTAATCAGGGCTTTTTACAACTGCAGAACTTAAAAAAAGGCCTTCTATGTAATTTCGCCTGTAAAATTCAATAGTGAGGTTGCATAGCTCATCGGGAGTAAAGGAAGCGCGCTTTATATCATTGCTGCAGCGATTTACGCAGTATTTGCAGTCGTATATGCAATAATTTGTAAAGAGAACCTTTAATAAAGATATGCAACGACCGTCATCTGCCCAGCTGTGGCAGATGCCAGGCAAAGCGGTATTTCCAACCATTCCCTTTTTACTTGCCCGGTTGCTTCCGCTTGAGGAGCAGGATACGTCATATTTCGCAGAATCGCCTAATATTGCAAGCTTTTCTATGAGTTCCATATATAACACCCAAACATATGTTCTTTTTGTTATTATAGCATATCCTAACGAAAAAAAACATATGTTTGGAATATTTTCACTTCATCTGCTTACAGGGTCATAAAGCCTTTGCCGATAATTTCAGAAGTGTTTGTTATTGTAATAAAGGCATTTTTATCGGTTTTTCTTATAAAATTTCTCAGCTCCACAGCCTGTTTTCGTCCCATTACGGAAGTAATTATATGTTTCTCTTCATTGGTCCAGGCACCATAAGCAGTATGAATGGTAGCTCCCCGGCCTATATTTTCTATTATGTATTTCTTTATAGGCTCAGGATTTTCGCTTACAATAACCACCTGCTTCTTAAGGTTGAAGCCTTCAATGACATTGTCGATAATAAGGCCCTTTAAAACCAGACCCAAAACCGAATACATGCCTATGCGCACGCTGAAAACTAGACCTGCTGCGGTGGCAATAAGTATGTCCGAGGTTAAAAGTGCCTTTCCAATATCAAGATTTGTATACTTGTTAAGTATTTTTGCTATTATATCAGTTCCGCCTGTGGATGCATTAAGGTTAAATACTATGGCGGATCCTATGCCGGGAAGTCCAATGGCAAAGAACAATTCCAGCAAGGTATCGTTTGTCAGGGGATTATTTATGGGGAAAATTACGTCCAAAAGCCATACCATACCCGACAAAGTGAGGCTTGAATATACGGTATTTCTGGTGAAATCCCATCCTAACAGGGCAAGTCCCAGAATCAGGAACGCAACATTAATTATGAGCATCAGAGCACCTACATTCAGATGTTCAATGTAGTGCTCCAGAATAATGGAAATTCCGCTTACCCCGCCTGTTGCAAAGTGGTTGGGAATCTTGTAAAAATGGATTCCGCAAGCCACAAGAAGCAAGCCAAGATTAATGTACAAAAATTTTCTGACCTTTTTCATAAAGACGCACCCATAATATCAGGCTGTTTATTTCTAATAGTATTTCAATCTATTACGGCTATATGGCATTCATAATTCTCCTAAGCACCTGAATTGTCTTTTCAACATGCTCCCTCTTTATATAATAATGGGTCACCAGACGCATTGTGCCTTTATCGGGAGGATTTGCAAGAATTCCTTCTTTTTTTAGCTCACATGTTATATATTCCCCGCTTACCGGCTTTTCAATCTGAAAGAATACCATGTTAATGTGCACGTCATCGGTATTAACCGTGATTCCCGGAATATCCTTCAAAAGCTCAGCCAGATACCTGGCATTTTCATGATCCTCATGAACCCTCTTTGTCATCTTTTCAAGAGCAATTATTCCAGCCTGTGCCAGTATTCCTACCTGGCGCATTCCGCCTCCAAGAAGCTTTCTCTTCCTTCGTGCCGCATCTATAAAGGCTTTGGTTCCGACAAGCATGGAGCCTACAGGAGCGCACAGGCCCTTTGAAAGGCAGAACATGACCGAATCTGCATACCGGGCTATTTCGGAAGCTTCAACCTTAAGGTAGGATGCCGCATTGAATATTCTTGCTCCGTCAAGATGAACATGAATATTGTTTTTCCTTCCTATCTCATATAATTCCTTCATATATGAAAGCGGATGGACAACACCTGTTGAATGGGCATTTTCGGTACATATAAGTCCTGTTTTGGGTTCATGTATATCCTCACCAAATCTAATGGTTCTATCCAGTAATTTTAAATCAACCATGCCCTTGTTTGACGGAAGGCACCTTAAATTTGCCCCTGAAATAACTCCGGCTGCCCCGCACTCGTGAACTACAATATGGTTGTCCTCGGCAATTATAACCTCGTCACCGCGGTTTATAGCTGTAAAAACAGCCAGCTGGTTGCCCATTGTTCCGGTAGGCACAAACATGGCAGCTTCTTTATTCAGTATTTGTGCTGCCATTTCCTCAAGCTTATTTACTGTTGGGTCATCCCCGTAAACATCATCCCCCACCTCGGCAACTGCCATGGCTTTTCTCATTTCCTCTGTAGGCCATGTTACGGTATCACTTCTCATGTCAATAAATTTCATAATTATCCCTCCGTTATGGCTGTTTCACCAGCATCAGCGTTTTTTCAAAGGTCATTATATAGCTCGGTAAGGTTTGTATATACTGGAACCCCGGAAGTTAAGAGGCGGCTTTTGCTGCAATGGCCGTTTGAAACAAGCCTGCAGTCAAATCCCACTTCTTTGGCTACTTCAAAGTCATGAAGAGTATCCCCTATAAAGAGTACCTCTTTAGGGTCGCAGCCAATAAGATGTTTCAGTTTTTCAGCAAGATGAACCTTGCTTTCCGCCATGTTATTTTCCTGACCTAAAATGTGGGTGAAGTATTGGGTCAAATTATACTTTTCAACCTGCTCATACAGAATATCTCGGCCGGAAGCCGAAACTATGTGCTGGCTAAGTCCTCTTTTCCTGAAATTTTCAAGGACTGTTCCGGCGTCCTTATGAAGGTCAATTAAATCTGAGCTGTTAATATAATTGGTTATATATTCATTGCAGATATCTTCATAGCTTTCATTTTCAAAGGTAATCCCTGAATCGTAATACATATTGATTGCCGGGAAAACAAGCTTTTCACGGTATTCTTCCACCGAAACCTTTCCCTTGTTCCTTTTTTCAAGTATCAGACTCACTGCCCTGGTGCATGCTTCCGCATCATTAAGAAGAGTACCGTTCCAATCCCAAACAATATGCCTGTATTTCATATCATCATCCTTTTAAATGTAATGCTCTTTGATTATAGCACTTTTACAGTCAATAAAAAACCGGAGACCTTCTATGTAAAAAAATGGCATCAAATTATTAAGGCTGGATTAAAAAGCATGGCACAATAAAGACTTTTTACTGCCCTTCTGGTATAATGTAAATGAAAAAGTATAAAATTTTCATGTAAATGTTTTAATAAATTCGGAGATGGTTGATTTGAATACATACAGTTCTGTGCTGGTGTGTGTGACACAGCAAAGGTCCTGCGAACGGCTCATCAGAGCAGGAGCCAGGCTTAAGAATGATGACGGAACACTTTATGTTATACATGTTACAAAAGAAAACTGGAATTTCGTAGACAATGCAGAGGATGGCGAAGCTTTAGAATATCTCTTTAATCTCACAAAATCCTATGGCGCTGATCTTACAATTCTTAACTCAGATAAGATTCCCGAAACAATTTCGCAGTTTGCCCAGCATTATGGAATAGAACTGGTTATTACCGGCGAAGGCCCCAGCGGGGAGCAAAGCCCTTTTATTCAGCGCCTGAAATCGCTGTTCAGCGATACCGATACCAAAGTCATGGTTATTCCCTGTGAGGGCTGTGAGTATTAAAAATCACAGCCTTCCAGGCACATAATAAAGCATACTATTTTTCGGAATTAAGTATGGAATAGATTTCTCTTTTGGAAATGCCCCTGTCTTTGGCTGCCAGTTTCATGGCATCCATTCGGCTGTGGCCTTTTTCCATATACATATTTACATGTTCCTCAACTGTCAAATTTGAGAAATCTTTATTTTCCCGGGCAGGCTCCTTTGAACCTTCAACCACCACAACAAACTCGCCCCTGGGTTCATTTGCTTCAAAATGTGCAAGAACCTCGCTGACAGTTCCTCTTACCGCTTCCTCATGAAGTTTTGTAAGCTCTCTTAACACGGCGCATTTTCTTTCTCCAAACACTTTCAGTAAGTCAGAGAGCATGTCCTTTATCCTGTGAGGACCTTCGTAGAATATAAGAGTTCTGTCTTCATACTTAATGCCTTCCAGAAATTTAACCCTCTCTGAGTGCTTCTGGGGCAAAAACCCTTCAAAGGCAAACCTTCCGGTAGAAAGGCCTGAAAGAATAAGTGCCGTTACAGATGCAGAGCAGCCGGGAACAGCAGTCACCTTAATGCCGTTTTCTATTGCCATTACCACAAGTTCCTCGCCCGGGTCCGAAATTCCGGGAGTTCCCGCATCGCTTACAAGGGCTATATTGATACCAGACTGAAGTTTTTCTATAAGCTCCTTTAACCGGGATATGCGGTTATTGTCATGATAGCTTATCATGGGCTTTTTAATGCCCAGATGGTTCAATAGCTTAATTGTGTGCCTTGTATCCTCAGCGGCAATTAAGTCTACCTCTCCCAGTATTCTTACTGCCCGATAGGTTATGTCCTCAAGATTTCCTATAGGGGTTGAAACAAGGTACAGAATTCCGTAATTTTCGCTCATATCTTCTCCTTACAATGACGCTGATCTGTGGCGGAGCACATGGCAGCATACATTTACCGCAACGGGTAAGCCTGCAATATGTGTAGGATAAGTTTCAATATTTACTCCCAGAGCGGTAATTCGTCCTCCAAGGCCGGCAGGACCTATACCCAGCTTATTTATACTCTCCAGAAGACTTTCCTCTAAAGCTCTGTAAAATGAGTCAGGGTGTCTTCTGTCTATTGGCCTGAGCAATGCTTTTTTGGCCAGCAGAGCCGCCTTTTCCATGCTTCCGCCAATACCCACGCCCACAACAATTGGCGGGCAGGGGTTTGCTCCCGCTTCGCTTATGGTATCTATAACAAACTTTTTAACTCCCTCAACTCCGTCAGAAGGCTTAAGCATCTTAAGAGCGCTCATGTTCTCGCTTCCAAAGCCTTTAGGTGCAACATGGATGGTAAGACCGTCTCCTTCAACTATTTCATAATGTATTACCGCAGGGGTATTATCCCTGGTATTTTCTCTTCTTAAGGGGTCGGAAACAACCGAATTTCTTAAAAAGCCCTTTTTATATCCGCGCCTGACACCTTCATTTATGGCGGCTTCCAGGCTTCCTCCCACTATTCTGACGTTTTGACCCAGTTCAACAAAAACAATGGCCATTCCTGTGTCCTGGCAAATGGCCAGCTGCTCCTTTGAGGCAATATCTGCATTTTCAATAAGGCTGCACAGTATATTCCGGCCAATATCGGATTCTTCCTCACCTGATGCCTTCTCAAGAGCTGCCTTAATATCTTCATTGAGATAATAATTTGCTTCAATGCATAATCTTTCAACTGTTTCGGAAATTGACTCCACGCTTATTTCACGCAATTTTGACCTCTCCTTAAAAATCACTGGTTCTGTATTTCAAAATCTCCGGTTTTAAGGTCTGCCAGAACCTTAACTTCCACATTGGGGTATTTATTCTTTATGGCATCTATATTGGTTCTTCCATGTCCTATTATCTTGGATACAAGCTCCGGCCTTGTTCTTATGACAATCTTTCCTGGAATTAACGGCTCTCTTTTTTTAAGTTCCTGCAATATCCTGTTAAGCAAAATCCGTGATTCCACAAGCTCACCAAAAGCCGGATGATATGGTCCTGCCACAATGGAAGATTCCATATCTTCCGATGAATGAAGGCCAATCCTTAAGACAGTAATTCCTTTTGATTTATATAAAGGTACTATTGCCGCACACCAGTCAACTGCTTCTTCAACACTCAATGGCATATAGGAGCCAGATTTGTAAAGCTCTTCAAGCTCAGTATCCTTTAATACCAGAGCCGGGTAAATTCGTACCATTTCAGGCTTTATACTCACTACTTTGTAAGCGGTATCAAGTGCTTTGGAAAAAGTGTCGCCAGGAAGGCCGAGCATGGTCTGGATTCCAAGCTTTATGCCTGAATCTTTTATAATGGCGCAGGCATTTTCCACATCTGCAACAGAATGGCCCCTCTTGCTTTTTTTCAATACCTCCGGGTCAAGGCTTTGTACCCCCAGTTCAATGGCAGTCACGCCATACTCTTTCAAAATACCAATTATGTGATTATTTATATAATCCGGCCTTGTTGAAAGGCGGATTCCCTGAACTCTTCCACTGTCTATAAAGGGCTTAACCGTCTCAAGATAGCCAATCATATCGGACTCAGGTATCCCGGTAAAGCTGCCTCCAAAGAAAGCCACTTCAACCTCTGAGTCCTGGATGGTTGATAAGCTATCCTCTATAAGCTTTTTCACACTGTCAAAAGTGGGTGAAGAAATGGTACCGCTTATTCGTCTCTGGTCGCAAAATACGCAGGTATTGGGACAACCTTTATGTGGTATAAAAACCGGGATGTTTATATGACGATTTCCCACTTATATAACTCCTCTATTTAATCTGGTTAATTTCTGCCAGGGCCGCCTTGGCTGCCATCTGTTCGGCGTCTTTTTTGGATCTGCCCGTACCAGTTCCTATAGGAACGTCGTTTACAAATACCGATATTTTAAAGGTTTTTGAATGGTCGGGCCCCACGGCTTCAATGAGTTTATACTGTATCTTAACATCTCCTGACTTCTGAAGCTCTTCCTGCAGGGCTGTTTTGTAGTCCATAAACAGCATGCCCTTTGTCGCCTTGCTGTAAGTTTCACTTAAAATTCTTTTAACGAAGGCTTCAGCAGCTTTCATTCCTCCGTCGAGGTATATGCTTCCTATAATAGCCTCCATGGTATCGGACATAATGGAAGGCCTTGTCTTTCCTCCGTTTGCTTTTTCTCCACGGCCAAGCAGTACAAGATCTCCCAGGCCTATCTTCATTGCGCATTCGTTAAGCGATGACTCGCATACAATGAGGGCTCTCATTTTGCTCATTTCACCCTCACTAAAGTTAGCTGAATCATTATAAAGCATCAGGCTCAATATAAAATCCAGTATGGCATCTCCCAAAAACTCAAGTCTTTCATTGTTGCCTGAAATAAAGTCATGATGCTCATTTGAATATGAGCTGTGAACGAGGGCATTAACAGCGAGCTTTTTGTTCCTGTATTTATATCCAATTCTTGATTCCAGCTCTTCAACAATTCTTAGAATATGTTCGGGTATTTTTTTCAATGCCTGACGCCTCCCAAAGCCAACATGATTAAATATTATTTTAGCACATTATATTTCCGGCATCCAATTTATGCCCATAAATAAGGTATACATTAATTATATCCATAGTTCATCATATGTAAAAAGCAGCTCTTCCGAGCTGCTTTTATATTGGCTTTTTTACATTGTTTAAATGAAAGAATAATAACTTATATCTTCTTAAATACCAGCGCGCCATTGTGTCCGCCAAATCCAAGGGAGTTGGAAATAGCATATTCTATGGATTTTGTGCGGCCTTCGTTTGGAACATAGTCCAGATCGCATTCGGGATCTGCTTCTTTTAAGTTTATTGTGGGAGGCAGGAAGCTGTCACGGATGGCCAGAGCGGTAATAATTGCCTCAATGCCGCCTGCCGCACCCAAAAGATGACCGGTCATTGATTTGGTAGAGCTTACTGCCAATTTTGATGCGTGTTCGCCAAAGACCTTCTTGATGCATTTTGTTTCAAGAGGATCATTAAGGGGTGTGCTTGTACCGTGAGCATTTATATAATCTACCTTTTCAGGTCCCACTCCTGCATCTTCCAAAGCAAGCATAAGGCATTTTACGCCGGCTGCTCCTTCCGGATCGGGAGCGGTAATATGGTATGCGTCACAGGTTGCGCCAAATCCGGCAAGCTCAGCTATAATATTGGCGCCACGCTTTACGGCATGCTCATATTCCTCAAGAACCAGTATACCGGCACCTTCACCCATTACAAAACCGTCGCGGTTTTTGTCAAAAGGTCTTGATGCGGTAGCCGGGTCCTCATTTTCACTCATAGCCTTCATGGAGCAGAATCCTGCAAATGAAAGAGGAGTTATGGATGCCTCAGCACCGCCTGTTATCATTACATCCGCATATCCGTTCTGGATAACGCGCATGGCGTCGCCTATGGAGTGGTTGGCTGTAGCACAGGCTGTTACCACACAGGCGTTGTAGCCTTTAATGCCATACTTGATTGCAACCTGTCCGGATGCCATATTTGCAATCATCATGGGTACAAAGAAAGGACTGACTCTCTTTGCTCCCTTTTCAAAAAGTGTACGGCAGTTGTCCTCAAGGGTTTCAATACCGCCGATGCCTGAACCGATAATAACACCTGCACGATAAGGATCCATGGAAGCAAAGTCAATGCCTGACATTTCAACGGCCTGCTTTGAGGCTGCCACAGCATACTGGGTAAAGAGATCCATTCTTTTTGCTTCTTTTTTATCCATGAATTTAGTAACGTCAAAATCGTCAATCTGTGCTCCAACCTTAGTGGAAAAATCAGTAGTATCAAATTTGGTAATAGTTTTAATGCCGCTCTTTCCTTGCTTTATTGCATTCCAGAAAGTCTCTATATCGTTTCCCAGAGAGTGTACGACACCTAAACCTGTAATAACGACCCTTCTCTTCATTTTTGGCCTCCTTTACTTAGATAAGCCTTATATTTATTAATAAATCCTGTACAATAATTGCTTCAGAATTTATGTAAATGGATTCGTTGACTAAAAAAAGTCCCAACAAAATTGTTGGGACTTTCTTTATTTCTTTTCTTAATTACTGATGAGCCTTAATATATTCAACGGCATCACCGACGGTTGTAATCTTTTCAGCTTCCTTGTCTGGTATTTCCAAATCAAACTCTTCCTCAAGAGCCATGATAAGCTCTACGATATCGAGTGAATCGGCACCTAAGTCATCAATGAAAGAAGACTCCATTTTAACATCGCTCTCATCAACGCCCAGTTGTTCAACGATAATTTCCTTTACTTTCTCAAATACCATAACATTCACCCCCTTCCAGACAGGAATTGAAGTATCCATATGATGATTGCTGTCCAGAAAGCAGTTAACTTGCCATAAACTCTTTTCAAGATGCATTATTAACCGCGAACTGGCAAATATGCAATATGATTATCGCTCAACAGGCTTAAACGTAACAAATCCGCATCAGAAGCGCCTCCGGCATATAACCATATTATTGCATTCACTAGAAATAATATTACATATACAGGCCACCGTCAATATTTATTACCTGACCGGTAATATATCTTGCCTTGTCGGAAGCCAGGAAAACAGCCAGATCAGCAACATCGGAAGGTGTCCCAAACCTGCCGAGAGGTATGCTTTTCAGGTAATTTTCCTTTATTTCCTCAGGCAAGGCGCCTGTCATCTGGGTTTCAATGAACCCGGGTGCAATTACATTGCAGGTAATGCCGCGGGATGCAAACTCCCGTGCAATTGATTTGGTAAAGCCGATAATTCCGGCTTTTGAAGCGGCATAGTTTGCCTGACCTGCATTGCCCATAAGTCCTACAATGGATGAAATATTTATTATAGTGCCCTTCCGTTTTTTCATCATTATCCGGGCAGCAGCCTTGGTGCACAGGAAGGTGCTTTTTAAGTTGACATTTATTACCTTGTCCCAATCTTCCTCTTCCATACGGATTAAAAGCTTGTCACAGGTAATACCGGCATTGTTGACCAAAACGTCAATTCCGCCAAAGCACTCTATGGTTTTATCAATCAATTCCTGAGCATTGGAAGGAACACTCAAATCCCCAATAAATCCTTCAGCCTTATAGCCCTTGTTTTTAAACTCACTTACTACATCATTGACACTTGCGCCTGTTCCTGTAAGCATTACTGATGCGCCTGCCTCTAGAAAAGCGCATGCCACAGCATAGCCAATTCCTCGTGTGGAGCCGGTTACTATAACCGTCTTTCCTGTAAAATCCATTCTTATTCACCTTGCTTGCCTATATAATCAGGACAAAATCCTGTTTTAGCATTCATTAGCTTTTAAGAGCCTTCAATGTTTCTTCAAGGGATGCATTGTCTTCAACATTAAGGGCTCTGGCGGTCTTTTCAACTTTTTTGATAAATCCGCTCAAAACCTTGCCCGGGCCGATTTCAACAAAGGTATCAACCCCTAAATCAATAAGGGTTCTTACGCAGTCCTCCCAAAGGACTGATGAGCTTACCTGCTTAACCAAAAGTTCCTTAATCTCATTCTCCGATGAAATGAGCTTGCCTGTTACGTTTGTAACAACCGGAATTGTCATTTTATTGACATTTACGCCTTCAAGCTCCTGTGCAAGCTTTTCACCTGCAGGTTTTAGGAGACTGCAGTGGAAGGGCGCGCTTACATTAAGTAAAATTGCCCTTTTTGCTCCCTTTTCTGTTGCAAGCCTCATTGCCTCATTTACAGCTTCGGCTTCACCGGCAATTACAATCTGACCGGGACAATTGAAATTGGCAGCTTCTACAACTCCTTTGGCACTTGCCTTCTGGCAGACTTCCAGAACATCTTCACGGGAAAGCCCCAAAATTGCTGCTGTGCTTCCTTTCCCTGCCGGTACAGCCTCCTGCATGTACTTTCCTCTTTTTCTGACAAGCTTAACCGCATCCTTAAAGTCCAATGAGCCTGAAAGAACATGGGCTGAATACTCACCCAGGCTTAATCCTGCGGTATAGTCAGGTTTGATTCCTGCCTCAATAAGCGGCTGAGCGCAGGCTATGCTGGCTGTCAGAATTGCAGGCTGAGTATTTTCTGTAATTTTCAATGTTTCATCGTCGCTCTCAAAGAGCATTTTTCTCATATCAAAGCCTAATGCATCGGAAGCGTCATCAATAATCTTTCCAGAAGCCTGGCAAGATTCGGAAATCTCCTTGGCCATGCCCACATATTGTGCGCCCTGACCAGGGAAAATAAATGCTATTTTGCCCATTATGGCACCTCCAAAAATAAGGGAATTATATCATTTTGACCATGTCAGCAGGGCAGCACCATATGTGAGCCCACCGCCGAAGGCAACCATAACAATTTTGTCGCCTTTTTTGAGCAGATTCTTTCTAGAAGCCTCATCCAGACATACAGGAATGCTGGCGCTGGATATGTTGCCGGTATTCTCAAGATTGGTATAAACCTTATCCATAGGTACATCAAGCCTCTTGGCAGCATTTTGCAGAATACGAATGTTGGCTTGATGAGGGAATATATAGCTTATGTCATTGACTGTTAAGCCTGAATTTTCAAGAACCTTAAGTGATGCTTCGCACATGATTTTGGATGCAAAGGTGAAAACCTCGCTTCCATCCATCCAGATAACCTGCTTCTTGCCTTCATTGCGTTTTTCCGCATCTTCAGGCGAAAAATAGCAGCATGGAATTGTAAGAACTGAACCGGATTCACCCATAGCTCCCAGGATTACTGAAGCAATACCTTCTTCGGCCTTTCCTAAAACCACTGCTCCTGCTCCGTCTCCAAACAGAACGCAGGTATTGCGGTCAGTAAAGTCGGTTACACGGCTTAATGCCTCAGCTGCAATAATAAGTATGTAATTGTATGTTCCGCTGGTAATTAAACCCTGTGCCACCTGCAACGCATATACAAAACCTGTGCAGGCCGCGTTCATATCAAATGCTGCCGCATTTTTTGCTTCTATTTCTTTTTGCACACAACATGCCAAAGAAGGGGAAAGATAGTCAGGAGTAATGGTGGTAGCTATGATGAGATCAATATCCATGGGAGTAAGTCCTGCGTCGGCAATGGCCTTTCTGGAAGCTTCCGCCGCAAGGACTGATAGTGGGACATCATCCTCAAGGATGCGCCTTTCCTTTATACCGGTTCTTTTTATTATCCATTCGTCAGAAGTTTCAACCATCGATTCTAAGTGCTTGTTAGTTAGGCGTTTTTCCGGCAGGGCACTGCCGGTGCCAATAACAGCAGCTTTATAAGGCTTTGTCATATAGGCCTCCAAAATCCATATTTGAAAAAATATTTCTCATCTGTTCCAGTACGGATGTGCATGCAGAACTGCAGGCTTTAAGAATTGTGTTTTTAATTGCTTTTGCTTTTGAATTGCCATGGCATTTATAAACCATTCCATTAACCCCAAGAATAGGCGTTCCGCCCAACTCCTCAGGGTCAATCTGTTTTTTGAGTTTTTTAAGTTCATGCTTGACCAGAAGATAGCTTATTCTGCCGGACAAGCTCTTGGAATACATTTTTTTAAGGTAGCTCATAAAATAGCTTCCGGTACCTTCCATAACCTTAAGCATGGCATTGCCGGTAAAGCCGTCACAAACCGCGACGTCAGCCTTGCCTTCGGTTAAATCGCGGCCTTCGATATTACCTATAAAATTGAGATTTGAACGTGAAAGAATCTCATAGGCCTGCTTAAGATTTTCATCTCCCTTTGTCTCCTCCGTACCTACATTTACAAGGCCGACGCGGGGATTTTCCAAATTGTACATGTATTTCATATATTCAGTACCCATGATGGCAAACTGCAGATAGTTTAAAGGTTTTATCTTTGTATTCATACCTGCATCAATTATCATGGTCTGTCCTTTTTTAGATGGCACAACAGGTGCCAGTGCAGGTCTGTTTACCCCCTTCATCCTTCCCGCAATGAGAAGGGACGCTGCCAAAAGGGCTCCGGTACTTCCTGCAGAAATAAAGGCATGGGCTGACTTGTCTTTAATCTTGTTCATTCCCACAACCAGAGACGAGTTCTTTTTCTTTCTTACCGCCTCTGTGGGCTTGTCAAAATTGGTAATTTCATCATGAGTCTCAGTTATGATAATTTTGGAGTTGTCATAGTTGTAGCCTAGACACTTTTTGATCTTTGAAGGGTCACCCAATAATTCTATCTCAAGTGAATTATTTTCATTTAACGCTTCAAGACAACCTTTTACTATTTCGTCCGGGGCATTGTCTCCTCCCATGGCATCTACCATTATTCTCAAGCAAATTCACTCCTTAAATACACCGCTGTCTCTTGATAGTTTTTACTTCATTAAATCATTTTATAAAGTATTAGGAACCTATTTCTACAAGCAGAAATTTGCCTCTGAACACTTCAGTCTGCTTATTATATATCATTACCCAAACTATATATTTGCCTCCGGGTCTTTTTTGCTTAATTGAAACCTTCGCAATGAGCTTGCTTCCAGCGTAAACCGGATGCTTATACTTGATATTTGCCACACCCACCAGAGCAACATCGGCATCTATAACAGCTATTGCGATAGATTCAGCCATAGAATAGATATAATGGCCCCGTACTATTTTTGACTGGGAAAATACCATTTGCTCTGTAGTTTCCAAAACGGATATGGCACTTTCCCCCAGATTAAGTTCAACAATTTCTCCTATTATTTCTCCTGAACTTAAGGATCTAACCTTATTGTGATTTTTAGAGGCCATTTCCTTAATACGCTGTCTTAACTCGGGAACACCTAATTCAAGCCGGTCAAGCCTGACTGTTGGCACACTTACCCTTAGCTGTTCCGCGAGTTCCTCATCTGTAAGGAACGGGTCCTCTTTTAATTTTTCAAGTAGCAAGCTTTGTCTTTCTTTTTTTGCCTTTGGATCTCTGCTCAAGTTAATTACTCCATATATAATATAATTTTAATTATTACCTGATACTATATCCTGTTGATAGTATATTATATTTTCATATTATATGCAATACTCATCTTTTTATTTTCGAACCTTTTTAATCGCGTAAAAAAGCACTGAATTACTTTTTTCAGTGCTTTTCGTAAATTATGTAATGCTAATTTGATTGAATAAGCGAACTTTACAGTGTATCTTATTGAACACTTGAAGGCGAAAGATTCTGAACATTGGTATCCTTAAAGATGCTGTCCATAATATCCTTCGCAAAATTGACAATCTGCGTTCTGAAAAGAATTGCCAGGCCAACCAAAACAGCAAGTATTATAACTATTTCGACAGTATTTATACCCCGCTGGCTTTTAAGGAACCTTAACAATTTATTTTTCATTAACATGCCTCCAATTCCGATAATATTACAATATTATACAATAATTTTATTATCATGAATTGGACATGTCAACCTAATTTTTGGATTTTTAGTTATAAGATGCTTGCTGTATCAATTCATTGAATTGCCGTCACCATTTTCTATTCATTTCTCAATATATTTAAAACTTTTTTGGCTATATCGTGGGAAAATCCACGGTGATAAAGAAACCTCAACAGCTTCTGCTGGATTTTTACATCATCCAGATTGTATTTGCCGAACTTCTTTCTGGCTGCCCTCAGGGCTACTTCCTCATCATTGGTTTCAAACTCGGAAAGAGTCTGTTCAATTATTTCTGCCGAAATTTTTTTACGTTCCAGCTCATAGCGAAGAGCCTTCTTTGATAGGGCCTTATCCCTTATCCGCTCTGCAATATATTTCATGGCATAACGGCTGTCATCAATATATCCTATTGCTTTAAGCTCTTCTGCCGCGCAATTTGCCACATCTCTGTCAAAGCCGGCATCTATAAGCTTTTGTATAATTTCCCCTTCGCTTCTGTCCCTGGCAATAAGAAAACGTACCGCCTTTTCCCTTGCCGCACGTACAAGTACATTTTTCTTTATATGCTGAAGTTTCTCCTCACTAATCTCTTCTTCCTCATACAAGTGGCTGCGGATATATTCATCACTTGGTATTGAAAATGCATAGCGGTTGTCGATAAAAACGCGCATCATTTTCTTATCTTTTGTAGGTTCTATGGATGTTATGGTCATAATCTCACCTTTTTTCACATTATTTACGAATATTATAGCATATTCAGTAAATATCCTGCCTTCTTAACAGAGCAAGCTCTGCAGTTTCTTCTGCGGTTATGCCTTAAGCGGGCAGTCAAAAATATTTTAAATATTTATTGCAGCAATAATTTAATTTGGTACACGGATACACTTACCAGAACCCGAAAATAAAAACACCCATTCTCATTGCCAGAATGGATGTTTTCTATATATAAGGAGGGAAAAAGTCTTTAAACTACTCTATCCTGAAATTCATAATCATCTGTTCAAGTCCGTTTGCCAGCTCACTGATTTGTTTGGCAAGCTGAGCTAATTTTTCACTGCCGTAAATATGCTCCTGAGAGCTTGATGAAACTTCCTGAGCAGTTGCGGCAAACTCCTCTGAAACAGCAGAAATGCTTTCCATAGCGCTCAATGCTTTATCTTTGGAGTCCATCATTTTATCCACGCATTGGTTCATCTGATGCAATAAGCTGATTATTCCGTCCATGCTTTCAAAAATACTGTTGAATGAACCGTTGGCTATACGGACTGCCTCGGTCTGTTCATGCACTATATTAATTGCTTCCCTGGCCTGGCTTGCGGTTTGCTTGGTCTTTTTCTGAATATTGCCCAAAAGTTCCGCAATTGTTCTTGATGCATTTCCGGACTGTTCCGAAAGTTTTTTAACCTCTTCCGCTACAACGGCAAAGCCTCTTCCGGCCTCGCCTGCCCTTGCCGCCTCAATGGCAGCATTAAGGGACAGAAGATTGGTCTGCTCGGAAATGGAGGATATCAAATTAGTAATCTTTCCTATTTCCTGCATAACTCCGTTGAGCTCCAGAATGTCGTTTACAACTCTCTGGGTTATGTCGCTGGTCTTTAAGGCTTTTTCATTGAGAATCTCTATATGTCCCTGGATTCCCTGATTCATGGATTTTGTTTTATTCAGAGAATCCGATACTTCGTTCATTATGTTTCCGACTTCCTGAATGTCATTTGACAGATTCCCCATCTGCTGGGCACTGCCTGCAATGTTTTCTGCCTGGTTTGAAGATCCCTCTGCTATTTGCTGTACAGTGGAAGCTATATGCTGGGAGAAGGCATAGGACTGGTCAGCAGATACAGCCACCTGGGAAGCTCCGTTTATTACCTGCTTTGCAGAATCCCTGACTTTAATCATGAGCTGCCTCATATTGCTGAGCATCTGATTAAAGTTATCAAAGAGCATGGCTATCTCATCGCCGTTCTTATCTATTACTCTTATTGTGAGATCTCCCTCTTTTGCCTTTTTCATTGCTTCTACCAGCTTCTTTACAGGTTTTGCAATGGTCCTTGTAATGAGCCATGCGGCAGCCATGGACATCGCAAAGCAAAGAGCCACAAAGAAAATGACATATGACTGGATACTCCTGGATTCCTTGTAAAGATAACTGTAAGGTATCTGTGAAACCAGATGCCATCCCGAGGGGCTTAGTTTTTTGGATGACACCATGGTATTATTATAATTGAAGGTTAAATTGGTTTCTGAGGATTGAATAATCTGTTTTAACAAATCATCGTCAGACAATAATGTTCCGGTTTTGCTTCTGTCAAGGCTTGATGCTATCAAGCCCTCATCAGTTACTATATAAACATCTGAACCTTCCGCAATCTTAACATCCCGGTAAGCTTCGGAAAGATATTTTTCATCAACGACTGTTATCATTACACCGATGTGATTTCCAGAGAGCGCATCGGTAATATTATTGGCATAAACAATTGCCTGAGTATTATCAAGTTTAAGTGCAAAGGACAATGGAATAAAGTTTTTAGCAGTGTCCCCGCTTTCAACTGCCATTTTGTAAATCCTGTCCCGTTCCTCCTGGGGCAGTGCATTGGCAGGTCCGTATTTTAATGTCCTGTCCCCGGCAATAATCATGGAACATATGACATTGGTATCCTTAATAAATTTATTGGTCAAGTAGCGTTCAATGGACTGGATAGTACGGTTCCTGTCCATATCGCTCATATTGTCTATTATAAGCAGATCCTTCTGAATAAGGTCTGAAAGCGATACTTCCTTATTAACATCAAGATACTTTGAGGTTTGAATATCAAGATAGGTTCCGGTAACTTTAAGAAGCTCGGACGAATATGATTCAATCTTGTCCTCAACGGCATTGCTGGACATGCTTATTGAAACATACCCGACCAATGCAAGAGGTATAATTGAGACAAGAAGGAATGATACCATGAAGCGGACTTGGATTTTAGTTCTTCTAAGGGGAGTCCTCTTTAAAGCTTCGGCCGGGAATTTTTCCTTAACAACATCCTGCTTATTTTTACCAGAACCTGTTTTCGGCAAACGTCCCTCATTTTTCTTCTTAAATATGCTGAAGATCTTCATTAAGGACCCCTCCCTAGAAATATTGAATAAAGCAACAGGCTTAAATCAGTCTCTATATATTATTTACCCCTTTTTCTTGTCTGTACGTCAAAGAAAACGGCCAAAATAAGTACTGCTCCACGAATTGCATACTGGTAAGAAATATCTACGCCCATCAGGTTCATACCGTTTGTAAGTGCTGACATAACCAGAGCACCAACAATAGAACCTGTAACCTTACCAACACCGCCGTTTGCAGATGCGCCGCCAACGAAGGCTGAAGCAATGGCATCAAGTTCGAACAGAGTACCTGCAGTGGTTGTTGCAGACTGAAGTCTTGATGTGAAGAGTATACCGGATACTGCTGCCAGCATGCTCATGGAACCAAAGATAATGTAGGTTATTTTTCTTACATTTATACCAGCAAGCTGAGCGGCACTGTCGTTACCACCAACGGCATAAATATGTCTTCCAAGTGAAGTTCTCTGAGTAATGAAATGATAAATCATAACTACCGCAAGGCAGATTACAACAGTCCAGGAAAGTCCGTTGTAGCTTGCAAGAATCCATGTAATGCCTCCTATGATGATGGAAATAAATACAAGCTTAATGACAAACAGAGGCATTGAAAGAACTTCAAACTGATATTTTATCTTGTTCTGTCTGCTTCTTACAGAGTTAATGATAAAGATTGCTATACCTGCGACACCTATGATAAGGGTAAGAATATGTACATCGCTATCCGGTACTATATCAGGAATAAAGCCATTACCTATGGCATTGAAGCCCTTGTTGGGAACAATGATTGTACCTGTCTCCTGAGTTACCAGAAGCAGAAGTCCTCTCCATATAAACATTCCAGCAAGGGATACAACGTATGAAGGAATGCCAAGTTTTCCTACCATGAAACCATTCAATAAACCAACCAGAAGACCAAATACCATAACTATTGGTATTACGAGCCACTCAGAAACTCCGTGCTTGGTCATCAGAATTGCTGCAACGGCTCCGGTGAAACCCGCCAAAAATCCTACCGAAAGGTCAATGTGCTTACAAACAATTATGATGGTCATACCTACTGCCAATACCATGATGTATCCGGTCTGGTTGAGCAGGGTGCTGATGTTTCTTGCCGATACGAACAATCCATCGGTCATAATTCCGAATGCAATGATAATTACAGCCAAAGCTATGTACATTCCATATTCACGAATGTTTTTCTTTAACAGATGTCTCAATTCTTCAAATACGGACATTTATCCATCCCTCCTAAATTGTTGCCATTTCCATGATTCTATGCTCTGAAGCGTCTTTAGCATCAATTTCCCCGGTTACTCTTCCTTCGGCCATGACATATATTCTGTCACTCATACCAATAACCTCTAAAAGATCGGAGGAAATCATAATTATACTCATGCCTTCTTCAACAAGACGGTTCATGATAGTATAAATTTCATATTTTGCACCTACGTCAATTCCTCTGGTAGGTTCGTCCAATATCAGGATATTTGGAAACACGAACAAGGATTTGCAAAGAGAAACCTTTTGCTGGTTACCGCCGCTCAAGTTTCCAACTATCTGCTCTACGGACGGAGCCTTAATGTTCATTGAGCGCTTGTAATCGTTAGCTATTCTTATTTCCTCATTCTCATTTATTACTCCAAACTTGGATATCTTCTTCAAGTTTGCCAGAGAAATATTCCGTTTTATATCCTGAATAAGTATCAGTCCGTCTCCCTTTCTGTCCTCCGTTACATAGGCAAGGCCAGCTTCAAGGGCATACCTGGGATGGGTAAAGAACTGCTTTTTGCCGTTTACATAAAGCTCACCATTGATTTTATAACCTCTGGTGTTTCCGAAAATACTCATAGCAAGTTCTGTACGTCCTGCTCCCACAAGTCCTGATATACCAACTATTTCGCCTTTGCGGACTTTTAAATTTATATTATGAAGAATCTGACGTCCAACATTTGGGTCAAAGACATTCCAATTCTTGATTTCGAGGGTAACATCTCCCATTTTGACATTGCTGCGTTTTGGATATATATTATCAATTTCACGGCCTACCATGTGCTTGATTATTTCATTTTCGGTTATCTGGTTAGCCGTAGCGTCCATTGAGCATATGGTTTTACCGTCTCTTAATACGGTAATTGTATCAGCAATGGATATAACTTCTTTGAGCTTATGGGAAATCATAATTGATGTTACGCCCTGTTTTTTAAGCTCTCTGATAAGATTCAAGAGATTCTGGCTGTCAATTTCATTAAGGGCAGCGGTGGGCTCATCAAGTATCAATATTTTTACATTCTTGCTCAGTGCTTTTGCTATTTCAATAAGCTGCTGACTTCCCACACCCAAATCCTTGATTTTTGTTGAAGGATTTACTTTAAGTCCAACCTTCCTTAATACCTCGTTGGCTTTCTGAATTGTTTCATTCTCGTCAATGGAGATTCCTTTGGTTATTTCATGACCAAGAAATATATTGTCATAGACGGTCATTTCAGGAACCAAGGCTAATTCCTGATAAATTATAGCAATTCCGGCTCTCTCACTGTCTGCAATGCCGGAATACTTTTGGACAATACCATCTATTAAAATATCTCCTTCATAGGTTCCGTAAGGATAAACGCCGCTTAAAACCTTCATCAGTGTAGATTTGCCGGCTCCGTTTTCCCCCACAAGGCAATGGATTTCGCCTTTTTTTACTTTGAAATTAACGTTATCCAATGCTTTGACACCTGGAAATTCCTTAGAGATATTTCTCATCTCCAAAATATAGCTTTCCATCAGGCAACGCTCCTTCTACTCTGCTTAACGAATGATGATAAAACAGAAGGGATAGCAATCCATAACTATCCCTTCTGAAACTCTGCCTATTAGTTGAGACCAGTGAAATCAGATGCAGGGTAATATCCGGAATCGATCAGGGCAGCTTTAACATTGGATTGATCAACAACTATAACTTCTGTCTGTTTAGCTTTAACTTGAGTTGCTCCGTTGTCATAGGATCCGGTGGTCTCAGGGGTATTGCCTTTCAATACGGTTACTGCCATATTGATAGCGTCGTTAACAAGGGTACGTACATCCTTGAATACTGTCATGGACTGCTTGCCGTCGATTATGTACTGTACGGAAGCCTTTTCAGCGTCCTGACCGGTAACAACATAGCTTGTTACGTCCTTGTCTGCTGCGAAGGTATCAGCTATGGAACGAGCGGTTCCATCGTTAGGAGCGAGGATAAATACATTACCCTTGTCTTCCTTCTTAGCAGATGTCAAGTGAGCTTCAGCCTTATTCTTAGCTTCATTGAAGTCCCAGTTGGTGGTAACCTGACCGATGATCTTGCTCATTTCATCACGGGTCAGAGTAGCTTTATCCTGAAGAGCAACAGCTTCGCTGGAGTTCTTGATTACGAAAGTACCGTCAGCAATCTTGGGCTGGAGAACGCTCCATGCGCCTTCAAAGAACAGGAATGCGTTGTTGTCGGAAGCAGCACCGGCATAGAGATAAAGAGGATTGCCTTTACCGGTAGCCTTGTCGATGAGGTACTGACCCTGTGCCTTACCAACTGCAACACTGTCGAATGTTACATAGTAGTCAACAGCATCGGTACCGGTGATGAGTCTGTCGTATGCGATAACGGTTACGCCTTCCTTCTTGGCAGCTTCTGCGGCAGCAGCTGCAGCAGCACCGTCATGAGGGCATATGATAAGAACCTTTATACCTTTAGCAATTAATGCTTCAACATTCTGCTTTTCTTTAGCTGAATCACCCTGGCTGAACAGAACTTCAACCTTGTAGTCAGTCTGTCTTAAAGCTTCGGTGAAACGTGTTTCGTCCTGAATCCATCTGGGTTCGTCCTTGGTAGGCAATACAATACCAATGTCGATACCGCCGGATGTGTTCTGAGTAGGTTCAGCACTGTTAGAAGGCTGTTCTGAAGGCTGCTGTGTGGGCTCATTGGTAGGAGTCTTTCCACCGCAGGCAACGATTGAAACAGCCATTGCGAGGATAAGTAATGTTACCAGTAATTTTTTCATTGGAGTTCCTCCTTCATATTTTACTTGATGGGTACATGATAAAATATATACGGAGGATCCACAATAAACTGGATTGCCGAGATGTAATTATATATTGCTTAAAAATTTTGCGGCTCTTTTTTAGCCTGTATTTTATTGCTGTAAATATAAGACATCAGGGCAATTTATCACCTGTCATCATTGTCGAAATGTGTCTATTCCTTTATTCCTCTGTAAACATCCTCTCTTAAATGGAAGCCGTCTTTTATAACTGTATCGTCTATATTGTCCTTGGTTACAGAAACAACATCTATCATTATGTAAGGGACATCATAGGTGCCGTCGTTAATGGTGTAGCCATGCTGCACAGGCTTTTTCTCCAGCAGAGTCTTGCAGATGTTAAGGGTTTCTTCCACCAGGTTTCTTATGGGCTTATAAACCGTTGAAAGCTGGGTACCCTCCACAATTCTCTGGCAGGCAGCCAGGTCGGCATCATGGCCAACAACCTTTATCTTGCCTGTGAGCCTTGCAACTGAAATGGCGTCTATGGCGCCCCAGGCCAATGAATCGTTGCCGGCAATGATTCCCTGAACATTCTCTGCATTATCCTTTAAAATCTGTGATACAAAATCAAAGGCCTCTTCCCTTCTCCAGTCCTCAACCCAGGTTTCGGCCACGATTTTTACATTTTTCCGGACCTCCGGCCGTGAAAGCACCGACATGTATCCGGCATAAAACATCTGGCTGTTATTGTCGTTTTTTGCACCGGCAAGAATAATATACCCGCCCTGGGGTACTTCCTTCACAAGCTCTTCGGCCTCAATTCTGCCAACCTTGACATTGTCAAAAGACACATAAACATCAACATTGGCATCCCGGACCAGCCTGTCATAGGATACTACCGGAATTCCTGCTTTTTTGGCCACATTCACAGCACGGGCAGCATCCGTACTGTCATGGGGAGCAATAACAAGAATGTCTATGCCTTTTTCAATCATGTCGCATACTTGTTCATACTGAAGTTGGCTGTCGTTATTGGCATTCTTGACAATTACATCGAATCCGGCCTGTTTAGCCTTAGCGATGAAAATATCCCTGTCCTGAAGCCAGCGGTCCTCTTTTAATGTTGCCATTGAAAAACCAATAACGGCTTTCTTGTCGGATCCAGGATTTTCTGTAGGCTCAGGTGTTGTACATGCAGTAAACAGCATTATGCTTGCCAAAGCCGCGAGAAAACCTTTATAAAAGTTCTTTACAAAGGAATCCATAAGCCAGCCTCACTTTCTATAAAACTCCTTATATTCAGTAGCCGTATATCCGGTCATCTTTTTAAACAGCTTTGAAAAATAATTGGGGTCAGGGTATCCTACCAGGCCTGCAACTTCTTTGATGGAATAATCAGTATTTTCAAAATATTCCTTGGCCTTCTCAATGCGTATTGCAATCAGGCGGTCTATGAAGTTGATTCCACTTTGTTCCTTATAAAAGCGGCTGAAATAGTAGGGGCTTAGGTTGACAACTCTCGCTATTTCATCCAGGCTTATATCCCTGGAATAATTCTTATAAAGATATTCATTTGCTTTATCTATGATTGAGTTTACCTTTTCCTGATGGCTTATTGAAACCTTCTCGGCAATTTTTTCAATATATTTCCTTAAGGTTCCCCTAATCTCATCAAGATTATTTGATGCCATAATTTTTCCCAGTACTACACGGAAGTCCTTGGTAATGGAGCTAAAATGCTTTGAAAAATCAACGGCCAGAATAATGCACTTGTCCTTAATTTTGTCAATGTCTCCGGTGCTTTCAACTATTTGACTGAATACCTTGTCAAAGGTAATCAACGTTGAGTTCACATCTCCGCCGGCAGCCTTTGCGCATATATCAAAGGCTATTTTTTCATCAAGTTCTATATTTTCCTCATACTCTTCAATTATATCATCAATATGCAATATAAAATCAGAACTTTTCGACAAAGCCTGCAAAGCAAGCATGGCCTCACGATAGGATTTCTTTGCATTTAACACGTCGTAGCATCTTCCGATTCCAATGGATACATCACCAAATATATTTTTAACCTTATGGGAGAAGTCTTCGGCAAGTTCAATTGATGCGGTTTTAATGGCAAAGCTGTCCTGGTCGGAGTCATTGAGCACATACACTATCAGCCTGTTAAACATTATGGGGCCGACAATGCAATCGCATGTGGATTTCAATATTCCCCGATAGTCCCCATAATAGTTGTGAGTTCTCACACTTGCACTGATCTTGTTCTTTACTCCCTCAGAATCTTTGTCGCCGAATTCTATTGCCATTACATATCCGCTCTTGTTTTCAAGCTCAAACAAATGGCTGAAATTAATGAGTTCCTCGGTATTATCCTCAAACATGCAGATGGAGTGAATAAATCCGTTTTCCAATGCAGGCACGATAATCTCCAGCTTTTCCTTCATTTCAAGCTCCTGACTGATCCGCCTGCGCTTGTGTTCTATACTTTCTATGGCTTTCTGAAGTGCCTCAATAAGCTTGGCTTCTTTCACGGGCTTTAAAAGATAGTCCACCACCCCGAGAGCCATGGCTTCCGACGCATAATCGAAATAGTCATAGGCAGAAATAATTATAAAATGCACATCAGGATTTGTATCCTTGATCTTGCGTATGGCTTCAAGGCCGTTGATTCCGGGCATTTTAATATCTATAAGCACAATATCAGGTCTGATATTGTATGCCTTTTCAATTGCTTCACGTCCGGATCTGGCCCTGCCGCCCACTTCGAGCTGTTTAAAATTGTTCTTTATTATATACTCCACCGAATCTATTGCTATAGGTTCGTCATCAACAATCAGCACACGAAACATGCTCTGCCCCTCTCTTACACCCATCCCTTACTTTTTGGGAAGTTTAAATATAAATTTGGTTAAGCCATCCTCCCGTTTTATGTCAACGACATCATGCCTGTTATAATAAAGCCTGAGTCTTTTAATAACATTATCTACACCTATTCCTGTGGTATGTCCCTTTTTGGTGGATAATACAAGATTGAGCTCATCATTGTCTCCCGAATCGCCCAAAAGCTCTTCAATCTTCTCCTGGGTAATTCCTTTTCCGTTGTCCATCACATATACGTAGACATTATCCTCATCACTGTCCACCTTAAGGGTTATTTTTCCGCCTTCTTCCATCTCGCTTATTCCATGTATATATGCGTTTTCAACAATTGGCTGGAGAACCATTCGCGGCACAATTATGTCAAGAGCGCTCTCGTCTTTGCCGTAATCAAGCTCAAAATTCACCGAATCTCCAAAGCGTGTCTGCAAAAGGTAAACATAGGACCTGACATTTTCAATCTCTTCCCTTAAATGGACAAAGGAATCGAGACCTTTAAGATTGTAGCGGAATATATCCGCCGCATTTTCAAGGTAGGTGCAGGTCTTTTTGTCACCCTCAAGCATGGCAATTTTTGCCCCGATATTGATGGTATTGAATATGAAGTGAGGGTTTATCTGGGACTGGAGCGCCAAAAGCTCGGATTCCCTCAATGCATTTTTCATTTTCAGGTTGTTTACCCTCTGCTCGTTAAGGCTTTTTTCAAGGCGCGCTTTTTCCTTTATCTCACTTATGTACTCTTTAATGCTTGTCACCATCATTTTGAATGCATTATACAGGATTCCTATCTCGTCCCTGCTGTCTGTCTCGATTTCCAGATCAAAATCGCCCACCGATACCCGTTTTGCATATTCGGCAAGCCTTGTTATGGGCTTTGTAATCTGGAAACTGAAGCTTATTATCATGGCAATAACAAAGACTATTACAAAGGCAATCAGCATATTGTTGAAGGTAGTTGCCCATTGTATGCGCTTTGATACAATTGCATAGTTATCCGAAGTATCAATGAGCTCCCTGCTCATGATTTCCTCGATATATCTCATTATTTCAGTGTTTTCAAGGACTGTTCTTGCATAATAGGTTGTATAGCCTTCTATATCACGGCCTCTTTTTGCGATAATGGCTTTTTCTGCATCATTGAGATAATTAATTATCATATTGCCTGCATTCTTGCTCTTTATGCCCTCAGGCGTATAGGTAACATTGTTCAGCAGGCTTTCGGCAAGGCCTTTAAGTTCATTCATGTAATCATAGAATGCAATAAGGCTGTCAGAGCTGTTTGTGGAAAGATAAGATTCTATCTCGCGCTGTATTAATCCCATCTGCCTGTAAACCGCAGTAAGCTCCATGGCTTTTTCATACATCTCGGCAGTGTCCTTAATGAGTATCTGCAATGAAAAATATGTATATATGGATGCAAGCAGGACAACCACTATTGCCAGCAGGAAAAATACCAGTAGCTTTGTGCGGAATTTGATACTCTTATGCTTAATCATAGCCTTCCCTTTACCTTAATCAATCGGCGTCGGTTCCAAATTTCACTTTATATTCTTTTATATTCTTTGATGTAAAGCTGTAAATATTAGTATTATGGAACTCATTAACCTGTTTTCCGTCACACATTTCAGCAAGCTGTATTACAGTGTTGTAGCCAATTTCATAGCTGTCAGCCGTTATTGTGCCGTACATTACACCGTCTTCAATATACTCGATGGTCTTTGGCATGGCCCCATAGCCAATTATATTGACCTTGCCAACCTTGCCGCTGTCAATAACAACCTGGGCAACACCCGGTGTATTTTCTCCGTCATTGCAAATAATGAGATCTATCTCAGGATGTTCGGTAAGTATAGTCATAGTAAGCTTGTCCACCTCAAACATCCTGGTGTCCAGTGTATACAACTGTTCAACAGACATTCTCGGATATTTTGAGATGGCATCCAAAAGCCCCTGAAGCTTTATATTGTTGTACTGCTTGGAATCATCTGCTCCGGGGTCATTTACAAGGACGGCAATTTTGGCATTGCCATCCGATGCAGCTACTGCCATTTCTCCGGCTGCAAATCCTATTTCATAACTGTTGGAACCCACCGTGGGTACATTGGGTATATAGAAAACATCATTTTCAAAAGTTATAGCGGCAATGCCCGCATCACTGGCTTTCCGGACGGCGTCAAGGCTTTGCTCCACATCATAGGGCTGAAACGCAATTCCGTCCACGCCGGAAAGTATGGCTCTGTCTATTACATTTACTGTTAAAGCAGCGTCCTTATGAGATATGTCAACAAATTCAACAAATATATTTTTCTCTGCTCCTGCTTTCAAGGCACCATTTTTAAACCTGGTCCAGAAGGGGTCATTATTGTCCCGGGTTATAATAACAAAATGATATAAAGGCTCATCCTGAGGTACGGGCTCATCAGTCCTGTCAATAAAGTAGCCAAACAAATTCCCGATCATGGCTACAAAAAGTATTACAACCAAAACCAATGCAGCATAAATGTATTTCATTTTTGCTCCCCAACTTGTTGCTTTGTATAATGCATTTATTTTAATCCATAGTGCAATTAAAAGTATAGCAAATATATTTTTGGCAAGCAAAGAATAATTATGGTTTTTCATAATATAAGAGGTTCAGCCATAAAATTTTTATCTTCATAACAATTCAATAACGGACTCACTTAATGGAAGTGAATAATTGAGCCAATAAAAAAGGAGTTGTCTTACCAAGACCAATTCTTGAACAACTCCTTTTTATATCCGGTTTATGCTCTATATGGGGGGTACTCCTTAGAAATTCCTTATTCCTATGTCTGGTTTAGATCCATTAGACTTTTATACTATTTGTCATAATAAAATCACCAGATATGATAATAAGAATTATTTAGAGAAAGAAGCAATTGGGTTTAACCTGGAAGTGTGTCATAAAAAGGGGTATATGATTGGGCCTCATATAAATATAGGCAGGTTTTATCCTGCCTATATTTCATCATCGGCTACATGAGCCTGTATGCTGCTTAAAAATGCCTTGTCATATTCGGCTTTTATTCTGTTTTCGATTTCCTTGCATATTTCAGGGTTCTCTTTTAAGAACTTCTTGACATTTTCACGGCCCTGTCCGATGCGCTGGTTATTGTATGAGAACCATGCACCGCTCTTTTTGATGATATCAAGGGTAACACCTATATCAAGGATACAGCCTTCCTTTGATATACCCTCGCCGTAGATAATATCAAATTCAGCTTCTTTAAAGGGTGGTGCAACCTTGTTCTTGACTATTTTACACTTGGTGCGGTTGCCTACAGGTGTCGCGCCTTCCTTGATGGTTTCAACTCTTCTTACATCAATTCGTACCGATGAGTAGAACTTTAACGCACGTCCGCCGGGTGTAACCTCAGGATTGCCAAACATTACACCCACTTTTTCGCGAAGCTGGTTTATAAATATGGCAACGGTTCTGGACTTGCTGACTACGCCAGATAGCTTTCTCATAGCCTGGGACATAAGCCTTGCCTGAAGTCCAACAAACTGATCGCCCATTTCTCCGTCAATTTCGGCTTTTGGAACAAGTGCCGCAACCGAGTCCACAACAAGAATATCAATGGCTCCGCTTCTTACAAGAGCTTCAGCAATTTCCAGAGCCTGCTCGCCGGTATCGGGCTGAGCAACAATGAGATTATCAATATCAACTCCTAAGTTCTTGGCATATACAGGATCCAGAGCGTGCTCGGCATCTATAAAAGCTGCCTCGCCCCCTGCTTTCTGGGCTTCGGCAATAGCATGGAGGGCCACCGTAGTTTTACCGGATGATTCAGGACCAAAGATTTCTATAATTCTTCCACGTGGAAGACCCCCGACTCCCAACGCGATATCAAGTGCAAGGGCACCCGTTGGAATAGCATCAACGCTTACGTGGGATACCTCACCCAGCTTCATGACCGAACCCTTACCAAACTGCTTTTCAATTTGCCCCATTACTAATTCCAGTGCTTTTTTCTTCTCGTCCATAAAATGCCTTGCGGCAAACCCTCCTTTGTCGAACATTTGTTCTTATTATATTATACATTTTTACACTCGTCAAGATAGCAATATGTAAATTTTTACATTATGTCCTGTTATGGACAAATCGTTTCAGGTATGAAAGGGCCAGGTTGTTGACATATTCAACTTCAGGAACCTTTAGGCTTGCCAGAATAAACCAGAACAGCCCAAGCCCACCTGCCACCGGCAGGCAGAATGCGGCAAGCTGGCTTATTTTTGAATTGATATCCGGTCTTATAACAGCAGAAAGAAGATAAGTTACAAGCCCCGCGGGTATAACCGCTGCAAAGGCTTTTGCCATATCCCAGAAATTATCGCTTATGATATCAATTCCTTTTTTCTTTTTAAATGCTAAAAGGAGAATCATCATATTAATGAAGGATGAAATGGAATAAGCAAGGGCAGTACCAGCAATGCCTATATTGGTAAAGTTTCCGAAAAATGCATTGAAAAGATAGTTTGTAATTATTCCGAAAAGTCCGCTTATAAGCGGGGTTTTACTGTCATGAACCGAGTAGAAGGCTCTTGTCATAAGAGCAATGATTGAGGCAAACACCAGTGCGGCAGAATATCCCATAAGACAAAGGCCGCCATAAAATACGCTATACTCGGAAAAGCTTCCCCACTTGAACATTATGCGGAAAATGTCCTGGCTTAATATAATCATGATAACCGAAGTTGGGAATGACAAGAGAAATACTACTTTAAGACCCTTGTACAGGATGTTTTTAAATTGATCAGTATTTTCTTCTGCATAGTGCTCTGAAAGTGTAGGAAGAAGGGCAACCCCTATGCTTTGGGCAAAGATGCCAAGAGGAAGCTGCCAGGTACGGTTGGCACTGGTCAGAAGAGTTACCATTCCCTCATCATAATATGTGGCATAGCCTCTTGAGACTATCAGGTTGATCTCAATAATCAAAGATGACAAAAGGGATGGAACAGCCAAACGGGTCAAATTTCTGAAAGCGCTGCTTCTTAAATAAAGTTTTGGCCTGTACCATTTAAAGTGCCGTAAAGTTGCAAAAAGCTGCACGGCAAAAAATATTGCCGCTCCGAATACTACACCCCATGAAGTCAGCTCGGCGCTGATTGATCCGAAAAGCCCTATGCTCAAAACTGTGCAAAGGTTATATAATACCGGACCAAAAGCTGCCACTGCAAAGCGTTTATATGAATTTAGTATTCCGTTAAGCTGCCCTGCCAGCATCATGAAGGGCGCCGACAATAGAAGTATTCTGGTAAGCCTGATCAGAAGCACCTTATCGCCGCCGTCCCTGGTATTGTATCCGGCAGCCAGAATTCCAAGCAAATCGTCCGTGAAAATAAAGAAAATAAGCTCCAGAACGATCATGATAATAACGGTCAGATTCATGAAGGTTCCGACAGCCTTCCAGCCTGTTTTCTCATTGCCCTTTGCAAGGTAAGTTGAAAGAACCGGAATAAGAGCTGCAGCAATGGCTCCTCCTGCCAAAAGGTCATAAACCAGGTCGGGAAGAGTAAAGGCCAGTATAAATTCATCAGAATAGCCTTTCGGCAGCATATTGGTTGAAATCAGCAGTGTCCTTAAAAATCCTGTAATTCGGCTTAACAGGGTTCCAAGCATAATAATGCCTGCAGCACCGGTAAGCTTTTTGGCTGTATTTTGATTTTCCATATAAATCTCCTATTTGGGGTCAATTGCAGTCTATAGTGTACGAAGCCTCTTTATAAGATAATTCAAAGCGTTAAGACATGCAACATTTCTTATTCTGTATCTTCCGCCCATAAGCCTGAGCTCATGGCATTCCAAATTTCCGTCAAGGCATAAGGCAACATACACAAGACCAACGGGCTTTTTATCAGTTCCTCCCTGCGGCCCTGCTATACCGGTTATGGCTATTCCTGCCCTTGTACCGGTTTTTTTGATAAGTCCCTGCACCATTTCCAGAGCCGTTTCTCGGCTGACGGCGCCATAGGTTTCAAGAGTTTTTTCGGATACCCCCAGTTCCTGTATCTTAGACAAGTTTGAATAGGTCACAAATCCTCTGTCAAAAACTTCAGAAGAACCCGGGACATTTACAATTTTTGATGCCAGCATTCCTCCGGTGCAGGATTCGGCAACCGATAAATTTACACCTTTCTCCTTTAAGAGAGCTACGGCTACTTCTTCCATTGCCTCCCCATCGAATGCATAAATATGATGATCCCCTAATCTTTCCTTTATTTTTTCAATTACAGGCTGGATCATTTTATCAGCTTCTTCCCTGTCTTTGCTGCGGGCAGTCACGCGGATTACCACGTCACCGTCCCCCACATAGGGTGCTATTGTGGGGTTGCTCTGGCTGTTGATAAGGTCTATAATACGGGTTTCCATCTCCGACTCCCCTATTCCAAAGACTTTAAGAAGCCTTGACCCGATAATCTGCCCCGTTTTTTTCTCCAAGTAAGGAAAAACCGTCTCCTCAAACATTGGTATCATTTCTTTGGGAGGGCCGGGGAACATGATAACTGTCTTATTGTCCTTTTCTATTATGCATCCGGGAGCCGTTCCGTTATTGTTGGGAATAATAATTGAGTCTTCAGGAAGATATGCCTGCTTGGCATTGTTCTCCAGCATCTTCCTGTTCTGCCTTGCAAAAAAAGCGGCAATGCCATTGTATACATCTATATTCAAAACAAGCCTTTTACCCATGGCTTCGGCAATTGTTTCCTTTGTAAGGTCGTCCTGGGTAGGCCCTAATCCGCCTGTTGTTATAACAAGGTCGGATCTTTCCAACGCCTGTTTCAGGCTCTGCTTTAAACGCATGGGGTTATCTCCCACTACGCTGTGATAGTAAACATTTATCCCTAAATCGTTCAGCCTTCTTGAAAGATACTGAGCGTTTGTGTTGGCTATCTGACCCATCAGCAATTCTGTTCCAACCGCAAGAATTTCAGCATTCATATTTTCACTCCAAATTCAAAATAGATTCGATGGTTGACCAGACCTCATCAATTCCAGTCCTTTTAACCGATGAAAAGGGGATTACAGGAATATCGTCCGTAAGTGACAATACCTTTCTTATCAAGGCTATTTGCTTATTATATTCTCCTCTTCCGATTTTGTCGGCTTTTGTAGCAACAACCGCCATTTTTCTTCCCGATGCTCTGATGTAGTTTACCATGGTCACGTCATCATCCGTTGGCTCATGGCGGATATCAGCCAAAAGAAGTATCAACCCAAGGTTATCCCTTGTGTTAAGATAGGTTTCAGCCAAAGCTCCCCAGGATTTTTTCTCCTCCTTTGAAACCTTGGCATATCCGTATCCGGGAAGATCCACAAGCATCAATTTATCGTTTATATTAAAGAAATTTATAAGGCGCGTTTTACCTGGAGTTGCCCCGACTTTTGCAAGGGATTTTCTGTTTGTCAAAGTATTTATAAGTGACGACTTACCCACATTTGAACGTCCCACCAGTGCCACTTCAGGCCACCCTGTTTCAGGATACTGGGACGGTTCAACGGCTGATATAATGAATTCTGCTTTTTTGATAATCATTTTGTACCTTTGTTCCTCCAATTCAGCAGTTCTCTTGCAAGTTTCACGGCATTTTCAGTAACATGCTCACCGCTTAAGAGTCTTGTTATCTCATTTTCTCTTTCCTGTCCCTCAATGGGCTTTATGAAGGTAACAGTTCGTCCTGCCTGTTCCTCCTTATGTATAAGGTAATGTGCATCGGCAAGGCAGGCTATCTGGGCATGGTGGGTTATACAAATAACCTGGTGCCCTTTTGCAACTGACTTTAATTTTTCTCCCACCTTTGATGCGGCCTTTCCGCTGACACCCGTGTCAATTTCATCGAAGACAAGGGTAGGTATAGCGTCAATATCAGCAAGAATTGATTTTATGGCCAGCATTACCCTGGACATCTCGCCGCCCGATGCAATCTTTGAAAGAGGCTTTACAGGCTCGCCGATATTTGGTGAGAACAAAAATTCCACCTTATCGGTTCCGTTTTCGTTAAACCCTTCTTCAGGACAGCTTATAACAGATACCTCAAAATTTGCCTTTGGCATTTCAAGATCGGCCAGCTCTTTTTTTATGCCCGATTCAAGGAGCAAAGCTGCCTTTTTCCTGAGAGAATTCATCTTCTCACAGTATTTATGTAATGTTTTTTCAGATTCTTCTATATCTTTTTTTAGGCTTAAAATAAGCTCTTCGCTTCTTTCAATCTCATCCAGACGTTCTTTTGCCTGCTTCAGGAATTGCAATATATCATCAATTGATTCGCCGTATTTTCTCTTTAAGCCCTGTATCAAACTTATGCGTTCTTCAACCTGCTTATGAAACCCGGGATCATATTCGGTTCCATCCCTTACAATCCTCACGTCCCTGGATATGTCCCCCAATTTTTCATGGACTTCCTCCAGCGCCTCACATATGGAAGCGTATTTGGGGTCAATATCCTTAATTTCATAGAGGGCATCCAGTGCTTCTCCCAGCTTGTCCATGGCGCTTTTCTCATCGGTATCATCCCCATGGATCAGCTCATAAGCACGGGAAAATGATGAAATGATTTCCTCGGCATGTGAAAGAATATTGCTCTGTTGCTCCAGCTCTTCGTCCTCGCCTTTGGTAAGTGCGGCTTCTTCAATTTCCTCTATCTGATATTTCAGCATGTCAATGAGGCGTTCCCTTTCCTTACCTTCTCCTGAAAGGGCTTTAAGCCTTGCCTTAAGGGCTCTGTACTCTTCTAATTTTTCCCTGTATTCCTTTTTTTCTTTAGATAATTCTTCTCCTGAAAACAGGTCAAGAAGCTCAATATGTGTTTCAGGCCTTAGAAGTGACTGGTTGTCATGCTGCCCGTGGATATCCACAAGCCTTTGTCCGATTTCCTTTAACATTGCCACTGTCACAAGGGTTCCGTTTACCCTGCAGAAATTCTTGCCTGACTCATTAAAGGTTCTGGATATAAGAAGAGTATTATCCTCCTGAGGCTCAACACCAAGAGATTCAAGAAATTCATTGAAGCCGGGACTGTTGTCGAGAGAAAAAACGCCCTGAACAGTGGCTTTATCAGCTCCCGAACGAATAAGCTCCCGGGAAACCCGGGAACCCAACAACGTATTAAGAGAGTCAATAATAATCGACTTTCCTGCACCGGTTTCGCCGGTAAGCACGTTAAAGCCCTTATTCATGGATATAGACATTTTTTCTATTATTGCGACATTTTCAATCTGAAGCTGAAGCAGCATAGCAGTGTTTTATGACACTCCCTTCACTAACCTTGTGAACTTATCCATAAGCTCCTCTGCAATTTTTTCCGCCCTGCAGACAACCATAATAGTGTCATCGCCTGCTATTGTTCCCACAATATCGTTCCAGCCCAGGCTGTCTATCGAAGCTGCCACTCCCTGGGCCATACCCGGCCTGGTCTTGATTACAAGAATATTATTGGCATAGTCGCTGGAAACAAACGCTTCCTTAATTATTACCAAAAGCCTGTCGTTTACATTGGTGTTGTCAGAATGAATGGCAGAATATCTGTACTTGCCGCTTTCAGTGAGGGTTTTTACCAGTCTCAGTTCCTTAATGTCTCTGGAAACTGTAGCCTGGGTCACGTCCATACCCAACTCCCGAAGCTTTTCCACTAATTCATCCTGAGTTTCAATTTCATACTTTTCAATTAACTCAAGTATTTTTGAATGGCGGTAATATTTCATATAACTCCTCCAATAAAAATGAGGTTTTTAGCTATGTATCTTGGCGCGCAATACATCATAGAAGTTAACATGACTTACTGACGCAAAAAGAGCATCTTTTTTTGATGCCTTGACACAAACCAGATCACCCGGTTGAAGCTCGAAGCCGTGCTGCCCGTCAATAGTAAGCATAGCGTTTCTCTCGCTTATATCATCCAGGCTTACTTTAACTGTACGGGTTTCGGGTGCAATAAATGACCTTGAATACAAAGTATGGGGACAAATTGGTGAAATGAGAAAAAGCCTCATATCCGGCTGGATTATAGGGCCTCCAGCTGAGAGGGAGTAGCCCGTTGAACCGGTAGGTGTAGATATAATTATGCCATCTGCGGGAAAAGTGTCCACATACTTTTCGTCAAGGGTCACTTTAAGCCTTACTATCCGGGAAAGGGCTATTCTTGAAACAACTGCATCGTTAATGGCAATATCTTCATATACTTTTTCTCCCTGGCGGAAGACCTCTACATCCAACACCATACGGGACTGTATATGAAAATCACCCTCAGAAATCCGGGTAATAGCCTTCTCTATATCTTTTACCTCAACCTCTGCCAAAAAGCCGACTGTCCCTTTGTTAATGCCCAGCACCGGTTTTTTGTAATCATAAGCCTGGCGCGCGGCGTTAAGAAATGTACCGTCGCCGCCTATGCAGATAATCATATCCGAATCCCTGTACACAGAGTCGGTAACTTCTGCCGGCAAATTTACCACATCATTTACTTCTTTTGTGATATAAGGCTTAAACCCCTTTTCCAGGAGCTTCTCAACCGTTATTCTGGTATGGATAAATCCAATGTCCTTTTCTCCGTTGGCAACAACACCTATTTTTTTCAAGCTATCATCTCACCTGCTTACAGTTACTATTATTATACATATGATTTACATAATAATACAAGTTTAACGTTGGTTTTTACTTATAGCTAGCAAAATACGGCTGGCATAAAAAAATATTTATGCGGAAAACTCACAATATAAAACAAAATCATACTCATAAAGTCAAGGAGTATCCGGCTATGATAGACCGTACAATACGAGAGCTGAACCATTTTATCAGAAATGAAGAAGAAATGATAGAAACATTGAACTATATGGTAAATGAAGTTGAAGATCCTGAGCTTAAGGAGATTCTTAAGGGAATTCAGGAAGACCATTTCAGGCAGATGATGTCCATGGCTGACAGAGTGTATGAGCTTGGGGGTCTTCCAAAAATTGAGACGGGTGTGCTTAGCAGGGAAGAAGTAAAAAGCATAAGAGATAAAAAGGATGTTACAGACCTGGAAAACGCAAAAATTGCCCTTGAAAACGAAAAAAACAACACAGACAGGCTTTCTGCCTACGCTGACCATACAATGGATAAAACAAGCCTTGAGCTTATAGAAAAGGCTACCCATGCCGGGCAGAAGAATATAGAAGCCCTTATGGAATATATTGACAGAAATCAGATTCAGTAAATGTTCAAAAATCAAAGATATTTTTTAAAAATGGTTTCTTATGAGTATCTTGCCCTTTCCCTGTATTGTTTCGGGGCAAGCCCCGTCAACGACCTGAAGATTTTGGAGAAGTATGTAATATCGCTGTAACCTACCTTCTGGGAGATTTCATATACCTTGAGGCTGGTTTCCTCAAGGAGTTTTTTTGCGTGCTCAATTCTGATGCTGTTCAAAATATCAACGAAATTGTTGTTGGTTCCTTTCTTCAAAACCCTGCAAAGGTGCCACGTGCTGATGTAGAGATAATCTGCCACCTGCTGCAGTGAGAGTTTTTCGGCGTAGTGTTCGTTTATGTAATTTAAGGCTCTGGAGACAATAAAGTTGCCTTCCGCTTCCTCTTCAGCCATGTTTACGTTATTGGCCTCAGACTGCATTGGAACTCCGGAAAGCTTCAAAATGGCGGCATTCAATGCCTCGTGGATTTCCTCCATTTTAGAAGGCTTCAGCAAAAATCTCAGTACCCCCAGCTTAATGGCTGTCTGGGCATAGGAAAAATCCCTGTATCCCGAAAGCACTATTATTTGCATTTTGGGATACTCGCCTGTAAGTTCCTTTAGCATTTCCAGGCCATTTAAGCAAGGCATTTTTATATCAGTGAAAACAATATCCGGCCTGTGTGTCCGTATTAGCTCCAGGCCTTCCTTGCCGTTTAATGCCGTTCCGACAACCTTGCATTTATATTTCTCCCAGGGAACGGTAGCTTTCAACCCCTCTATGATGGTTTCTTCATCATCCAGCAAAACCACCTTATACAAAGTGATCCCCCTTTATTGTCGCCCATTTTTTATCTATAGTATCAACCCTTTATGGCACCAGCCGTAAGCCCCTTTACAATGTTGTTCTGTAAGAACAGGTAGACTATAAGCACCGGGAATACAACAATTGTAACCGCAGAGGCCATGAGCCCAAAGTCGGTGCCGAATTGGGAACTGATTTCATTAAGCAGAGTACATATAGGATATGTGTCCCTCTTTCTTAATATTACCATTTGTACAAACAAATCATTATATGACCAGCAGAAAGTGAATATGGCCACGGTTGCAAAGGCAGGCTTTGAAAGCGGAAGTATTATTCTTGCAAATATATTGAAAACATTGCATCCTTCCATAAATGCCGCTTCTTCAAGCTCCAGGGGAAGATTGCTCATAAATCCCATTAAAACGATAATTGCAAATGATAAATAACTTGCTGTCTGGGGAATTATTACCCCCAGTGGGTTACTTACAAGTTTCATGTCCAAAACCATTTTGAAAATAGGAACAATGGTAGAGAATGCCGGAAACAGGATACTTCCTGCGAAAACCATGTATAAGGTGTTTTTGAGTCTGAAATTGTAGCGGGTCATGGCATAGGCTGCAAGACCTGCCAGAATCATGACAAATATTACAGTGCAGCCCGATATAATAAAGCTGTTCAAATAGGCTCTTCCAATGTTCATTTTATTGAAGGCTGTTATGTAATTGTCGGGTATGGGGTTTACTGCAAGTGAGAAGGAATCGGAAAGTATGACGGTTTTATCCTTGAAGGAATTATTTACAACCCAGAAAAGAGCATAAATAGTGGTCATGGCCCAAGCCGACAAAAACAGATATATAAAGGTTTTTGCCAGTATGTTTTTTATTCTCGTTTGTTTTACAAGCCTATCAAAATTAGATGCTGTTTTACCCATAATAGCCTCCAATTCATCAGTAAACTATTGTTTCGTGTTTGAACAGCTTATTTACCGTAAATGAAACAAATAGGCCCAGAACTACTATAAACACTGAAATTGCGGCTCCATATCCGACGCTTTGGGATATAAAGGTATTAAAATACATATATGTTCCGAGAAAATGGGTCAGGCCCTTGGGAGCGCCATTGGGCGCCAATACCCACGGAAGGTCGAACACTTTAAGGGAACCTGTTATTGCAAGGGTAATGCATACCTTAATTACATCCCAGATTAACGGAAGTGATATATACCACGTCTTTTTAAATCCCGTAACACCGTCAATAAGGGCATATTCATATATTTCTTCAGGAATGCCGTTAAGGCCGGTAAGAATTATTACGAAATAAAATCCTACATACTGCCAGATTACAGGCAGGGAAACCATGTAGATGGCTAATTTATCGGAAAGCCACAGTACGGGCTCTTTTCCTAATTTCTCAAGAATTTGATTGAATAATCCGCCGTTATAGGCGTAAAACAGGTTAAACATCAATCCTATAGCGGTAGCCGAGACCACAACGGGGAAAAAGAAAACTGTTCTGTAAAATTGTGCTCCCCTTCTTATTGAATCAACCATTAATGCCAGTATGAGAGCAATGCCAACCTGGACTACGACGGCCAGAGTCATCATAAACATTGTGTTTTTAAGGCTTATTCCTATGGTTTTGTCACTTGTCATTCTTACATAATTGTCCAAGCCCACAAATTTGCCGCCGCCCAGAGCTCCAAGGCCCTTGATATCAAGGAAGCTGTTGGCTATATTTCTGAAAAAGGGATAGTAAAGAAAGATGAACAATACAATCAATGCGGGTGTAAGAAATATAAAGAGAGGTTTTTTATCTTTGTAAATCATAATTTATACCCCCATTTTTGAGTGGGGGCACGGAAAATTACTTTCCGTGCCCTTTATCCTTAAATTGTGGTCCTGCGCTGCCGTTTATGGAAATTACTTATTCTTGTTTACAACCTCAGTAAGTACCTCTTCGGGAGTTAACTGACCGTCAGCTATTGCGCCTATGGATGAAACAAGGAATGTCCAGGCTTCTTTGCTCATTCTGGAGTCTATGGGCATATCAATTTCTTTTGCCTGGCCGCCCATGGCTATACCGGCTTTCATAACTTCGGTAATGCCTTCAGGTGCGGGTACATCGGCTGCAGGAGCTCCGGCAACTTTGGCGAAGAGAGATATTGCGTTCTTGGATGTCATATGCATTACGAATTTAACTGCCGCATCGCGCTTATCAGGATCGTTCCATGCATTGGTGGAAATATAGAAGCCGGATGAGAAACCACCGATTATTGATGTAGGATCCTTCTTTCCACCGGGTGTGGGAGGTACGGGAAGAACTACAACGGTTTCAGGCTCTTTCATTCCGCCGATAATCCATGAACCGTCCAAAATCATTGCAGCCTTCTTATCGTAGAACATGTTGGTTACAATATCATTCTTGGTTGCATTTACGTCAACAGGGAATGCTCCCAGGTCCTTGAGGGTCTTGAAATAGCTAAGACCTTTAGCCCAGCTTTCAGGATATGTATCTGTGGGATTTACCTTATGATCTTCATAGCCGCCTTCAGCAAAAATTAAGTGTTCTATCCAGTAGTGAGGTACATCGGAGAAGCTGGCAGCAATGGGAACTATTCCTTCTTCCTTGAATTTCTTTATCGCAGTTTCAAGCTTCGCCCAGTCGGTAGGAAGTTCCAGACCATACTTGTCAAAGAGATCCTTGTTGCAGAACAGTCCTTCATAGAAGCCCCTGATAGGAACCGCATAATGGTTTCCGTCAAATTCCTGCATAAATGACATAGCAGCATCGGTAATATCTTTTGCGTAATCAGGGTATTGCTTTCTGATTTCTTCAATGGAAACAACCTTGCCGTTCTCAATTAACTGCTTGGCATCTGCTCCTGTAAAATAGAATACGACATCCGGGTCATTGCCTGATGAGAAGTCGGTTGTTACGCGGGCTTTCCAGGTCTCATCTGCTGTCGCCGATTCGTCATTAATCACAATATTGGGGTTGGCATCCATAAAATCCTTAATTAACTTCTGATAATCTGCAGCTGATGGATCGGTTCCGCCAAACATACTTACGGTGCGCAGCTCGATGGTCTTGGGTGCAGGAGTCGGAGTTGAAGTTTCTTTGTTCTCAGGAGTCGGCGTAGCATCTGAAGAAGCGGGCGTCTTATTGCATGCAGCAAAAAGACTTACTGTCATTGCAAGCACAAGTAGAACTGCAACAAGTTTTTTCATTTGGCAATTCCTCCTTATAATACTTTATGCCTTTATGATACATCCGTCCGCTTTGCTGCAAAATATGAACACTTTGTTAGTTTTTGCACTTTATTGCCATGTTGAGAATTGCATTAAAGTATGTACGGTATAGTAATAATTGCCCTGGTTCCTCCCTCTTCCCTTTTTTCAAGGGAGAGTCCGTATTCATAACCATACAGAATCCGGATACGGTCGTGGACATTTTTGACACCTATACCTGTCGAGCCTCTCATTTTACAGGGCTGGCCCTTGAAAAGCCTGTCAAATTCTTGTAGGTCTTCATCCGAAATACCTGCCCCGTTATCCTCTACAATAACCTTAATTCTTCCTTCTTCAAGCCTTATTATAAGCTTTATACAGCCCTGCCCCACAGGTTCAATGCCATGAACCACTGCATTTTCCAGTATGGGTTGGATAAGAAGTTTTGGAATCATTGCGTCAAGCAGGGTTTCATCAATAACTTTGATGAACTCCAGGCGTTTTCCAAACCTTTTGTTCATGATAAATATGTACGAGTCTACAAGCTTAAGCTCCTCCCTTATTTTTACAACACTCTTTCCGCTCTTGTTCATTCCTGCGTCAAACAATGTGCCGAGGGCTTCAATCATTTCTGACAATTCGGTATTGCCCGCCATTCTGGCCTTCCAGTTCATTATCTCAAGAGTATTGTAAAGAAAATGGGGATTTATGTGAGCCTGAAGGGCTGCCAGTTGCGCTTCCTTCCTTGCAAGCTCCTCCTTGTATACCACATCGAAAAGATGTTTTATTTCATTGGACATATTATTAAAGGAATCAAAGATAAATTTAAACTCGTCATTTTGCATTCTCTTTGACTGTACTCCCAAATTACCCTTTTCCAACTGCTTCATAAGCCCTACAAGTTCGCCGACCGGAGCCCAGATTGCCCTTGAAAGGGGAACTGCCACAAGTATCATTGACAAAGCAACGGCTCCCGTCAACAAAAGAAGCAGTTTCAGAGCATTGTTGTAGCGTTCCATTACCAGGCTTGTGGACATTATTACTCCATATTTCAGAGAAATATTGCTAAGGGGAATTTCACCAAAAATAACATCATAGGAACTGGTGCTTAAAGTATTGCTTCCGTTTTCTTCCGGGCTTTCCCTCCGGATTTGGTTTATAATAAATGCCCTGTCTTCATCCGGAATTTTTCCGTTCTCCAATATGCTCATATCATTGTATATGAGTATAAGACCTGCTCCGCCCGGAAACTCGTCCTTAAAATAATCCAGCATATAATCCTTGTCTACGGCTATAACTATGGTGCCATACTGTTTAAAGCTGAACCTGTCAAACATTTTTCTTATAACATATATTTCTCCGTCATCTGAGATGTAGTATCCAAACTGCTCTTCCAGATCCTCGGCTACCTTTGTGACAATGGGGTGTATGACATTTACGTACCTGCTGTAGGAATTGTCTGATTGGACCATGTATACGCGGTTTATGTTATCAGTAAAATAGAATGATACCGCTTTTATTTCCTGTTTTGAATAGAACTTGGAATATAGATAGTTGATGATTTTTCTATATAAGCTGCTCTCGGACTCTTCCCCATTCTTCATTCTTACAAAAAGCTCATTTAAGGTACCGTCATAGGGAAGCATCATGGCAAAATTCCTGGTCTGCCCGAAGCGTTCTATGGTAAGATTGCTTACACTTTCAATATGCTGCTTTAAGGATTTTACTATCTCGTTTCTTATGTCCCGGGCATACACAAAATACCCGAAAAAAGAGACCACCAGGACGGGATAGAGGACAAATACCGCAATCAATACAGAAAGCTTCTGCCTTATTGTAGAGTGAGCAATAAGGTTTTTTATTCTACCCCACACATAGATTCCCCCAAATCCGCTAAAACGGTACTATAAAGGCCTTAATAGCTCAGCGAAATATATGCCAGGTCTGTACTGCAATAATAGTATAACATAATATTTCCAGGTCAAGGCAGCTTTTTTCCCGCCTTGTCCTTAAGGCTGATTCAAGTCACCAAAATAGTGCAAAATATGGCAAGCCCGCAGGATTTTGCCCTTACTTTATCAGAAATATAATAAAATTATCCGCAACCGTGCTTTTCTGGTTTTTGGTCCTGTGTCCTATATTCTTTATAGAAAGGTATGATTAATATGAGGTACGGCTATTTTGACAATGAGAACAGGGAGTATGTCATTGAAAGGCCTGACATTCCCGTATCCTGGACAAATTACCTGGGAGTAAAGGACTTTTGCACCGTAATATCCCATAATGCCGGAGGCTATTCCTTCTATAAGTCATCCCAGCACAGAAGGCTTACCCGCTTCAGGCCCAACGGAATTCCAATGGACAGGCCGGGCCACTATGTTTACTTAAGGGATGATTCAACGGGTGATTACTGGTCGGTTTCATGGCAGCCGGTGGGAAAACCTTTGGATAAAGCCAGCTACAAATGCCGCCACGGGCTATCCTACTCCCGCTTTTTCTGCGACTATTCAGATATTCATGCCGAGCAGACATTATTCGTACCTTTGGATGACGATGTGGAGCTATGGGATGTAAAAATTACAAACAACAGCTCTGTTGCCCGCAATATAAGCGTATTTTCCTACGTGGAATTTTCATTCAACCATGTTGAAATTGACAATCAGAATTTCCAGATGAGCCTATACTGCAGCGGTTCCAGTTATGAGGACGGAGTTATTGAATTCGACTTGTTCTATGATCCCGGCTCCTTTACATATATGACTTCAAACTTTGAGCCCGACAGCTTTGACGCGGTTCGGGACAAATTCATAGGACCATACCGCACCGAAACCAACCCCTTAGGCGTTGAAAGAGGAATTTTAAGCGGTAGCACCGAGCTTGGCAATAATCATTGCGGAGCTTTGCACAAGAAAATCACCCTTAACCCGGGTGAAAAGGCCAGAGTAATCTTTATGCTTGGCGTAGGCGACAGAAACGAGGCAAAAAAGATTAGGCAAAAATATATGGATCCCAAAACGGTTGATGAAGCATTCACCGCCCTTAAAGATTACTGGAGTTATAAACTTGATGCCTTCCAGTGCAAAACTCCCCATGAGGGTATGAATACAATGCTTAACACCTGGAATCTGTACCAGGCAGAAACCAATGTTGTGTGGTCCAGATTTGCTTCCTTCATAGAAGTTGGCGGAAGAACCGGCTTAGGCTACAGGGACACAGCCCAGGATGTAATGTGCGTCCCCCACTCCAATCCTAAAAAATGCCGTCAGAGAATTATTGAGCTTTTAAGGGGCCAGGTAAGCATGGGTTATGGGCTCCACCTCTTTGAACCCAGATGGTTTGACCCCGAAAGCAGCAAGGATGAGTTCAAATCCCCCACCGTTGTCCCCGAACCCGAGCCCAAGGATATGATACATGGCCTTAAGGATGCCTGTTCGGACGACGCCCTGTGGCTTGTCAATTCTGTTCTTGAGTATGTAGCCGAAACAGGTGAAAAGGAACTGTTGGATGAAGTCGTGACCTTTGCCGACGGCGGAGAGGCAACTGTATATGAGCATTTGAAGCGTATACTTGAGTTTTCTGCCCAGCAGGTTGGAGCAAACGGCATCTGCAAAGGCTTAAGGGCTGACTGGAACGACTGTTTAAACTTAGGCGGCGGTGAGAGCGCCATGGTGTCCTTCCTGCATTACTGGGCAATTCAGGCATTTATCCAGATAGCCGACTTCATGGGAAAACAGGAAGATGTGGCTCACTATGCAAAAATGGCCGAAAAGGTAAGAAAGGTATGCGAGGAGGTTCTCTGGGACGGAGAATGGTACATAAGGGGAATCACTGCAAAAGGTGTTAAAATAGGCACTAAGAACGACAAAGAAGGCAAAGTGCACCTGGAGTCCAATGCATGGGCTGTTGTATCAGGCTGTGCATCCAGAGAAAGAGCCTTATCATGCATGGATGCGGTGGATAAATATCTGTATTCCGAATATGGCCTTCACTTAAACGCCCCTTCCTATACCAAGCCCGATGACGACATTGGCTTTGTAACCAGGGTATATCCCGGAATTAAGGAAAACGGCGCCATTTTCAGCCATCCAAATCCCTGGGCATGGGTTGCCGAGTGCAAGCTGGGCAGGGGCGACAGGGCCATGAAATTTTATGACGCACTTCTTCCCTATAACCAGAACGACAAAATAGAAATCCGTGAAGCCGAGCCTTATTCATACTGCCAGTTCATAATGGGCAGGGATCACAAGGCTCACGGCAGAGCAAGGCACCCCTGGCTTACCGGAAGCGCAGGCTGGGCATACTATGCTGCAACCCACTATATTCTCGGTATCAGGGTAACCTTGAAAGGCATGATAATTGATCCTTGCATACCTTCCCACTGGCAGGGCTTTGAGGTATTCCGCCGCTGGCGGGGCGCCAATTATCACATTATTGTAAAGAATCCCTACGGAGTTTCAAAAGGCGTCAAATCCATATTGCTGAACGGCGTACCTGTTAACGGGCCTATCCTCCCCCAGAAAGAGGGAAGCAGGAATACAGTTGAAGTAGTGTTAGGATAAGGAGGATTAATATGATAAAGTTTGGTACCGGTGGCTGGCGTGCCATAATAGGAGAAGATTTTACCAAGGACAACGTGAGAATCCTGTCCCAGGCAGTTGCCCTTCTTATAAAGGAACAGCATTGTGAGAATAAGGGTTTCATCATAGGATTCGACAGACGGTTTCTCTCGGATAAGGCGGCCCGCTGGATGGCTGAGGTAATTGCAGGCAATGGCATACCGGTTTATTTTATCGGAAAATGCGCTCCTACCCCCCTTGTCATGTTTACGGTAAAGAGGATGGAAACCTGTTATGGAGCTGCCGTAACCGCAAGCCACAACCCTGCCGAATACAACGGCATTAAGATTTTTACCCAGGGGGGCAGGGATGCCACCGAAAAGGTGACCTCTCTGATAGAAGATAAAATAGCCCTTGTATCTTACGACAACATTAAATCCGTAGATTTTGAACAGGGCGTAAGCGATGGCACAATTAAGCTTATTGACCCATTTAATGAGTACATAGATACAATCCTTTCAATGATAGACGTTGAAGCCATTAAAAATGCCCATTTGAAAATTCTGTTGGATCCCATGTTCGGAGTATCCAAGACCTCCCTTTCAACAATACTTATAACTGCCCGCTGTGAGGTGGATACCATAAATGACCGCCATGACACACTATTTGGCGGAAGGCTCCCCTCCCCCAGTTCCCACACACTGAAGAGGCTTATGGACATGGTTCTTGAAAAGAATTATGATTTGGGCATTGGCACCGACGGTGATGCTGACCGTTTAGGCATTATTGACAACAACGGAAGGTTCATTCACCCCAATGAAATTCTGGTGCTGCTTTATTATTATCTTCTTAAATATAAAGGCTGGAAGGGGCCCGCTGTACGAAACATAGGCACAACACATATCCTTGATAAAATTGCCCAGGCTTTCGGTGAAAAATGCTATGAGGTACCCGTAGGATTTAAGCATATAAGCTCTATGATGGAAAAGACAAATGCTTTAATTGGCGGAGAAAGCAGCGGGGGCCTTACAGTTCGGGGACATATCCCGGGAAAGGACGGAATTTTTGCCGCAAGTTTATTGATTGAGCTTATAAGTGTTACCGGAAAAAGCCTGTCCGGGCTGCTTGATGAAATACACCAGCAATTCGGCAATTCATTTACACATGAAAGCGATTATAAATTCAGTGCCCAGGATAAGCCAAAATTAATCAAAAAGCTGTTTGAGGAAAAGAAAATTCCTGAATACGACTATAAAATTGCAACTGTCAGCTATATGGACGGACTTAAAATATACTTTGATAACGGCGGCTGGGTTCTTGTACGTTTTTCCGGAACCGAACCCTTAATAAGGATTTTTTCAGAAATGGATACTCAAAAGGAAGCAGATGATGTTGCCGAAACCATGAGAGACTTTTTGGGACTTTCCCCGAACCAATAAAACATAAAGATATATTTGCGTTTTTACCAGGAATTTTGATGTATAATATAACTAATGCCAAAATATAAAGCGTAAAAAAATCATTGTAAGGAGATGCTTTTATGACACACATGTGGCTTGAAATCCTCGAGCAGCCAAAAGTATTTGAAAAATGCCTGATTCAGAATGAAAAAAATATCAGGACAATTGTATCAATTCTGAAAGAAAGAAATATCAGGCATGTAATAATAGCTGCAAGAGGCACATCTGATCACGCTGGTATTTATGCCAAGTACCTGGCCGAGATTAAGCTGGGTATACCCGTCACACTGGCTGCACCATCAATCTTTACCCTGTATAACGGAAATCTTAAGATGGATGACAGTCTGGTTATCGGAATTTCACAATCCGGCCGTGCCGCAGACGTTCTTGAGGTTATAAATAAGGCCAAGGCGCAGGGAGCACTGACCGTTCCAATTACAAACCATGCTGATTCCCCTCTCGCCCAGGAAGCCGAGTTCCACTTGGATTGCGCTGCAGGCGTTGAAAAGAGCGTTTCGGCAACCAAAACATTTACAACCCAGGTATATCTTCTGGCTCATTTAATAGCAGAATGGGCAGAGGATGAAGCTTTAAAGAATGAGCTTTCCAAAGTTCCCGAAATTGTTCAGAAGGTAATAGATAATGCTGATTATATAAAAAATCTGGTACAGCGTTACAGGTTTATGAATGAATGCTTCGTTCTGGGAAGGGGCATCAATTTCCCCATAGCTCTTGAATCGGCTTTAAAAATTCAGGAAACCTCCTATGTGCGTGCCAAAGCCTATGCCACATCTGATTTCCATCATGGGCCCTTTGCAATGATTGATAATCATATGCCAGTTATAATCTTTGCTCCCGAAGGACCTACCCTTGCCGATTCCATGGAAATGATAAACAAGCTTAAGAATGCGGGAGCAGATGTTTTGGTTGTTTCAAATAACGCTGAAGCACTTTCAAAGGGAGATACCTCAATTGAAATACCCAATGGAGCAGGCGAATTTGCCGTTCCTTTTGCAAATGCAGTGGTAGGACAAATCTTTGCCTGCAGTCTTTCGGTATTAAGAGGTTTAAATCCCGATACACCAAGGGGATTATCCAAGGTTACCATTACCCGTTAATGGGTTTGCCTTGTTTTGTTAATTAATTATCAGCTTATTGTTTCAATACGGCACAATAAGTTTATAGAGCATTTCTAAAAAAGCCGGAAGCTTATTTTCTAAGCCTTCCGGCTTTTTTGAATCTTTACAATTATTCCTTTAGAATACGTTCAAAGCTTATTGGAAAAAATAAAATCTCCAACAATATTAAATTGGAGGAGATTTGCTTTGTTTAAAGGTATTATATTTGCATTACTGGCAGGACTGGCAATGAGTGTTCAAGGTGTTTTCAATACCCGCGTAATGGATTCATCCAGTATGTGGGTTACAAACAGCTGGGTCCATCTGACAGCTTTCGTCACAAGTATATGTGTATGGTTCTTCACAGGCAGGGAGAATTTGCTTTCGGTATTTAACGTAGAAAATAAATTATACCTTTTAGGCGGCATCATCGGTGCATTAATTACCTTCACCGTTATAAAAAGCATATCTGATTTGGGTCCGGCATATGCAACCATGCTTATTCTATTGGCTCAGCTTGTTACTTCCTGTTTAATTGAAGGTTTTGGTCTATTCGGCACCGAAAAAATGTGTTTTGAATGGACTAAATTAATAGGTGCGGCGCTGATGATTGCAGGAATTATAATCTTCAAGAAATAATTAAATTCTTAAGTCTTTGATATAAAGAAATCAATTTCGATATTCTGAATTCAATATAAAAAAGCCGGTGGTTCTTTGAACTCAACCGGCTTTTAGATTACTTGATTAAATCTCTAATCTTTATTTGATTATACTTACACCATCAATATTTGATTTAATTATTTCAATCTCATCGGCTTTTAGAATGCCCATTTCAATCAATGCCCTTGTCGTGTTCTGGTCTTGCTCCGAAAGATTCCTGTAATAATAGTTTTGTTTGAAATACGGTTTTCTGTTTTCATACAAATTGAAACGAAGCTCAATATTAATGATTCCTTTATTTGTACCATACATAAGGCTCAGTGGGTCACGGGCTCGAGCATCTTCCTTGTATGCTTTAAGTAACTTTTCTACGTCCTCCACATCCTGTGATACATTGGCCTTATCAGGGTAATATACACCTACATTTATATATCTGATATCCTCCGGCTCTGCCTTAATAAGGGGATCGTATTTTTCTTCAACTTCAGGCAGCGAAAGATATTCTCTTAAAAGGTTATCCAGTTCGGTATTTCCTTTATATGTTACAAGGAAATAATTTCGCATGATAACTGAGCCGTTTTTAAGCCTGTAACCAATATAAAGCCTGCGGAGTTGATATGTCTCACTGTCATAGTAATCAGTTTTCTCATATGACAGCAGATTTTGCATGAAAAGCCCCTTGTTCTCGATAATATACTTATGAATCAATCGGGCTTTTGTAATGGCCTCACGGGTCTCCGCAATAGCCGGCTCCATCCTTAACATCCTTATATGCTCATCATTAAGTACCTGCGGCGGATTTTTTACATAAGGATGCTCATAATCATCAGCCAGAAGGTATCTATGCCTATTAGGATCATACTTTCCCGGATCCAGGGCAAGCTCTGCTCTCACATCATTGTAATCTGATAACATTACAATTTCCACATCACTGTCCTGGGGAACGTAATTGGTATAGCCAAATATATCCATGTTGATGGCAAAGAATGCGAGGGTCAGAATAACAGCATATACCACAAATCCCTTATACGCATTAAACACCCTGAAACTCTTTCTAAGAAGCATCTCGCATACGAAATAACCTATTAAGCCGCCAATAAGATAAGTAATGATAAAACCAGCCAGGTTATACTGCAAGTCAAATATGTTGACCATTATGCTGCCAAGCAATGCCGATGAGCAAAAAGTTGCGCTGTATTTAAATATGGGCTTTACCACCTTGATACTGACAACATCGGTGGCTGTTTCCATATGTCTCTTCCTGTAAAGGAAAAAGCTTGACACAAGGAATATAATTCCTGCAACAAAATATGCGGCTAATAGCAGCCATTCACCCTTGTCATCTCTGAAAGCTCTGAACAGTTCGGAAATCTTTAATAGGGGCGACAGGGCAAAAAGCCTTTCTCCTTTTTCGTAAAAGCCAAACAATAAATTGCTCATTACATAATTAAATACGCTTTCCAGAAAAATGGCCAGGAAATTAAAAATTAAGTAGTAGAATGTCTGGGCAGCCAAATGTCCAGTAAACATCCCCGCAAATACTGCAAAGGTGTATAAAAGGAATGTCAGCACTATGTTAACCAAAAGCCAGATAAATGTATAGCTTAGGGAAGGTATCTTCAGTACTGCCTCAGCAATAAGAAATATAACTGTGTTAAGAAGGAGCGGAAAAACAACCATAAAAAGCCCTGACAGATAGTTTGTCACAAACAGGGTATCACGGCGAATGGGCAGTGAATGAACCATTGCAGTGCTCTTTGGAAAATGCATATAAGAAAATACTGCAAGAGCTGCAACAAGGCTGTAAAAACCAATAAAAATCGTCATGAACTCGCTGTTCTGTAAAATCGAGGTCGACAAATCCCTAATGTCAGTACTGGCGTATTCCAGACGGTGTGATATGGTATTTATAACGCCCATTATAAACAGAAACAGAAAAAATGTATAGGAAAACGTAATGAGCCAGAATCGCTTAATATTGTTGAAGAAAACTCCTTTATTAAAGAATGATGTTTTTAACTGCATAGTTCATACCTCCCAGCTCATAGATAAAGATTTCTTCCAGTGAAAGAGGCAGGGCATCCACTAAAAGAGGATTGAGCTTATTTACGTGTTCCATGATTTGCTGTCGCTCTCCCCTGACAATAAGTATTAATATACGTCCGCTGGATTGCCTGTTTAGTATGTCAAGTTTGTTGATTTCTTCAGGAACCTCCCCTTCAAAGGCAATCTGGAGCTTGACTATGTTGTTTTGCATCTCGGAAAGGCTGCGCTCCAGTATAATTCTTCCTTCATGCATAATTCCAACATGGTCGCACACATCCTCAAGCTCCCTTAAATTATGGGAAGATACAAATACGGTCATGTTTCTTTCTGCCACGTCCTGCAAGAGAACACTCCAAACCTTTCGTCTCATAACAGGATCAAGCCCGTCAACTGGTTCATCCAATATCATAATGTCAGGCCTTAGGCAAATTCCCAGCCAGAATGCGGCCTGTTTTTGCATACCGCGGGACAGGCGCTTAAGTCTTTTCTTCGGGTCAATTGGAAATACTTCTCTAAGCTTTGTAAATCTTTCTTCGTCAAAGACGGGGTAAATGGACTTGTAGTATTTTTTCATGTCCAGAATGGTAGCCTGCGGGAAGAAATAAATATCATCGGGAATATAGGCAATCTTTGACTTTAATTTAACATTTTCAAATACTGGCTCGCCGTCAATGGTGATAGAACCTTCATCAGGTATCATAATACCAGTCAAATGCTTTATCAAAGTGGTTTTACCTGCGCCATTGGGTCCTACCAGGCCATAAACTGACCCTTTTTTCACGCTGGAATTAACGCCATTCAGCGCAAAAAATCCGTCAAAGGACTTTTTTAACCCTTTTATTTCAATCATGCTTTAATCCTCCTTGAAGTAAGGTGTTGCGGACAAAATCCAGGATCTGTTCTGCCGGTATTCCTAAAAAGTTCAGCTCAGTAACGGTATCTTTGAGTATTGAATACAGTTCCTCAATCTTTTTGGGATCCAGGTTTTTTGGCGCGGGCGCAACAAAATTGCCCCTTCCTGGCACAGTGTAGATAAAGCCTTCGGACTCAAGCTCCCGGTATGCCTTTTGAATAGTATTTGGGTTAATGGAAGTCATTTGGGAAAGCTCCCTTATGGACGGAAGCTTTTCGTCCTGTTTTAAGGCACCTGTAATAATCAGCTGCTTAATATTGTCTCTGATTTGTTCAAATATGGGTTTTGGACTTCTGACGTCAACTACTATGATAGTAATCCCTCCCCCTTAAAGTCCTATAAAAAAATCCAAAAGCACAATAAGTGTACTATGTATGATAGTACACTTATTATATATAACTAATTTTTTCCTGTCAAGTATAATATACGAAATGTAAAAAAGATAATGAGGGGAAATTTATATCAGCGGTGAGCTTTAATGGGCCTAAAGCCTGTACCGTCACAGGCGCTGCAAACTTCTGTAAAGCTCTTGTACAGGGGCTGGCGAATTTTTTTCCTTGTGATTTCCACTAATCCCAGCTCGGTCATGCCCATAACCACGGTATGGGTTTTATCCTCCTTTACAAGATCTCTGAGAGTCTGAACTACCTGTTCCCGGTGTTCTTTTTTATGCATATCAATAAAATCAACTATTATAATTCCGCTTAAATTACGGAGGCGAATCTGGTGAGCAATGCTTTTTGCAGCCTCAAGATTTATTTTTAGTGCCGTATCCTCAAGGTCCAACTTTCCGACAAATTTGCCGCTGTTCACATCAATAACCGTTAGTGCCTCGGTGTAGTCAAAAATAAGATAAGCTCCGCTTTTAAGCCATACTTTTCGTGACAGGGCTTCAAGAAGTGCGCTTTCCACATTATAATAGGAAAACATATCATAGTCCCTTGTAAAATACTGCACCTTAGGTTTTAGTTCGGGAGATGTGTCCTCAAGAATGGAAATTATTTTTTCATATTCCTTTAGATCATTTACTATAAAACGGTTAATGTCAGGTTTTAAGTATTCTCTTACAGTTTGGGCGATTATTCCCGGCTCACCGTAAAGAAGCCTTGGAACCTTTCCCTTTCTTTCTTTGTTCAGGATGGATTCATGCAGAATTTTAAGATTTTCTATATCCTCGGAAATCACTTCATCAGGAACACCTTCAGCTGCAGTTCTGACAATTATGCCTGCATAAGGAGGCATGGAGGCCTGGGCAATCTGACGTAAGCGCTTTCTTTCTTCCTGGTCCTTAATTTTCTTTGATACTCCAAGGACATTGCTTCGGGGCATTAAAACAGAATACCTGCCGGGCAGGGACAGTCTTGTTGTAACCCTTGGCCCTTTTTCACCCAAAGCGTCCTTGATTACCTGAACAGATATCTCCTGTCCCTGGGTAAGAAGCCTTGAGATGTCCTGATTGCTAATTAAAGTGATTTCGCCATTATCGTCATATTTGATGGGAGCTATATCTTTTACATATAAAAAAGCGTTTTTATCAAGGCCTATATCCACAAAGGCTGATTGCATGCCTTTAAGAACCCTGACAACCTTTCCTCTGTAGATATTGCCCACAAGGCTTTTGTTTTCACGCTTCTCAATATGAATTTCCACCGGCACCCCGTCTTCCAGGATTGCCATCCTTATCTGGTTATGTCCAGAATCCAAAAGAATGTCCTTAAGCATTGGCAACCTCTAAAGGATTTTTCCACTCATTGAAAGTGGACGCGTAAAGAGCTTTCCTATGGATGGAAATAACCCTTATATCAAGACCCGTCTCTTTTTTTATGGCTTCCATCAATAAATCAGCTCTTAAATTGCTTTCAGCCCCGGCACTTAAAAAAGCCTCAAGCTCAAAAATTCCAGATCCCTTTTTTGTGGCTGAAATGGAATATATCATTTGTCTTATGTTGGTTTGCCGCATTCCCTTTTTTGTCTTTTTCTCAACAAGGATTTCTTCCTTAGAAAGCATCCTGTATATGAGGTTTTCCATTTCTTCCTGGCTTATGTCTTCGGATGTTTCAAAAGGCACTATATACCTGGCAGCAGCAATTTGATTCATAATGTTTTCCTTGTTATTAAGCTCAACGGCTTCATGTAATCTGATGCCTTCGGGAAGCGACCTGTTCAGGGTTTCTATAAAATACTCAGGGGTTACATCCTCTTCCAAAACTATGTCGGCGTATTCAGCCTCACTTGTAAGGCCAATGGACATGGGAAGGCCAAAAACAAGCCTTTGTCTGGGGTTGAAGCCCTGAGTATATGATACATTGAGTCCTGACCTTTTCAACGCTCTTTCAAAAACTCTGAGGATATCCAAATGTGCAAGATATTTTAATCCTTCGCCTCGGGAAAATCTGAATCTTAAAGATTTCGCCATATTTATACACTCCGTCTGGTTCTTACGCATATTCCGGTCTTATAATCCTGAGCACCGCATAAGGAGCAGCCCACTGCGCAGTTTCTTGTTAAATCCCCCTCATGGGCCTTCTCGCATTCCTTTTGCAGAAATGCCTTGCTGATACCCATGTCAATATGATCCCAGGGAAGGACCTCTGAAAATTCCCTTCTTCTGTTTGCATAGAACATGGGATCAATGCCTTCTTCCCTGAAGGCCTCCATCCATTTGTCAAAGGAGAAGAATTCATCCCAGCCGTCAAATTTGCAGCCTTTCTTCCAGGCAGTATAAATTACCCTGCCAACCTTTCTGTCTCCCCTTGCCAGTACGGCCTCAAGCATGCTCAGCTTGGCATCATGATAATTGTAGGTAATCCTGGTCAGCTTTCTGATTCTGTCCTTTAAATTATGCTGCTTTTCCATTAAGCTTTCCATGGTGTCCATGGGCTCCCACTGAAAAGGAGTAAAAGGCTTTGGAACAAAGCAGGATGTGCTTAATGTTATCTTCAATGATTTGCCTGCATCCCCGGGAAGAGTCCTGCAGGACTCAATAAGCTTTATGCCAAGGTCGGCAATTCCGTATACATCTTCCATGGTCTCGGTGGGAAGGCCAATCATAAAATAGAGCTTTACAGAATTCCATCCCCCTGCCACAGCAAGCTTTACAGAAGCCAAGAGATCTTCCTCGGTGACACCCTTGTTAATTACGTCCCTAAGTCTCTGGGTTCCTGCTTCGGGAGCGAAAGTTAAGCCGCTTTTTCTTACCTTTGACGCCTTTTCCATAAGGCCAAGGGTAAAATTATCAACCCTTAAGGAAGGCAATGACAAGCTTACTTTCTCTTTTTCGGTATATTCAATAAGATTGTTGCAAAGATCAAAAAGACCAGAATAATCGCTTGTGCTTAACGAAACCAGCGAGATTTCTTCATAACCGGTTTTTTTCACCGAGGATTTTGCCTGCTCCAAAAGCTTTTCAGGGCTTTTTTCCCTGACAGGCCGGTATATGAATCCTGCCTGGCAGAACCTGCAGCCGCGTATGCAGCCTCTGAAAAGCTCCAGCATAATCCTGTCGTGAACAGTGCCTACATATGGAACAATTATATCATCGGGGAAATCAACCGAATCCATGTCTTTTATTATGCGTCTTTTAACTTTTTCGGGGATACCGCTTATATTAGGCCTTATCTCTTTAACGGTGCCGTCCTGATTATATGAAACATCGTAAAAAGAAGGTACATAGACCCCTTCAATACGGGCGACCCGCATTAAAAACTGTTCCCTGTTTTCCCCGGATTTCTTCCAGTCCTTGTACTCATCAATTATCTCGTTTATAACTTCTTCGCCTTCACCAATTACAAAGAAGTCAATAAAATCTGCAAGAGGCTCTGGATTACAGGCGCAGGGACCTCCGGCAAGGACAAAAGGATCCCCCTCTTTGCGATCCTTCGCAAGAACAGGGATTCCGCCCAGATTAAGCATATTCAGTATATTGGTAAAGCTCATTTCATACTGAAGGGTAAAACCTACAAGGTCAAACTCTGAAAGTGGAGTATATGTCTCCAAAGTATAAAGGGGCAATCCCTTCTCTTTAAGCAAGGCTTCCATGTCTGCCCATGGGGCAAAGCATCTTTCGCAATAGGTATCTTCACGCTTATTCAAAACATGGTAAAGGATTTTCATGCCCAAGTGGGACATGCCTATTTCATAATCATCCGGAAAGCAGAAGGCAAAACGCACATCCACATTTTCCGGGTTCTTTTTTACCATATTCCACTCGTTTCCTGTATATTTAGCAGGTTTTTCAACCTTTAAAAGAATGCTGTCATCCAAATTTACTCTCATCACTTAAAAGGATGCATCAAAAGCACCCATACCTCCCAGTATAATATGTATTATGTACTATAAATCTACTTTAAATGATACCTTAAGGCATATAAAAATACAAGCACGGCAGACTTTGTGATAACTTGTACTCAGCTTTTAAATGGCATAAGTCAAATCCGGGACTTTGGGGATATTGACCTTATATTTTTACCGTGCTATACTCAGCCATAAAGAAACATGTGTATCTGCAAAATCTTTTTGCTGGCATCCATTGATGCCAAGGGAACGCGGATGAGATTTCCGGACTATCCCAGTAACCGTGAAGCTGACCAAATGGCATTATGTCACTGTCGCAAGACGGGAAGACGCCAGAGTAGGATGAAGCCAAGTCGGGAGACCTGGATACACATTATGCCTCTGGGGTTGGGAATACATGCTTTTTTTCTGCATTTTAAGGCTGCTCCTCAATCCTTGAGGGAGCAGCTTTTTTGCGCTCCTTCAATTCAATTCCCATCTTGTCAGAGAGAATTATTTTTTGAAAGGAGTCATTATGAAAACACAAAAACGCATTTCTGCCATACTGGCATTTATTCTGCTGGTATTCTCTTTTGCCGGCTGCACCAATGCCGGAACCAATAATTCATCCAATACACCTGCTTCATCCATTCAAACAGAGACCCAGAAGCCTGTAACCGACAAAATTGAAGTTACCGATATGGCTGGACGCAAAATAACACTGGACAAGCCAGCCGAGAAAATTGTGGTGCTCTCTGCCGCCGACTGCGAGATTTTATACGCTATTGGTGCCGGAGACAAACTTGTTGGCCGCGGGGAATACTGTGATTATCCTGAAGAGGTTAATAGTATACCAAGCGTCGAGTCCGGCATGGAAACCAATATAGAACAGATTATAGCCCTAAACCCTCAGGTTGTGATTATGAGCAAAATGGCACAAAGCAAAGAACATGCCGAAACCCTTGAAAAAGCAGGAATCAAGGTTGTAGTATCAGATCCTCAGAACATTGAGGGCGTTTATACCGCCATAAAGCTCATTGGAACAATTGCAGGAAAAGATAAGGAAGCTGATGCAGTAATAGACAATATGAAATCAGTTTTTTCAGATATTTCTGCAAAGGCAGATAAGAATAGCGGCAAAACCATTTATTTTGAAGTATCTCCTCTTGAATTCGGCCTTTGGACCGCAGGCAAGGGAACATTTATGGACGAACTTGCAGCAATGCTTGGCTTAACAAACGCCTTTTCAGACGTTGAAGGCTGGGCCGAGATTTCTGAAGAACAGGTCATTGAGCGTGACCCGGACTATATAGTTACCATAGCCATGTATTTCGGTGAAGGCAAAACTCCCACCGAGGAGATAATGGGAAGAAGCAGTTGGCAGAATATGAAAGCAATTAAGAACAAGGCTGTCCTTAATGTAGACTCAAATGAAATCTGCCGCCCCGGCCCAAGACTTGTAAATGCACTTACCGACATGTATAAGTTTATTTATGAGAATTAGGCATCAGGTTCCTAAAAAAACACTCTAACATTATTAACCAAAGATTATCGGCCATTATGAATATAATCCCTTTGCAATAACAAGTCAGATATTATTCTGATTCTTACATCAAAAATAAAACAACTGGAAAGAAATATGGGAAAAACAACTGAGAACATTAAATTTACAGAACATTTAATATTTATATTATCTGTCATTGCCGTAATGGTTATGTGCGTGTGTCTTGGAAGCGTGTCAATACCATTGGCTGAGACTTTCACGGTTATATGGAACAGCATATTCGGGCTTCCCATACCCGAGGGAATGTCTCAGTCAATAATTTTATTTGTGCGCCTGCCCAGGGTTCTTAGTGTCGCACTTACCGGCGCCTCCTTATCCCTCTGCGGCTGTGCCATGCAGGGTCTTCTTCGAAATCCCCTGGCAGACGGTTCCACCCTTGGAGTATCCTCCGGAGCTTCCTTAGGAGCCGTTATCGCCATTGCCTTCGGCATAACCATTCCGGGTTTTTCTCAGGGCGGCACAATGGCGGTTGCAATGCTGTCCGCCTTTCTTTCCCTAATTTTTATTCTTTCAGTTACTTACAGGCTGGACTCTTCTCTTTCCACAAACACCATAATACTCATGGGCATTATCTTTACCATGTTTGTAAACAGCATAATAAGTCTTGTTACGGCTATTGCAGGTGAAAAGATAAAGCCCATTGTATTCTGGACCATGGGTTCCCTCGCAGGAAGCACCTATCTTAACGTCATAGCCCTTTTGGCATCCCTCATTGTATTTGGAACTATTATTCTCATTCATTCAAGGGAGCTTAATGCTTTTGCCATAGGCGAGGATAATGCAAGGCACGTGGGAGTTAATGTAAAGAAAGTTAAAATGCTTATTCTTATATCGGTTTCAGCACTTGTGGGGGCCTGTGTATCCGTCGGGGGCAATATTGGATTTGTGGGACTTGTAATTCCACATATGGCAAGGATGATTGTGGGTCCTAACCACAAGCGCCTGCTTTTCGCATCTTTGTATGGCGGCGCAATATTTCTTATGCTTGCAGACCTTGCCGCACGCACAATCGTAAGCCCTCTGGAGCTTCCCATAGGAGTTGTTACGTCCTTCATTGGATCTGTAACCTTTGTGTATATATTCTATTTGACAAGAAAGGCAAGTAAATGAAGCCATGCTTGAAGTTAAGAACCTTACCGTAAAATTCGGCAATTTGACAGCCGCAAAAGACATAAGCTTTTCCGTTAAAGAAAAACAATGGCTCATGGTTGTAGGGCCCAACGGCTCAGGAAAATCAACCATTGTAAACGCCATTTCTCAGTGCGTTCCATATTCGGGGAAAGTATATTTTGAAGGTACAGATGTTTCAGGCCTTAAGCCGTCACAGCTTGCCAAAAACATAGGTGTCTTAAGCCAGAACCATTTTATAAGCTATGGCTTTAGTGTGGAGGAAGTGGTTAGTCTTGGCCGTTACGCCTATTCCAGAGGTATTTTTTCAAGCGGCAATGAGGATTCAGAAAAAATAGACATGGCTCTTAAAATTACCGGAATGGAGTCTTTTCGCAGGCAATCCATATTAACCTTGTCCGGCGGTGAACTTCAGAGAGCCTTTCTTGCCCAGGTATTCGCCCAGGACCCAAAGCTTCTGATTCTTGACGAACCCACCAATCATCTGGATCTTGTATATCAGAAGCAGATATTTGAGCTTATAGCAAATTGGATAAAGGAAGGCAACAGGGCGGTGATTTCTGTTGTACACGACCTTTCACTTGCTATGGCTTACGGAACCCATGCCCTGCTTCTTGACAAAGGAACCGTTGTATCATCTGGAAAAACCAATGATGTATTAACCGCAGAAAATTTAAAAACCGTATACGCCATGGACGTATACGGTTGGATGCAAAGCTTGCTTGCACAGTGGAAATTATGAATTTTTCTCTTCAAACTCTTTCATGAACTCAACAAGGGCCTTTACACCCTCAATGGGCATTGCATTGTAGATACTTGCCCTCATACCGCCAACAGTCCTGTATCCTTTCAAGTTTACAAGACCTCTCTCGGCTGCTTCCTTGACAAACTTCTTATCAAGTTCCTCATTTCCTGTTACAAAGTTCACATTCATAATTGAACGGTCGTATTTTTCAACAGTGCCTTTAAAGAGATTGGAGCTGTCTATGCAGTCATACAGGAGTTTGGCCTTTTCTTCATTAATCTTTTGGATGGCCTCTACTCCGCCCTTCTTTTTAATCCATTCAAAGACAAGTCCGCAAATATAAATGCTGTAACAGGGAGGGGTATTGTAAAGGGAATTGTTATCTGCATGAATCTTATACTGAAGCATTGTGGGAACCGATTCGTCAATTTCCTGGATGAGATCTTCACGGATAATCACCACAGTAACACCTGCCGGTCCCATATTCTTCTGTGCCCCGGCATAAATCATGCCAAACTTTGATACGTCATAGACCTCAGAAAGGATGTTGGATGACATATCAGCTACAAGGGGAACATTGTCATGACATACTATGTCCTTGTCACGAAGGCGGGTGCCGTAAACGGTGTTGTTGGTTGTAATATGGAAAAAGTCCGCATCTTCGCTTAACATTGATTTATCTATTTTGGGAACATAGGTGAATTTCTTGTCTTCAGATGAGGCAACAACTTTGGCCGAAAGGAACTTTTTACCCTCTTGATATGCTTTTTTGCCCCATACGCCCGCTACCAGATAATCAGCCTTTCCATTCCTTATGAGGTTTAATGGTACCATGGAAAATTGCTGGTGAGCACCGCCCTGGAGGAAAAGCACCTTGTAGTTGTCAGGGATTCTCATAATCTCACGGAGGTCGCTTATGGCCTTGTTATGTATATCTTCATACCAGGATGAACGATGGCTCATTTCCATAACCGACATGCCGGAACCTTTGTAATCAAGCATTTCTTCTGCCGCCTGCCTCAACACTTCCTCAGGAAGAGTTCCGGGGCCTGCTGAAAAATTAAATACTCTTGCCATAATTGGATCACTCCATTCTCCGTATTATTAATACCATATTCAGCCGGAATAAAGGTATTGCCTTAAGTTTGTCATTATTTTAACACTATGCAATGCTAAAGTCTATAATCATAAAGAATTTTGATATTTACCTAAATGTTAAGGGTAATAAAGCCCCAAAAATATGAGTTCTGACCAATATCAAAGAGGCAGGTTTTTGCCCTGCCCCCTTTAATTACATTATTATGATTATACTTACTAAAATATCAGATATTTTGAAGCATTGCATGGTATCAAAAGTTGCATTAATTAACATAGCATCAGGAATACCTTGCTGCCTCCTTTTTAGGACAATCAGGCTTTGGCAATGACTGCTCCTCCAAAAGGAGGAAGATTAAGCCTGATGCCGTTTGCTGAACACTTGACAGATGTTCCGTTTAACAGATCAACCGCACCTGTTACAAAGCCTTGCAACGGAATATCAATTTCCCTGTGGACATCGCTGTTATTGAGAACCACTGTAATTTCTTCATTTCCATCGAACCTTTTATATGCGTATGTACCGGTTGCATTATCCTTAAATACGGTTTTCACGCCGCCGGTAAATACATTGATATGCTTATTTCTAATCCCGATAATCTTTTTATAGTACTCTAAAACATCTTTTTCTTTTGGGCCGTCATTCCAGATCATTGGCGAGCGGTACTCAACATCCTCAAATCCTGTCATTCCCTTTTCGTCGCCGTAGTAGACCGACGGAATGCCCACATAGGTCATCATAAACAGAGCTGCAAGCTTTAAGCGGCGTATGTCTTCCCCGCAGTAATGCAAAAAGCGCGGAACATCATGGGAGTCAAGCATATTCATCTGTACCAGTGTTATTGGCCTTTTATAGCGCATCAGCATGTAGCCCAGGTTATTGTCAAAATCATCCACACTCATATCATTGCTGGCAAAGAAGTCCTTGCAAAGGTAAGTGAACCTGTAATTCATGGCTGAGTCAAACTGGTCTCCCATAAGCCATTGCTCTGCATCCTCCCAGATTTCACCTATAAGGAAGGCATCGGGTTTTTCTTCCCTTACAGCTTTTTTGAAAGCTCTCCAGAAGTCATGGTTAATTTCGTTGGCAACATCAAGGCGCCATCCGTCTATTCCTGCTTCGCGAATCCAGTAGCGACCCACATCACAGAAATATTTCACAACTTCCGGATTGCCGGTGTTAAGCTTTGGCATGTTGGGCACATAGGCAAATGCCGCATAATTGGGTTTTTTAGTGTCAACGGGAAAATCTATTTGGTAGAACCAATCTTTATAGGCTGATTTTTCCCCCTTCTCCAATACATCCTTAAAGGCAAAGAATTTCCAGCCGCAGTGATTAAAGACGCCGTCAAGGATAACCCTGATACCATTTTTATGGCAGGTATCGACAAATTCCTTGAAGTCTTCCATGGTCCCGAAGCATGGGTCTATGGAATAATAGTCTATAGTGTCGTATTTATGATATGATTCGGCTGAAAAAATGGGATTAAGATATATGCAGTTTACTCCAAGTTCTTTTATGTAATCAATGTTCTCGGTTATGCCTTTTATGGTTCCGCCAAGTCTGTGCCTTGATTCATCTTTTGTAGCCGTTAATTTGGAGCCGCTTGTTACATTCATCTTTCTTTTTGATGTGGCAAAGCTATCAGGGAAAATCTGGTATAGAATTGCATTTTTTGCCCATTGGGGAACATCTGCAATATCTTCTCTGCGAACAAAGGGGAACTGATAATATTCGCCTCTGTTGGCACCAGGTTTATGGGCAAAGATACCTGAATAATAATAGTAGTCCTCAACACCGTCTGTAAGCCAGAAATAATAGCAAATCCTGTTTATATCGGTTTCAAAATCGGCTTCAAAATAGTCAAATAGCCTGTCTGAAGCAACTTTGACCATTTCGACCGATGTCATCTTTACTTTTTGTTCATGATAAAACCTGTCACCATAAAAGAGTACGCACTTTTTAATTTCTCCCTTGGCCGTTCTGAGTCTTAAACACACTCGCTTTTCATTTAAGGCGAAGGCATAGCTTGAGTCAGGCAAATGAAATACGGCATGCTTGTTCATTATTCAAAATCCTCCCTTTAGGAAAACGCTTTCTTAACTCTAATATATATCTTTCAGGCAATTTTGTAAACACATATTTTCGTAATATGAAATCAGGGATTTATTATTGGAAAAGTTATATGTGTCAATATTCGCCCTATGTTTCAGGCATTATGGAAAAATTGAAATCTCAAAAACTGACTTTATTAGAAGCGCATAAAGGAGATAATATTGTAAAGCCATAAAATCAGTTATAAAATATTATCATCAGATATACGTGATTATTAAAGAAACCGGTTTCCTACGAGGTGATATTTTGGCAGTTACCATTAAAGATGTAGCCAAGAAAGCAGGCGTGTCAATTTCAACCGTATCCAAAGCTATTCATGACAACCCGTCTATCCCTGCCGCCACCAAGCAGAGGATTTTTAATGCCATGAAGGAGCTTAACTATTATCCAAATATCATAGCCCGAAGCTTTGCCCAGCAGAGTTCTTACCATATTGGCCTTATTATGAGCCTCAACAGAGAGGACGCCTTCCTAAATCCCTATATATACGAGATTTTAAGCGGTGCTGAGGAAATTGCAAAAAAGAACGGATACCTTATCACTCTCATCAACATGAGTACTGTAGTTAATGACTGTAAAGAACTTGAAAGGCTGATAATGCAAAAAAGCGTGGACGGCTTTCTTATCCATCTTGCCGGGTTTGATCCAAAGCTTGTCAAAATATTAAAAAAGCATAATTTCCCTCTGGTGTATATAGGCCGTCCTTGGTTTGAGTCAAGCGAGTGCTGGGTTGATATTGACAATGCAAGAGCCGGAGAAATTGCCGCTAAGCATCTTATAGACAGTGGCTGCGAAAGAATTGCCTTTATAGGGGACGGTTTAAACAATTATATTTGCAAGATGAGATATGAAGGATATCAGAAGGCGCTATTGTCTTCGGGACTTGAGTTAAAAAACGAATACGCCAAAGATATGTCGAATACAAATATTCCTGCTTTGGTTGATGAACTTGCAGCAATGAAGGAACCCCCTGATGGGTTAGTCTGCTCAAACAATTTTATAGCCTTTGAGGTTCTGAAATGTCTTAATAAAAAGAAAATACGCGTACCTGAGGATATGGCTCTCATAACCTTTGACAATTATCCTTTTGCGCCATACACCGAACCTAAAATGAGCGTGGTTGACATTGATGTTTATGAACTTGGAATCCAGTCGGCAGATATCCTGATTAAAAAGCTTAAGACACCGGCATTAACAATGCAGTGCAGCCTTTTATCTCCCACGCTGGTTGCAAGAGAATCAACCCGGAAAACGGAAGATTAACAATATTAATTTTGCATTATTCGTACTTTGAGGCCATTCAAGGACAGATCCCTTACCTAAGTTCCCCTTTTCCTATTTTTTTGTCTTTTTGCGTTTTTTAAGATAATGTGCCCCCAATATTCCTGCAATAGCAGCAACCCCTGCTCCGATTGCGACAAGCAATGCACCTGTTTTGCCGGATGTATCCTTTGCCGTTTCTGCGTCATATGCCACAATGGCGCTCATAGCAGGTACAATTATTAAATCACCCTGTAAAGTGGCAAGGGTCTCAACTCCTGCCTTATTCCCATCTACAACTATATTCCATTTGGTTTTAAGAGGAAGGCTTACCTTTTCATCATTGCCTGACGCATTAAAGGCAACCAGGATAGTCTTCCAGTTATCTTTATTGGCATAGTTTTCAATTGTGTAGGCTATAAGATGGTCAGGAGTATCTATAAATTTTAACTTGGAAGCAACCTCCTCAGCAGTTTTTATGCGGAAGGCAGGATGTGCTTTTCTTAATGCAATAAGGCCCTTATGATATTCAAATACGTCCATGTATTTGCTTTTAAGCTCCCAGTCTATGGCGTTTATATCGTCTGGTGACTTATAGGAATTTTCATCCCCTTTCTTTGTTCTCATAAAGTCCGTACCTGAAAGCATAAAGGGAATTCCCTGGGATGTTATTACAATTGCGCTTCCGAGCTTTGTCATGGTTTTAAGCTCTTCCTCGGATTTACCCTTTGTGGAAGCTATAAGCTTGTCAAAGAATGTAAGATTGTCGTGGGAAGCCACGTAATTGACGCACTGACAGGGAGATACGGCAAATGGCATCCTATCGTAATTAACCTGGGAATAATTAATTCCCGGATGGCTTACTGCTCCAACTATTCCGAACTTAACACTTTCCTTTAAATCATATTTGCCGCTTATAAATCCGGGTGCCTCTGAATCAAAGACATGCCCCTTTATGCCGTCCCGTATGTTGTCGTTAAATACCGCAATATCCGGCACCTTAGATATATTGGACTTTATGGCCTGTTTGTTTTGGGGAAGGGTTGAAGCTCCGGCTGTCCAGCCCTCGCCATAAAGAAGAATTGACGGGTTCACTTTCTTTAATTCCCTTGCAATCCCGTTCATGGTATCAATATCGTGTAGACCCATAAGGTCAAATCTGAATCCGTCTATTTTATATTCTTTTGCCCAATATACAACTGAATCCACAATAAATTTTCTTACCATGAGGCGTTCCGATGCCAGCTCATTACCGCAGGCCGAGCCGTTTGAGAAAGCGCCTGAAGAGGTAATGCGGTAGTAATAGCCGGGAACTATTTTATTAAAGTCTGAGTCGGCTGACAGAGCCGTATGGTTGTAAACAACATCCATTACAACCCCTATTCCCTGACTCTTGATTGCCTTGACCATTTCTTTAAATTCTCGTATCCTTACATCTCCGTTAAAGGGATCCATAGAGTAGGAACCTTCAGGTGCGTTATAATTCTTTGGGTCATAGCCCCAGTTGAACTGTGGTGTGTCAGGATTTTTCTCATCAACCGAATTAAAATCAAAGGAGGGCAATAGATGGATATGTGTTGCTCCCAGCTCTTTTACATGGGAAAGTCCTGTAAGAACTCCGCTTTCAGGTGATTTTGTCTTTATCTCTGTAAAGCCAAGATACTTACCCTTGTTTTTAATTCCCGATGAAGGATCTATTGATGTATCCCTGATATGCATTTCGTAAATGACTGCATCTGTGGGACTGTCAAGCTTTATATATCCCACTTTTTCCCAGCCCTTGGGATTAGTTGCGGCAAGGTCAACAACCATGCCCCTGTTTCCGTTAACCCCAACTGCCTTTGCGTATGGGTCCACTGCTTCATTTGTCTGGCCGTTTACTGTTATCTCATATGTATAGTACACTCCATTTAAGTCACCTTTGACTTCTGTATACCAGGTTCCTTTTTCTGTACGCACCATATCCACTGTACTTGTGGGTGTTCCTCCATCCCCTTTGTCATAAAGCTTAAGAATTACTTTTTCAGCAGTGGGAGCCCATAGTCTGAACCTGGTTTCATCCTTTTTGTATACCGCCCCCAGGTCATCCCCGTCATAATAGAAATTCTCATTAAAATTGTCTGTATTATATATCCTTGCTGTTGATACGTTTATTTCTCCGAAATCTTCCTTTGACAAAACATAAGACATAGTAAGGTCAATCCCTTCTTTAAGTTTATTATAAAGCCCTTTCCATCTGAGCCTCGTATAACCTCGCTAATTCCTATCTCCTTTTTATCACCCAAAGCTTAAAGCCTTCATTGCCTCCAATATTTAAGCTAGAGTCTGAAGGATAACGCGTATACAATCTTCTCCCGTAAATTCAGCTACCTCTATTTTGGGTTAAAGTGAGGTTTTGCCTAGCTTTTGAATATGAAATATGCTCAATAGCAGCTTTTCATTTCCCAGCCCTCCATTTGATTTTCCAGGTTCAGTAAATTCAAATTGAATTAATTATATCAGAAAGCGTAACCGATTGCATATTGCATTCACACAAAAACATTAAAAATTTGAGCAAATCATATTAACCTATTCAACAGACAAACAATTATATGTGCATTTCTTTATTCAATTATTACAAATGTTTAATAATTATTTGGCATAATTTATTAAATATGCATTGACAAATTTATACAACGGTATTATATTTAAAGTGTGCCAAGTGCAAACGCTTGCTTGAACAGTAAAATATCAAAGTTATTAAGGAGGAAAATTAAATGACTAAGCGCAGAATTTTATCCTTAGTTCTTTCAGTCATCCTGTCTGTATCGCTTCTTGCTGCATGCGGACAGCCTGCATCAAACGATGCCACAACTACTCCGGAAAACTCATCTACACCTCAAAACAATGATTCCAACAAACCAGAGCCAGTCACCCTGAAAGTATGGGAATCCGATGGCCCTGAAAAAACCTTCCTGGAAGAAATGGCAAAAGCATACATGGCTGAGAATCCTCATGTAACCATTGAAGTTGAGCCTGTTGCTCACACCGATGCAGCTCAGAGGATTCAGCTTGATGGTCCTGCAGGCGTTGGCGCCGATGTATTTGCGGCTCCCCACGATAAGCTTGGCGAAATGCTGGTAAGTGGAATCATCCTTGAAAACCAATACGCCGATGAGATTAAAAAGAATATGATAGAAGCTGCGATAACAGCTACTTCTTCAGAAGGTGTTCTTTACGGTTTCCCAACAGGTGTTGAAACCTACGCTCTTTTCTATAACAAGGATATAATCTCAACTCCTCCCAAGACATGGGAAGAAGTTAAGGAATTTGCTAAAACATTCAATAATCCTGCAGAAGGCAAATACGCCATCGTATGGGACGTTGACGACGGATACTTTAACTACATGTTCCTCTCCGGTTATGGAGCAGACCTCTTTGGTCCTGAGGGAACAGACAAATCACAGCATATGGTTAACAGTCCTGAAGCCATTAAATCCATGGAATACTTCCAGTCACTCAGAAAAGAAATTTTGGACGTAGATGCTGCTGACCTTACAGGAGACTTTATGAACGCTGGTTTCCAGAACGGCACTATTGCCATGGCAGTTACAGGTCCCTGGTCAATAGCAGGCTACAGAGAGGCAGGAGTTAACTTTGGCGTTACCACCTTGCCAAGACTTCCTGGAAACGATAATCCTCCGAAATCCTTCTCAGGTATTCGCGCAATGTATGTATCAGCATTCACAAAGCATCCTGAAGAAGCTCAGAAGTTCGCAAATTATCTTGTAAGCAAGGAAGCACTTGCAAAGCGCTATGAAATCACCAAACAAATTCCCCCGCGCACTGACATTACTATTTCCGATGAAGCACATGAAGGTATATTGGCTCAGTTCGAATTCTCCAAGCCAATGCCCAGTATACCTGCTATGAATACATACTGGCCTTCCGTAGCCTCCGCCTATGCAAACATCTGGAACGGCAGTGATATAAAGACGGAGCTTGATCTTGCTGCATCAGCAATTGAGCAGGCCGAATAAATTATGAAAGTTCAAGGCGGTTCCGTAAACCGGAATCGCCTTTTGTTTGAAAAATCTTTCATTTCATTCTATTTATGGCGTAACTTGTATTATCTCAAGGTATAACAACAGAAGGGGGAGTTTTCTTAAAATGAAGAAGAACCTTGGTACATCTGCACCAATTGCTTCGGCCGTCTTTATGGGTCTAGGCCACATTCTTTTTCTTAAGCAGTACATAAAAGGAATTTTATTTTCCGCACTTGAAATTATTGTCCTGTTAAACTCCGGCATTTTCGCAAAGGCAATCCATGGACTGATATCCCTTGGCGAGCCAAAGCCCCATTTACCTGTAGCTCAAAGGGACAATTCAACCTTCATGATGCTGGACGGGCTTATTGCAGTTGTTTTTCTCATAATCTTTTTCCTGATTTACATATGGAATATTGTAGATGCAAGAAAAGTCGGCAAAAAATATGATAAAACGGGCGAATTACAGACCGAGCGCGAGTTTCTGCATGATCTGGGAGAAAAAGCTTTCTCATATGTAGCCTTGTCGCCCGCATTTGTTATGATTGCATTCTTTGTTATCATACCGCTGGTTTATGCTTTTTTAGTTGCTTTCACCAATTATTCCGCTCCCAATCATATACCCCAGAAAAACACCGTGGACTGGGTAGGTTTTGAAACCTTCAGTGAAATGATTAAAATCAAGCATTTTTCCCAGGCCTTTGCCCGTACAGCTCTCTGGACTGTTGAATGGGCATTTTTGGGAACAGTAACATGTTATTTCGGCGGCATGTTTCTTGCTCTGGCGCTACTTGACAAGAAAATAAAAATCGCCGGATTCTTCAGAACCATATTTATTCTTCCTTACGCAGTTCCGGCTATGATAAGCCTTTTTATCTGGAACATTCTGCTTAACGGGCAATTCGGTCCAATAAACCGCGCATTTAGAGAATTGGGAATAATGCAGTGGCTTCAGAGCATCGGAATTCTTGACCGGGATATTATACCCTGGCTGTCTGAACCTACTTTAGCTAGAATAATGCTGATTGTGGTTAATCTCTGGCTTGGCTTCCCCTACTTCATGCTTATGATTACAGGAATCATGACATCCATGAGCAGGGATATTTTTGAAGCTGCCACAATAGACGGAGCTTCCAAATCACAACAGTTCAGATACATTACTTTCCCGCTTTTGATGTACCAGACACTTCCGCTCTTAATCATGAGCTTTTCATATAATATGAACAACTTTGGCGGAGTCTTCTTCCTGACCAACGGAAACCCGCCAGACACAATAACTACCCAATCCTTTGCGGGTACAACCGACACCCTTATAACATGGATGTATAAGCTGACCCTGGATCAACGACTTTATAACAAGGCATCGGTGGTAGCTATAATTATGTTCCTTATCATTGCTCCTTTTGCCATGTATCAGTTCTCCAGGACAAAATCATTCAAGGAAGGTGAGCTATAATGAAAAAGATTCTGACTGCTTTAAGATACATATTAATCTACCTCATTTTCATCATTATAGCTCTGATAGTATTGTATCCCATTGCATTTGCTATCAGCGGCGCTTTTAACAAGGGCAAATCACTTGCTTCAATGAATATTCTGCCAATACCCAACAATCCGACCACAGAGAACTTTACAAGACTCTTTACAACAACCAATTATTTAAGCTGGTATAAAAACTCTCTGACCATAGCGTGCTTAAACAGCGTTTGCACAACCTTTATTGTGCTTATTACAGCCTACGTGTTCTCAAGGTTCAGATTCCGCTTAAAAAAGGCTGCGCTTATGAGTTTTCTCATTCTTAACATGTTTCCCAACGCAATCGGAATGGTGGCAATTTACGTTGTTTTAAGCAGGCTCGGTCTTTCAGATAATTTTTTAGGCCTTGTACTTGTTTACTGCGCAGGAAACATTCCCTATAACACATGGCTTTTAAAAGGATATCTCGACACCATACCAAGAAGCATAGATGAAGCCGCAAGAGTGGACGGTTCAGGACATTTGTCAACGTTTTTCAGGATAATACTCCCAAACACCCTGCCCATGATAGCCTTCCTTGCGGTGACAAGCTTTACTCAGCCCTGGATGGACTTTATACTTCCAAGGTTTATTCTAAGAAGCGATAAAAACAAGACCCTGGCGGTTGGCCTTTTTGAAATGATAAACGGAAGATCCAATGACAACTTTACCATGTTTGCCGCAGGAGCTCTCCTGATTGCTGTACCTTTTGTAATTCTGTTTGTCATAAACCAGAAATACCTTGTAAAAATTATGTCCACCGGAGCGGTTAAGGAGTAATATCCTGTTGCGATGCTAATGGCAGTTTAAGAGACAAAAAGGAGGATAATTCAAATGTCCGGTATTATAAAACGGGCTATGCCGCTTGTTCTGGCAGTAGCTTTAGTTATGGCTTCTTGCGGAAAGTCCGATTTACCATCCAATACTTCCGCTCCCGTACCTTCGGAGAAAACAGAAACTCAGACTCCGGTTGCCGAACCCACCCCGGTAAGCAAAGCCGACCCTGTTTATGAGCTTGGCGAAGTACCCCAAAATGCGTCCGGTAATAAGCAGGGTGTATATTACGAGATTTTCGTAAGGTCATTTGCTGATTCAGACGGTGATGGCATAGGAGATCTTAAAGGGCTTATAGATAAGCTGGATTATTTAAATGACGGGGATCCCAAAACAACCAGCGATTTGGGAATTACAGGAATTTGGCTTATGCCAATAAATAAGACCGTTTCATATCACGGTTACGATATCACAGATTATTATGACATTAACCCTGAATACGGGACCCTTGAAGACTTTGAAAAACTTTTGGATGAAGCACACAAAAGGGGAATTTCAGTAATTATGGACCTGGTATTGAACCATACCAGCGATAAACACGAGCGGTTTATAAGCTCCAAAAATCCGGACAGCCCCTACAGGAACTGGTACAGATGGGTTAACGAAGATACAAAGGATTATAACCTTAAAACCGTGGTATGGGGTCACAATGTATGGAATAAAGTCAACGGTTCCTATTACTATGGCATCTTTTGGAGCGGAATGCCCGATTTGAACTATGATAATCCGGATGTCCGGAAGGAAGCCAAAAACATTGCGGCCTTCTGGCTTGATAAAGGTGTGGATGGATTCAGGCTTGACGCGGTTCCCCATCTTTTTGACTCAACCGAGGTGCGTCCCGGAGAAAGCGGACTTAATAAAACCAATGAATGGTGGAAGGAGTTCACAGACTTTTGCCATGAAAAGAAGCCGGGAAGCCTTATTGTAGGAGAAGTTCTCAACGACAGCACCGCAATCAGGGCCTCGTATCTTCCCTCTCTGGATTCAACCTTCCATATAGGTCTGGGTACTCAAATAGTGAATGCCATAAAGGCCGGAGCCAGCAAGAACAATTATTTAAGCACATTTATTGCAAACAATTATGAAAAGTACAAAGAAGCAAATCCCCAATATATAGACGCGCCCATGCTTTCAAACCACGACCAGAACAGAATTATCGGGCTTTTAATGGGCAAAACAGAACGCATGAAGGTTGCAGCAAGCATATATCTTACTCTTGAAGGCATACCCTTCATTTATTACGGTGAAGAAATAGGCATGTTTGGGTCAAAACCCGATGAGGATATAAGGCTTCCTTACTTGTGGGGAGAAAACGATCCATATCAGACAAGCTGGAGAAAGTCCAAATATCAGAACGTGGTTCCTGTATCAGATCAGGAAAAAGACCCAAACTCACTTCTTACCCATTATAAAAGGCTTATAAGGGTAAGAAATGAAAATGAAGCTTTGTATGCAGGAAAGTTTAAGCCCATGGCCGTAAATAATGACTGTATTGTGGCCTATAACATGGTTTCTGAAAACCAGACTGCCATAATACTTCATAATCTGGCAGAAACACAGCAGTCTGTGAAAGTTGATACGGAAGGCTTTGTTCTTAAATTCTGCCAGACAAAGGACGGATTTTCTGAAAATAACGGAGAAATAACAGTTCCCCCTTTAAGTACCGTTATTTATGTTAAGAATCATTGATTATTAATTAAATCCAAAGAAATTAGGTTAATTAAATTAATCTCAAGTATTATCCCAATAAGTTTTATATCTGCCATGTATATGAATTAAGGGCCTGAAATCCACAACGGAAAACAGGCCCTTTTTCTTTTCCTAAATAAACTCTTATTATAAATCCCGGACAAATGTCCGGGATAAACGGGGGGAAATATGAATGTGAAAAGATTCAGGCAGTATAATCATCAATAACAAATTTTGAAACTGCCTCTCTTAGCTTTAAAGCATTCTCATCGGCCGATATGGCTTTTTTAAGGACATCCTCGGAGCCAACCAATATTCTTGATGCTTCCTTTGCAATTACAGAGGCTCCTTTGGCACCGTCATTTGTCGCCGTCACAACCTTTTCAATGGTATTGTTAAGCTGAAGTATAGCTGCCGAAAGTGACTCCGCAGTTGAAGCAAGCTTTAAAGACATTTCCTGATAAAGCATTGCATCCTGATTGTACTGCTCACCTGTCATGTCAAGAAGGCTGTAGCTCTCCTTTACATTTGTTTCAATGTAGTTTAAAAGATCATTGGCGCTCTCTGACAAATGGTTAACCGACTGCAATACAAGATTTGAGATATCCTGAATCTGTGAAGCATTGTTTTTTGCCTGTACGGCAAGCTTTCTTATTTCCTCAGCAACAACACTGAAACCTGCACCGTACTCACCTGCTCTTGCCGCTTCAATTGCTGCATTTAAGGACAATAAATTGGTCTGGGATGCAACTGCCATGATGTTGTCAAGAAGAGTTGTAATTCTATGTATGGAGTGTGACTCGGATATGGCTTCTTCAAGTTTTTTCTGGGTTGCCTCCTGTATCGCCTGGTTTTCCTGGCCACTCTGCCGCACCTTTTCAAATACCTGCTGTGCCCTGTTCCTTATCTCAATGGAGGACAGATTTCCTTTCTCGGCGTTCATTTTGATGGTTTCAACAGCCTGTTTGAGGCTTCCCACAGCCTGATCCATCTGGTTTGCCGATGTGCTTGTGTCAATTAAGGCGGCAGACAGCTCCTGGGTATTTGAAGAAATAGTTTCAATATGAAGATGCAGATTATCGATGTATTCTTTGACTGTGGCCACCGCTTCGGCTACTTCTGATGCCTCTTTGCGAACACTTCTTATAATTTCAGTAACAGACTGCTGCATTTTTTCAGTTGAACAGGCAAGCTTACCTATTTCATCCTTACGTTTTAGAAGTTTAGCAGGTATTTTCCCTGTAAAATCGGCATCTGCAAATTTTTCAATATGGGCAGTAAGAGCTTTAATTGGTGTTATCTGCTTTGTCACAAGCCCAGATACGGTGACTATAACCACAAGAATACTTAAAATGCTTATTATGGTCATAACCATCATAAGCTGGTTGACACCTGACATAAATTGGCTTATAGGTATCTCTGACCAGAAAACCCAGTTTACATTTGCCTCAGGCAATATTACCGGTGAAAAGCAGTAAAGCTTTCCTGATGCATAATCCAGCCTGCTTACGGTTCTTTTTGACTCAACTGCTTTGTTAAAATCCTCAATAAGCTTATCATTAAAATAGGAATTTACTGTCCCCCCTCTATATTTGTTATCCTCTCCATAGGAGATGATTTCCCCACTGTCCATAGCAAGCCCGCTTACACCTATTTCAGACGTTGCTTCCTTAATAAAGGAGTCAAAGGAATCTGCATATATCTCTGTTCCTACAATTCCGTTGAAATCTGTGCCGTGAATTGAAATGGGAAGGGAAAAAGAAATAACCTGGTACTCATTTTCACCTTCTTTTACTGTGTAGGGTGAGGATACATAAGGCTTTAAGGTTTCCTTAATCCTGGAATAGTACTCGGTATCGTCAAGATTTGACGGATGCTCAGGGTCCAGAAGAAAAACATTAAGGGTTCCCACAGAATTATAATTTTTTATGGTATGAAGCCTCCCTCTTCCCTTGCTGTCCCCTGTATCGGTGTTTATAAAGGTAAAGTCAAGCTCGTCAATTGCTTTTGGCTCTCCCAGGATAAAAAATCCGAATATATGGTCAGGAGAGTTTTTCAAATAGTTTTCAAGGAGCATTCTTACGTTGGGTCTGGAAAGTACTCTGTGGAACCTTTGAATCTTCATGGTCTCTTGAAAGAAATTTGAATAGCCGTAAATATTACTGATAAATCCTTCGATGCTTTTTGCCGTTTCATCTGCTATGCTTTCGTTTATCCTTATGCTTTCTTCTATTTTGCTCTGCCTTACATTGCTGATTACATAACTTAAAAGTATGAGGTTTCCAAGTAGAACTATAGATGCTATGATGGAAATCATTTTAAGTATGAGATGGTTTTGAAATGCCCTAAAAATTGAGGATATTTTACGCTTTTCACGATCCTTTCTTTGTTTGGATTTTGGTTTTGTTCTTGGATTATAAACAAACCGCATCCAAAATCCCTCCTGACACTTATTAATTAATAAGTGAAAACGCTTGCGCTATTATTATACAAGTTTTTTCAAACAATAACAAGATTTTTGGGGATAATATTGATGGATTTTGTTGAAAAGCATCATAATTGAGCAAAATTTATGCAAACAAAAATCAACTCTTTCAATTAACGAATACATTAAAAGACTTTAATTGCTGGACACTTTTAATAGTTGACTAAGGCATGGAAAACTCCCTGCAAAGACTCGCCGAAAAAGTTCTGCAAAGCTTTACCCACATTCACAAATTAAAAACCACGACCGGAATTGCCGCCGTGGTTAGTGTTATTTATGGGATATTTCATGTTTTCATGACAATTCAGTAGTTATCTTCCGTAAATTGCCCTGAAATAGCTTTCTCCCTTATTTTTAAAGTCAAAGGAATCAATGAACTCATATACTTGTTCTTCGTCAAGGAAAGCTGTTGTTATCCTGTATCCCGTATTGCCGTCAACGGTAATGGGTTCTCTTGTGTAAAAGTATACGTAAAAATACTGCTTTTTGGCGTTATCATAATAGCCAAAGCCTTCTGGCTTACCATCATAATCACCTATAAAGATACGATATCCTTCATAATCACCGGTAAGTTCTTTTTCTGAATATTCCGGATCTATTACTACCATTGGACTTGGATGCATATTTATTTCTACAGCTTTATTGCCAGAACTATATATAAGCCTTGCATTCCTTGTTTTATCCATTTTTAAATCCAATTCGACTTTGCCGGTTTCTTTTCCCCAATAATAATTCACAAATTCATAATTGTCATTTGATATATCTATTGTGTCTATGGTGTAATCTTTAAGAATATTTACATTTGAAAAGTCAGGTAATTGTGCATCAGGATAGTATTTTTTTAGCTCTTCTTCAGAACGCAAGGGCCGATACCCGGATTTACAAAACAGCTGGTTTTTGAATTCAAACACAAATAGCTCATTAAAATCAAGCTCCATATCCTTGGTAAGAAGCTCCGCCTTTTGTCTTATTTCATCCCATTCAGCAGGAGATAAATCTGTACCTGCATTAGAATTATAGAATGTATTGCCATCATTCTTAACAATAAAATCTACTAATGCATCGCATATATTCTTTATTTCACTGATATTAATATTTTCAATCTTGTCACTGGCTCTATGGGCAAGATTAAACACATCATTCTCCCCTATAACTAAAACCGGGATTCCGTTGGAAGCAAGATTTGCGTGATCGCTTGATGGGTACAAGCCATCTTTTTTAATGGGTATATTCCATTCCTGCAAGTGCTTTGTCATAGCTTCATACAAAAGATTTGACATTTCATCAAAAGGCTTCATTGCAAGTGGTCCGCAATTTTTGCCTCCCACACAGTCAATATTAATATTATAAACCTTATCCTTTTCATACTTGGTATTTAGTATCTGGGTAAAAGCTTTGCTTCCTTCCAGCGCTGCCTCTTCCCCATTAAAGAAACAAACTATAATATCCAAAGCAAAAGGCCTCTTCTTTGCCCTTTCAGCCAATTGCCGGGCTACTTCCATTAGGGCTGCAGTACCAGTTGCATTATCATAGGCACATGTCATGGCTAGTTTTCCAAAAGAAGCAACTCCGTCAAAATGGGCAGACAAAACCAAGGCTTTCTCAGAACTTTTGCCCTTTAAGACCCCTATTATATTGCTGGCCGTGCCATTTTTATTATTTGGCTGATACTCAGCTTCAATTTGGACATTTTCTGCTTCAGACAGCTTATTATAAACCTCCGGCGAAATATCAATCATGTTATATGGTAGATTTAATCTGTAAGCGTTGGATGCAACCCTGAAATTATCATTTTTCACCAGTAAGAGTTTACAGCTCTGATGGATGTCCTGACTCTTAATGCTTTCAGAGGAAAGTATGATTTCAGTTTTTTCTCCTTCATCCCAAGCTTTTGATAGTTCACCCTTGATAGAAAAGGAAGAACCTCCCCGATTGATAATAAAATCTATACCTGGTTCAAGTTCTTCGATATTGCCGCTTTCATAAATGATTTTAAAGGTTGGAAGTGCTTCTGAATCAGTAATGTACTGTGAGTATGTATGGTAATAGCTTTCTTCAATAAAAGTCTCATAGCCTAAATTTTTGAGTAGATTCGTAAGATATTCCCCGGCCTTAATATTACCATCGGTTCCTACCTGACGACCGTTCCATGAAGCTTGTGATAACTCTTTCAATACAGGTTCCACATAGTCAGAATTTTTATTGCATGAGCAAAAAATAAGAGCTGTTATTAGTATGTATATTACAACTAGCCATCTTCTGTATTTCATACATACACCCCGTGATATACATAAAAATGTGCATGATTTTATTTCCTCCACCATGCACCCCAATTTATTAGAAATATTATCATATATATCTTTAAAATTTCAATATATACAATATATATAAAATATTATAAACTCATACATCCAATGAAAATCAATCGAATATATACTCAAATATTCTGTCTTCTGTAAGTAAAACAAATAATATTTAAGTGAGCTTTCTTTGTAAATGGCCATTTTTGGAATATACTTAATATATACAATTTAGCTTTTTTAAAATTTTAACCTTATTGACCCGTATAAACTGGAAAAAAATATTAACTGATACTAAACCATGCACCGTCATATACGTCTAATTGGATAGGTGTGAATATTTACCACACAGGTTTAAAAGAGGAGGTATACTCTTATGTGGAAAAAGGCCATTGCCTGTATCCTGGTTTTTGTTTTATGTGTATCGGTAATATGGTACGCAAACCCCATAGCACCCACGATTGCTTCCGCCAAGCAATACCGCAGCGGTTTTTTGGTTACAGCTGAAAAGGAAGATGAAACCGGCGTTGCATTGGACAGCGGTTTTGTATTAAGCTCAGAAGTTCCCCTGTCCCTTGATTATGTAAAAGAAAATGTTACTTTAAGGGATGGCGGTTTATTGACAATTACCCCTATCACTGACAGCAAGTTTTTGCTCAAGCCTTTAGATGAGCTTACTCAGAATAAAGTTTACTACATCGATATAAAAACCCAGAATGGTGATGTTATAACTTTTGCATTTCAGACAAAACGTGACTTCACCGTTCTGGGTAGCCTCCCTGCTGACACCTCAACATATGTTCCCCTGGATACCGGAATTGAACTCTATTTTTCCTACCCCGATGTAGAAAAAATAGATAAATATTTTGAAATCATGCCCAATGTCCAGGGACGCTTTGAAACCAACGGCTACACAGTTGTTTTTATCCCCAGTGAACCTTTAAAAGCGGGGACAATTTACACTGTAACGATTAAAAAAGGCCTTTCGGCAGCTAAAGGCGCGGCCGTTCTTTCAGAAAACTACACTTTTTCCTTTGAAACTTCTCCTGATCCAAAGAGCACAGCGGACCCCATACCTGGATATATTGGCATCAATAATAGCTGGAATGAATTCGGAACAGATGAGAAACCTGTCATTCCATTTGACTTATATTTAAATGACAACCCTGAATCAGTGGATGTAACTCTTAAGGTTTATAAGTACAAGAACCTTGATGCTTTTGTAAAAGCAGTCCGTGAAAAGGATAAAGTTCCTGCATGGGCATCCTATGCTTTAAGCAAAAATAAGATAGATACATCAAGGCTTAATAAGGTTCTTGAGTTTTCTCAGAGCTTTAACCTAAAAGTATGGCAGTCAAGATACATGATGTTCCCCGAAACCCTGCCTCACGGCTATTATGTTATTGAACTGTCATGCGGTAAATTATCAGCCCAGGCTTTTCTGCAGATTTCAGACGTAACTGCCTACTCAATAAGCGATAAGAACAATACCATATTCTGGCTCAACAACTTAAAAACACAGGGTCCTTTACAAGGTGCCGAAATATATGACTATATTACAGGCAATAGCCAGAAAACAGATAACTCGGGACTTGCAAAGCTTCCCAACTCGAATAATTATGACGAAAACCAAGAATCACAGCTTGTTCTTTATAAGGTTACAACATCCGATGGCAAAGAGAGCCTTATAAATGCAGGATATTCATACGGCTATAGCTATAGTTCCGAAAACAACCTTTACTGGCGATATATCCAGACAGACAGAACCTTATACAAGCCCAATGACACAGTGGAATTCTGGGGCTATATCAAGAGCCGCCTTGACGGTTCTTTCCCCAAGGAAGTCACCGTTGAGCTTTCAAGCGGTGGTTATTTCTTCCCTATGAAAACCAGCGTCATGCAATTCTTCCTGCCTTATATCTCAAACTCTCTTGAGACCATTAAACTTAAGACCGAGGGCGGTTTTTATGAAGGCAGCCTGAAACTTCCTGCCCTTGATCCGGGTTCCTACACAATTTCCGTAAAAGACGGAGATAAGGTAATCTCCAGCACCTGGTTCAGAGTTGAGAATTACATCAAGCCCCAGTATGAGCTTAAGATAGAAAGCGACAAAAATGCTGTATTCACTGATGAAAAAATTAACTTCACCATAAAGGCGACTTTCTTTGACGGAACTCCCGTTGCCAACGTTCCTTTAAAATATACCATCTACGGCCCCAACAAGTCTTATAACGGCGAAGGCAAAACCAATGCACAGGGCATACTCAAAGTTTCCTATACTCCTTCCTACGAAAATGGCATGCAGGGAGAATGCTATTACAATATATCAGCAAGCGCCCAATTGCCTGAAACTGCTGACATCTCTGAATCATACAGTTTCAGAGTCTTTGCCAACAACATTGTACTCTCTCCTAAAGGCGAAATAAAAGAAAACAAAGGTACTCTGGAAATCAAGGCCAACAATGTTGACCTTAAAACCCTTAATGATGAAGACACCACAAATGACAACTATTTTGGCGAAGCTATAAAAGGTCATGACATAAACATCAGGCTCTATCACATTGTTTGGGAAAAAATCGAAACTGGCAGCCAATATGACGCTATCAACAAGGTGGTCAGAAAAACCTACGAATACCGTGAAAAGCGCACCCAGGCAGGCCAATCCGTTGTAACAACAGATGCTGAAGGTATCGCTCGCTATGAATTTTCAGCAAAAGAAGACGGCTATTATGTTGCAGAAATTTCAGCCAAAGATAAGAATGGCCGCAGTATAAAAAGCGAAGTATGGATTTACAGGAATAACAATATCGAGGGTCTGAAATCCTTTGATTATGAGTATTACACTCTCAGAACCGATAAAGAATCCTATAAGGCCAATGACAAGGTTAACGCAAAGGTTCTTAAAAACAATGAAGAACCCTTGAAAAATATGCGTACTCTCTTTGTTCAGGCACGAAACGGCATCCAAAGCTATGCAGTCAACACCCAGCCTGAGTTTAACGGTTCTTTCCCTGAAGGATATGCACCCAACTACTACCTTGAAGGTATTGTTTTCAACGGAAAAGGATATATTTCCACAAGCACAAATGTAGTCTATGACTACAGCGAAAAGAAAATCAACCTTGAAATTAAGACTGACAAGGACAGCTACAGGCCGGGAGAAAACATAACCATTGAGGTTAAAGCAACTGATAATTCAGGAAAGCCTGTTGCTGCAAAAGTTAATTTATCAATGGTGGATGAGGCACTGTTAAAGCTTTCAGGCCAGTATATAGATCCTCTTTCCGAACTTTACAGCTGGATTGACAGCGGTATTGTAAGATATATGAATTACCGCACCACCGGAAGAGCCGGCATTGGTTATGGTGCCGCAGAGGGAGCCATAACTACTGATACTGCAGTTATGGCAGATGCCCCCAAGTCTTCAGCCGCACCAATACCCGCTCCCGGTCTGAATAACCAATCAGGCAGAGTGCGCTCTTATTTTAAAGATACCGCTCTCTTTGAAACCATTACCCTTGACAGCAGCGGTAAAGGCATCTACACCTTTAAACTTCCCGACAATATTACTTCTTTCAGCCTTGCGGCCGCAGCCGTTTCAAGTGACCTTTACGCAGGCTCAGAAATAAAGTCCACAAAGGTTACGATGCCCTTCTTTATAAATGATGCTTTAAGTACCGAATATCTTGCCGGGGACATTCCATACGTAGGAGTAACAGCCTATGGCACCGACCTTAAAGAAAATGAAAAGGTGACCTTTGAGCTTACCATAAAGGAACTTCCAAATTTCATCAGGCGTGCATCTTCCAATGCTTTTGAGCGTGTCAACATAGGTCTTCCCGCCCTGGAAGAGGGAAGCTACACCCTGGATATAACAGCCAGATCCGAATCAGGAAAAGTCGATGCCTTAAGGCGTACCATCACAGTCCTTCCTTCATTCAGGACTATTGAGGCAGCTAGCCTTAAGAAGCTTTCCCCAGGCACAAGGCCTGATGCCGGAAAGAGCGGTATTACCACCTTGATATTCACCGACGCAGGACGTGGAAGCCTTATTAATTCACTCCACAGCCTTGCATGGGAATACGGCAACCGCATAGACCAGAAGCTTGTGTCCAATTATGCCCGTAATCTGCTTAATGAATTAATTAAGAGCGAAGACTATTACCTCGAAGACAAAGAACTTAATATTTCCTCATACAAAAATCAGGACGGCGGTTACGGAATTCTTCCCTATGCAGGAAGCGACTTAAAATTAACTGCCCTCATTACTCCCTTGATTAAGGAAAAAGCGGATGCAAATTCCCTTAAGATGTATTTCTACAATGAAATTCTGGCAGACAGCAATGTTAAGGCTCCTGCACTTTACGCTTTGGCTGTTCTTGGGGAACCGGTTCTTCTGGATCTTCAAAAGGCTGTTAAGGTGCAGAATCTTAGCCTGGAGGATTATATATTCCTTGCTCTGGCTTGCGATGCAATAGGCGATTTATCTACTGCAAACCAAATCTACAGTGGAATAATAAGCCCTCAGCTTGAGCGCAAAGACCCATATATCAGGGTTAAGGCAGAAGGAAAAAACATTGATGAAATATACAGCCTTACCGCCCTCGCTGCTGTTCTTGCCTCCAGAATTGACAGTCAGAACGCTCCGAAATTCTACCACTATGTAGAAAATAACTATTCAAAAACATGTTATGTTGGAGTTGAAAAAATCCTTTATCTTGCAGAAATGATGAAGAAGCTCGAAGATACAGAAGCTTACTTCGAATACAGCCTGGCAGGCTCCCAGGTAACCGGCGTTGATTTGTCAAAGGGCCGGACAGAGGTATTAAAGGTGCCATCCGTCAATATTGGACGCCTCAATATATCAAAGGTAAAAGGAGATGTTTCTGTTCTGTCCCTTTATTCCGCTCCCTACAACCGCGGCGCATCATATGAATCGGGAGTAACCATTCAGCGTAAATACTACAATGCGGTTACAGGTGAGGAAACCACAACATTTAAGCCCCAAGACATAGTTAAGGTTGAAATCACTTATAACATTGATAAAAGCGCCATTGACAATACCTATGAAATCAGCGACTATGCTCCAGCGGGATTAAAGCCCATAGCAAATCCCTTTGACTACGGGGTAAAAGATCTGACCGGCTGCTGGTACCGCCAGTTTGACGGTCAGAAGGTTACATTTGTGGTTGGAAAATCTGAAGAAACTCCGAAGCCATTGGTATACTACGCAAGGGTTGCAAGCCCCGGTGAGTATACGGCAGAAGGCACAGTGGCTCAGGGCTCCCTGGTTAAATCCAGCATTATGGCAATAGACAGCGCAAAGATAGTTATTGAACCCTAGTGGTTGAACCCTCTTTTCATAAAAAACCGCTTAAGCAAAAAAAGAAGCGGCCTTAAACTTAAGGCCACTTCTTACACCAATTGCTTAAACAGATTCCATGGATAACCATCCGGCGGAGGGGATGAAAATTTCATCCTCTCTTTTTTTATGGGGTGGGTTATTTCCATCTGATAGGACCACAGGGCAAGATTCTCTTCCCCGCTTCCTGCAAATCCGTACTTAACATCGCCAAAGAGGGGTGTACCGTTATGGGCCATCTGAACACGAATCTGATGGCTTCTTCCTGTAAGGAGCCTTACCTTGACAAGGCTTAAGCCCTGCTTATGTTCCAGAACCTCGTATTCCAAAATGGCTTCCTTGGAATTTGGTGTATTGGGCTTTACAACCTTTACCTTATTGTTGACTTTGTCTTTAAGAAGAAAGTCCCTTAAGCGACCCTTCAATACATCCGGGCATCCCTTTACTACGCAGAGATATATTTTTTCAGTTTCATGCTCGCGAATCTGCCAGGAAAGCCTTGATGCTGCCTTCGAGGTTTTGGCAAAGACCATTACCCCGCCAACTGGCCTGTCAAGCCTGTGTACAAGACCAAGATACACATTTCCGGGCTTATTGTACCTTACCTTTAAATCTTCCTTCAGTATATTCAATAAGTCCCTGGCCCCGCTTATGTCCTCCTGTACCGGAACATAGGGTGGCTTTACAACAACAAGCAAATGGTTATCTTCGTATAAAATCTTTACACTCACTTTAATTTCCCTTTTGTAAAACGTATTTTCCACTTATTATACCACAAAAGCTATGAAATCTTGCCATGCTTAATCCTCCCCTTTTTGCTCCCCATAACTGTGACTCTTAAAAAAAAGCTTTTTTAATGTGACATTTTTGTCATCTTTAAGTCACCTTGTCGTCATCTGGCACAGGTACAATAGTAAGCAGAATAGAATTTATGCAGGTACAGAAATCAAAGCAAGACCAAACGTAAAATTGGAAGACTTAAATAGAGTTCAATTTGAAAGGAAGTAAGACAATAATGAGAAAGTGGATTCTTCGGATCATCACTGCCATTATGGCAGTTTGTATACTTACAGCAACGTTTTTTATAGCTAAAGGGTATTTTATGTTTCAGGAAGCCTTGAAGGAATGCAGCCTGGAAGAGAAGGTTGAGAGTATCCGGTCCCGGGAAAACTATACTCTCCTCAAAGATTTGCCAAAGATGTATATAGACGCGGTAGTGGCCGCTGAGGATCATCGTTTTTACCAGCATGGCCCCATTGATATAATTTCCATTGGACGTGCCATGTGGGTAAATCTGACCTCTTTTAGCCTTATTGAAGGAGGAAGTTCCATTACACAGCAACTTGCCAAGAATATATACTTCACACAGGAGAAGAAACTTGAGAGGAAAATTGCCGAAACCTTCATGGCTTTCGCTTTGGAGAATCAATACAGTAAGGATGAAATCCTGGAGTTATATGTCAACACCATCTATTTTGGAAGCGGTTATTATGGTATCTATGATGCCTGCCAAGGTTACTTCGGTAAAAAGCCGTCAGAAATGACCTATTACGAGAGCACTTTGCTTGCAGGCATTCCAAATGCGCCATCTGTCTATTCCCCTGATGTCAATCCGGAGCTTTCCTACCAAAGGCAGCAGCAGGTTCTGGCAAGAATGGTGGATTGCAACTACATAACAATTGAAGAGGCTCAGGCCATTGCGGCAAGCAAAAATATCGAACCTCAATAATACCGCCAGGCTGTGAGAAAACTTAACATATATAATCATGGAATTTAAGCTGCTGTAGACTGTCTGCGATTTAGCGCTCCGTGAGAACATCCGGTTTTCAAGTCGCGCTCGCTACGCAATCCGTGCTCCGCTTAAAATCGCAGCAGGCACGCCGCTTGGTATAACCTTGTTAAGAAAGATTAATCTATGGTAAAAAGTGTTTCCTCACAGCCTGGCGAATTCAAAAAAGAAGCACCTGCCGGATACATACCACAGGTGCTTTTTTATTGAATAGTATTTGCTAATTACTTTGCCTTGATTAAAAGACATCTTCCATATTCCGGCTGATTGCATCAATCTTGCCGCCGAACTCCTTGGAAGGTGTTAGGAAATCATACAGAGGTATGGGTTAAAACAGGTGTCTCATTATTTCTGCAAGCTTAATTCTTGAATTCTGGAAAATCTCTATAATGCGGAACTTAATTTTTACATTCACATTGCCTCTGTCGGCAATATCGGTTATAAGGCTGTAATTTTCAGGACCTAATTCCTCCTTTAACTGTTTCATTGCCTGCTCGTCTATTCTAAGGCTGTTGGCATCGGCAACACAAAGGGGCGGAAACATAACGCACCACCAGTTCTGGCCTTTGGCCTGCCCTATCTCTACCCGTACAGCCTCATACATTCCGGCAGGAAGGGTTAACCCTTCATATCCTTTTGTTGGGAAGGGGAAAACGCCATATTTGGCCACAACACTATCATTGGAGCCGTTTTCCTCCAGCACTTTCTTAGCTATTTTTTCAATCTTCTCAAGGTTGTCCTTTAAATACTGTGCTGTCTCTTCCTTTGTAGCTCCGTCAGGATATTCTTCCCTTATATGGGTCAATATAGCATCTCTGACCTTGAGCTTTAATTCCTGGTCCTTCTCTGAATCGCTGTCTGCTATAATATGGAGCCTTACAACATTATCTGCTATACTTTTCTGGGCAGTTACACTGTAAACAATGCATATAATAAGTACAATGGCTAATGCCTTTACAAAACCCGTTACAAATCGCAAAAGGGAGCTTTTTTTATTCATAAACGGCAAAGTTTTATTTATTAACTTCATCCCCATCACCATCCATTTGATTTCTCACTACAATTATTCTCTAAAACCATAAATTAAATTCAGGCGGTCAAATTTCCCATGGCATCAAATGAAAAAAGAGCCGAAATTACTTAATTTCAGCTCTTTTCACTAACTTTTATCGTCTTGTTATCTTTTACATTCAAGGGATGCCCTGATGAAGTCAGCGAATAAAGGATGTGGTCTATTGGGCCTTGACTTAAATTCAGGATGGAACTGAACGCCTACAAACCAGGGATGATCCTTTATTTCAATTATCTCAACAAGCTTTTCATTGGGTGAAAGACCTGCTATTGACAGACCTTTTTCGCACAGCTTGTCCCTGTACTCATTATTAAACTCGTAACGATGGCGATGGCGTTCATAAATAACTTCACTTCCATAGACCTTGCGGGCAATTGAACCTTCAGCCAATTTGCAAGGATAAAGCCCCAGTCTCATTGTTGCGCCCTTTTCCTCTACCTCTCTCTGCTCGGGCATCAGGTCTATGACATGGTATGGTGTATCTGCGTCAAATTCAGAGCTGTTTGCTCCTTTAAGGCCTGCCACATTTCTGGCAAACTCAGCAACAGCCATCTGCATTCCAAGGCATATACCAAAGAAGGGTATTTTGTTCTCCCTGGCATATTTTACAGCAAGTATCTTTCCTTCAATACCCCTGTCGCCAAATCCGCCCGGAACCAATATGCCGTTAGAATCCTTAAGATATTCGTGAAGGTTGTTTTCATTCAAGTCCTCGGCGCTTACCCAGTTTATCTCAACCTCTGCATCGTTTGCAATACCGCCGTGACGCAGCGCTTCAGCAACACTCAAGTAAGCATCCCTGAGCTCCACATACTTTCCTACCAGCGCTATTTTAACCTTCTTGGAAAGGTTTTTAAGTTTTGCAACCATTTCCTTCCATTCTGTCAGGTCCGCCTTTGCGCAGTTAAGGGAAAGCTTTCTGCATACTACATCTGCCAGCCCCTCTTCTTCCAGCATGAGAGGAACTTCATACAATGAATCGGCATCAAGGTTCTGAATAACTGCGTCCCTGGAAATGTTGCAGAATAGGCTGATCTTGTCCTTTATATCTTCCGAAAGCTTTTTCTCGGTGCGAAGAACAATGATGTCAGGCTGAATACCGATGCTTAAAAGCTCCTTTACGCTGTGCTGGGTGGGCTTTGTCTTTACTTCTCCCGAAGTTCCGATGTAGGGTACCAAAGTTACATGGATATATACTACATTTTCCTTGCCTACATCTGCTGAAACCTGTCTGATGGCCTCAATAAACGGCAAGCTTTCAATATCACCTACGGTTCCGCCGATTTCGGTAATAACCACATCGGTTTGACCGTCTTTTCCAACTTTAAAAATTCTGTCCTTAATTTCGTTCGTAATATGTGGAATTACCTGAACGGTACCGCCCAAGTAATCGCCCTTTCTTTCCTTTGTAATGACAGAATGATAGATCTTACCTGTGGTGACATTGCTGTATGAGCTTAAATTTTCGTCAACAAAACGTTCGTAATGGCCAATGTCCAGGTCGGTCTCTGCCCCATCGTCTGTTACAAATACCTCACCATGCTGGTAAGGACTCATTGTACCAGGGTCAACATTAATATAGGGGTCGAACTTCTGCATGGAAACTCGAATCCCCCTTGATTTTAACAAACGTCCTAGTGATGCTGCGGTAATGCCTTTCCCAAGGCCTGAAACAACACCGCCTGTAACAAAAATATATTTTACCTGCATATAAGGTATACCCCCATAAACTCAATAAGGATATTTTAACTTCAAAAAGTTAAGGGTGTCAAGTAATGTCGAGCATTTGGTATTTTATAATTCTCCATTTTTGCCGATATAATAAGTGTATGGAGGAAGGATATGAATATACAAAATGTTAATGATATATTAAACCAAAAAATAGCATCTGTAAGAGCGCGGCTTAACGAAAAACTAAGCATATTAAGTCAAATTAATTCCGGTTCCACAGAATTCGACAATGCTCTTTCCGAGGCAACGGAAAAAGTAGAGTCGGAAGCCCCGGTTATAGACCCGGAGCTTGTGGAAGGCCGTAAACCAAGAGCATATAAAACATCAAAAACAAAATATCCCCTTGTATCAGGTTCATATGAGTCAGTTTATCCACGACTTTCCCAGGCACAGATCCAGGAACTGATGCCAAGGATTGAGGCTGCAATTAATAAATATTCACAACAGTACGGAGTAGATCCAAAGCTGGTTCGTGCGGTTATGAAGCAGGAGTCGGGCTTCCAGCCCTTTGCACTATCAACCTCAGGCGCCATGGGCTTAATGCAGCTTATGCCCGGAACAGCCGCAGGCCTTGGTGTCACTGACCCGTACAATATCGAGGAAAATATAAGAGGCGGTGTCCAGTACCTTTCCTACCAGCTCAAAGCTTTCAATAATGTCGAGCTTGCCCTGGCAGCTTACAATGCCGGGCCAAACGCTGTCAGAAAGTACGGCGGAATCCCGCCCTATGCACAAACTCAGGATTATGTTAAAAAGGTAATGAATTATTTCGAAATCTATCAGAGCATGGGGGATAATCAATAAGTAATAAACAGGCTTATCCACAATATCCACATAGTTTTCCACAGGTGAAATGGGCAATATAAAAGGTTTTTATGACTATTTCCACATCATTCACAATCATTTTTTCTACAGCCTATGTTAAGATACGGGATAGCATTTAAGTCTAAACCGGCAAAATCACCAGTAAGATATGAGTAATAACCGGCAGCCGCAATCATGGCAGCGTTGTCGGTGCAATAAATTGGTGCAGGATAAAGGGATCTAATCCCTTTCTTTTTTGCCCTTTTTGCTAAAGTATCCCTTAGCTGCGAGTTGGAAGCAACGCCCCCTGCAAGGCATATGGTTTTTGCACCAAAATACTGGGCGGCTTTTATTGTATGGTCAACCAAAACATCCACCACAGCCTTTTGGAAAGATGCGCAGATATCCGGTATGGAAAGCTCTTCCCCCGTCTGACGGGCATGGTTTACATGGTTAATGACGGCAGTTTTTAAGCCCGAAAATGAAAAGTCATAGGGAGCGTCATTAAAATTGACCCTTGGAAAGCGAATAGCTTCAGGATTTCCCTCTCTTGCCATTCTGTCCACGGCAGGACCTCCGGGATATCCCAGGCCAAGTACACGTGCAATTTTATCAAAGGCTTCTCCTGCAGCATCGTCCCTTGTTTTGCCCAAAACTTCAAACTCCAGATAGTCCCGGACATAAACTATATGGCTGTGTCCTCCCGATGCTACAAGGCATATATAGGGAGGTTCCAAGTCCTCATGGGTTATATAATTGGCGGCAATATGCCCTTCAATGTGATGTACCTTTAAAAGGGGCTTGTCCAAAGCAACGGCAATAGCTTTTGCCGCAGAAACTCCTACAAGAAGGGCACCCACAAGGCCGGGGCCGTAAGTCACCGCTATGCCGTCAACCTCGTTTAATGTAACCTGCGCTTCCTTTAAAGCAGAGTCGATTACAGGCAGAATAAGTTCCACATGCCTTCTTGATGCTATTTCAGGCACTACTCCCCCATATTCTGCATGAAGGTCGGCCTGGGATGAAATTATGTTTGACAAAACCTTTCGACCGTTTAGTACAACTGAAGCTGATGTCTCATCACAGCTTGTTTCTATTCCTAAAATAATAGTATCTTTAACCTTTTCCATTTTTTCACCCGTTTATATAAGCCAGCCTAAGCTATCCTTAAAGAATAACTGACCAATAATTATAAGAGCCCCAAGGGCAAAGACATAGTAGGAAAAATACCTGAGCTTCATTTTCTTAACAGCCGCAAGCATAATCTTTATGGCCAAAAATCCTGTAATTCCTGCGGCAAGCATTCCTGCAACAAGGTTTACAATACCTACGCTTTGTAAAGCCATGCTCTCTCCTTTTATAATATCGATACCATCCAAAAGCGCTCCTCCAAGAATGGGAGGAATGGACATTAAAAAGCAGAAATCTGCCGCAAATCCTTTTTCCAGACCCAGTGCGAGGGATGCGGTAATGGTCATGCCAGAGCGGGATACTGCCGGCATAAGTGCAATGCCCTGTGCAGCACCAATCAGCAGTGAATCGGAGGTTTTAAGCTCCTGTAAACCCTTGCGCCCGTTTGCCATCTTCTCGGCGAAAATAAGGGCTAGACCTGTAAATATAAATCCGGGGCCCAAAACAAAAGGATTTACATATGTACTTTCTATGGCATCTCCAAAAAGGACAGTAAGAATTACCGCAGGTATAGTAGCAACCACAATCTGTATAGGAAGCTTGGAAAAAGGATTTTTTATCATGTCCCAAATCTTTTTCCAGTAGAAGAATACAACGGCAAACAGTGTAGCCACATGCATGGCAACAGATATGGTCATAATAGCCGCTTCATCAACGCCTAAAAGCCGTTGAACAAGCACAAGATGTCCTGAGCTGCTGACAGGAAGAAATTCAGTAACACCCTGGACAATACCTATTATAATTGCATCAATAAGTTCCATTACTACATCTCCAATCCAATTAAACTAGCTTACTGATTTAAAATTGGAAGGGGCATATATGCCCCTTAAATTCAGTTTTCCAAGTCTCATTATATTATATAGGACTTGATAATATTTCCACAAGTTAAATCCTTGTTCCTCCCAAAAGACTGTGCGAAACCATTGCGCTGCATAAGGCTTAAATCGTTTTAATAGTTATGATATAACTCAACAGGCTTACAGCCGTAAATAATTCTCGCACAGTCTTCCATTATTCCGGCAAAAAGGCTGCTTCAACATAATCGTTGCGTGCATTCCAGAATATCCACTCGTCATAGCCTGCATCATACACAGCCTTAATCTGGGCGCGGTATTCTTCAACACCGTATTTCTTCCAATAACCTGATGGCAGGTAATCTGCCGTAAAGCCCTGTATATATGGTCTCATTTTTAGGTTGTAGCCTTCCTGCTTTTCTATCCTCTCTTTACCCACCATGAGGGTGTTATAGACTACTTCATATGGCTTTAAGTCAGGATGGGTAAATAATACACCATTGATTCTTTGTCCTACGCCATTGCCCATGGAACCTTTTTTGGCGTTATTGGCAAAATGTGAAGGATAAATCATGGGGCAGATATAGTCAAGGCTCCGTCCTATTGTCTCCAGGGTTTGGCCTATTTCACCGTTGTCCTTTGTAGAGATAAGAGGCATGCCAAATACATCTGCCGACAAAATTGTGTCGGGTGGCAGGCTGTTTCTGGCATAGCGTATGAAGCCTTCGATAATATCACTTCTTGTCTTTCCTTCGGGAAGATCCAGCTTATAGTCATAAAGGCTTGTTTCAGGGAAACGTATATAGTCAAACTGGATTTCGTCAAAGCCAAACTGGATTGCCTCCTTGGCTATGTCAACAACATAGTCCCAGGCCTCTTGCTTTGTGGCATCTAGCCACATGGAATTTTTATTGAATACGCTTCCTGATGCTGTCTTTATGGCTAAATCAGGATTATATTTGGTTATGGTTGAATCCTTGAAGGTTACCATACGGGCTATAACAATAATGTTATTGTCATGGAGCTTTTTGGTAACCTCCCTGATATCAAAGCCCGGGGTATCTGCCTTTGCCTTGTTGACAATATCCAGCTGGGAATCATACATGATGACTCCGGCATCATTCTTTATATCAATGACATAAGCATTTATCTCGGTTTTATTGGCAAGTTCAATATAATGATCCAGATTGTTTCTTACAGAGGTACTGTTAAGGTAAAGAGCCTTTACCGGAACATCAATCTTTCTGGTGCTCCGTCTGTCTTCACCATTTCCTTGAGCAGGGTCAGGTGTTGGCTCCGGAGTCGGAGTTGGTGTTGGAGTGGGTGTCAAAGTTTCTGTTGGTGTCGGAGTAGGAGATGGTGAATCCGTTGGTAACGGACTTTCCGTTGACGGTGCGGGATTGGTATTATTGTTCCTTGTGGACATAATTACCCCAAGGACAACTAAAGATACAATGGTCAGAACTACTGCGACTATCATTGCGGTATTTTGTCTTTTGTTTTTGCCCTGCATTTTCTTTTTCTCCTTTTTAATTGAAGTTGGATTACTTAAGCTGCTTTTTCAGGATTTATTTTTTCCATAAACAATCCAGCCCATTTGACATGGCTGGATTGTTTCTTCCTGTAATATTCTATCATATTAGACGTTAATTTTTTATCTTAGGTTTTGATATTATCGACATAATATAACCAAAAACAACAGCAGCCGTAATTCCTGCCGCCGATGCCTTTACTCCTCCGGTAAAGGCTCCTAACAGACCGCTGTTATCCACTTCTTTAATAACACCCTTTGCAAGAAGATTGCCAAAACCGGTGAGTGGTACCGAAGCTCCTGCACCTCCCCATTCCACCAGGGGCTGGTAGAGGCCGAAATACCCAAGAACTACGCCTGTCACAACATATATAACCATAATCCTGGCGGGAGTAAGCTTAGTCAAATCTATCAGCAATTGTCCTATTACACAAATAACTCCACCCAATACGAAGGCTTTGAGAATCTCGTTCATTGCCGTCCCTTCCTTTGCTAAAATAAAATGCCGTCAATGGTCGTAATATAAAGTTTAATGCGGTTCACAATCAGGCTTCTATACACACCCCGTGGGCTATGGATGGTATGGTCTCGCCCTGTTTAATTCTTGTAGGGCTTAACAGCGCACCGGTTGCTACAAAGAGAATACGTTTAAGCTGATTATTCCTAAAACGCTCCATAATATATGAAGACAAAACAGTCGCACTGCAGGCACAGCCGCTTCCGCCGCATACAACATCCTGCCTGTTTAAATCAAAAATCATGGTTCCGCAGTCATGATGCTTGTCCTTGGTATCTATGCCGTTTCTTTTCAAAAGCTCAACAAGCATCTGGCTTCCGAAACTTCCAAGGTCGCCTGTTAAAATCATATCATACTCATCAACGGTTCTGCCCGTATCCTTAAGATGGGCCATGATGGTATCGGCTGCCGCCGGAGCCATTGCCGCGCCCATGTTGTTTGAGTCTTTGATTCCCTCATCCACAATTTTTCCGGGGGTTACACAGGTTATTCTTGGACCCTGGCCTTCCTTTGAAAGTATAACGGCTCCTGCCCCCGTAACGGTCCATTGTGATGTGGGAGTTCTTTGGGAGCCATATTCAAGTGGGAACCTGAACTGTCTTTCGGCAGAGCAGAAATGGCTGGATACAGCACAAACCACATTGGATGCAGCCCCGCTGTCAATCAGCATGGAGGCCAGCACCAGAGATTCGCTCATGGTGGAGCAGGCACCGAACAGACCGAAATAAGGAATACTCACATCCCTGAATGCATAGCTTGCTGCCGTACACTGATTAAGTAAATCACCCGAGAGAATGAAATCAATATCAGATGCAGATTTGCCGCTTTTTTCAAGAGCCTTGTTATAGGCGTTCAGCATGAAGCGTGATTCAGCGGCTTCAAAGGTCTTTTCTCCCGCGTATTCATCCTCAATGATGTCATCAAAATATCTGGCAAGGGGGCCTTCCCCTTCCTTCTTTCCAACTATCGCAGCGCTTCCTATGATTACGGGCTGAGTATCAAGAACTACAGTCTGGGTTCCGAGCTTTTTAGCCAATTATATCACCTGCTTCCAGATAAAATAGACTAATCCCGCAATTACAGATGCAAAAATGCCATATACCAGAACCGGGCCGGCTATTAAAAACATCTGGGCTCCAACTCCCATAATGTATCCTTCTTTTTTGTATTCCATGGCAGGAGATACTATGGAGTTGGAAAAGCCGGTTATAGGAACCAGAGCTCCCGCTCTGCCAAACTTGCTTATATTGTCATAAATATTGACTGCTGTTAAAAAAGCCCCCAGAAATATCATCGAAATGCTTGTAATGGCTGCAGCCGTTTCTTTATCGGCACCGTAATTTTCCGCTATCATCATAATGATTTGACCCACAGAGCAGATTGCCCCGCCTGTTACAAATGCTGCAAGCACGTTTCTGACTGTTCGAGATCCGGGAGCTTTTTTCTCAACAAGTTCCTGATATTCAAATTTGCTTAAGGTTTTACTCATACATTATCCGGCAACTAAAGTGCCGCCCCCATCTCCTTCCTGATTTTGATTACTCATTTGCATCAAAAGCGAAGCACAATAAAACAGTCAATTGCTTAAATGTTTGCTACTTTGATACATTAATCCCTATAAACAGGTTAATTTATGGGTATGCACAATGCTTCTTTCGCCCATAACATAGGTTCCTCTGTTAGGTTCTTTGTTTTTTCCGCCGAAGGCTACAAAATAAATAACGGCGGCAGTGGTGAGAATAAGTACTATTATTGCTATAAGGACCGGAATTTTAATTTTACGTACTGTTTTTTCCATAAAAACACCCCGCATCATGAATTCACATTTAGATTTTCATTAATGCGGGGTTTTTATTCTTTTCAGCTATTTCAACATATTTCTATTTTGAAAAGATTAATTTTGATTGGCCTGAACCTGCGCAAGCTGTGGAAGTTCCGCAATCAGCATGGAAATCTTTCCGTCTTCGCATGTTACATGAATGGAACTGCCTTTGCTTATTTTACCGGCAAGGTAAAGCTCGGAAAGCTCATCCTCAATATAGCGCTGAATTGTTTTTCTTAAAGGACGTGCGCCATATTTTGAATCATAGCCTTTTTCAAGAAGGAAAGCTTTTGCCTTGTCATCAAAGGTTATTGCCATTCCCTTTTCCTGAACATCCCTTATTATATCCTTAAGCATAATGTCGAGTATTTTTTCAAGCTGTTCACGAGTCAGCTCTTCAAATACAATTATTTCATCCACGCGGTTTAAGAATTCGGGACGGAAAGTCTCCCTTATGGCATTGTTGACCTTCTTTTCAAGAGCCTCATATCCATCCCTGTTAAAGCCTATTCCATTGGAACGCAGGCTTGTTCCGGCATTGGAAGTCATAATGAGAATGGTGTTTTCAAAGCTGACGGTTCTTCCGTTGCTGTCGGTTAAGCGTCCATCCTCCATAACCTGAAGAAGCATATTGAATACGTCAGGGTGTGCCTTTTCAATTTCATCCAGCAAAAGAACAGAATAAGGTTTTCTTCTTACCTTTTCGGTAAGCTGTCCTCCCTGGTCAAAGCCAATATATCCCGGAGGTGCGCCGATTAGCTTGGATACCGTGTGCTTTTCCATATACTCTGACATATCAAGCCTTATCATGGCGTCTTCATTTCCAAAAAGTTCGCATGCCAGGGCTTTTGCCAGCTCTGTCTTGCCTACGCCGGTGGGGCCTACGAAAATAAAGCTTGCGGGCTTTTTCTTTCTTCTGAAGTCGGAGCGTGTCCTCCTTATGGCTCGTGCAAGGCTGGATACACCTTTCTCCTGACCAACAACCCTCTGGTGGAGGCGTTCTTCAAGTTTAAGGAGCTTGGCAGCCTCTGTTTCGGAAATCCTCTGAACCGGTATACCCGTCCAGTTCTCAATTACATAGGCTACGTCATCCACTGTAACATCAAGGGTTCCAACTTCCTGCTCAAGCTTTTTAATCTGTTCCTGAATACGGCATTCTTCAACCTTATAGTCAGCCGCCTTTTTATAGTCATCGGCCATGGCAGCCTGCTCTTTGAGCTCCTGAATGTTTTTAAGCTCTTCCTTAAGCTTTGCAAGCTCAACAGAGCCCTGATTCTTAAGGTTAACCCTGGAGCCTGCCTCATCGATAACGTCAATTGCCTTATCAGGCAGGAAACGGTCATGGATATACCTTGCAGACAATTTTACGGCTGCTTCAATTACCTCATCGGAGATTCTGGCCTGGTGGAAATCTTCATAATACTGCTTTATACCCTTCAGTATTTCAATGGTTTCCTCAATTGTAGGCTCATTTACCATTACAGGCTGGAACCTTCTTTCAAGTGCGGAATCCTTCTCGATATGTTTTCTGTAATCCTCAAGAGTTGTGGCTCCTATTACCTGTATATCACCGCGGGCAAGGGCAGGCTTTAAGATGTTTGCGGCATTCATGGCGCCGCCTTCGGCTTCCCCCGCTCCAACAATATTATGAACCTCGTCTATAACGAGAATAATGTTTTTCTGTTCCCTGGCCTCGTCAATAATTGCCTTCATCCTTGCTTCAAACTGGCCCCTGAACTGGGTGCCTGCAACAATTGCCGCAAGGTCCAAAAGATAAATCTCCTTATCCAAAAGCTTCATGGGAACATTTTTTTCAACTATGCGCAGGGCAAGACCTTCAGCAATGGCAGTCTTTCCAACCCCGGGCTCTCCCAGGAGAATGGGATTATTTTTTGTCCTGCGGTTTAAAATCTGCACAACCCGCTCTATTTCCTTATCACGGCCTATAATTCTGTCAATGCCTCCTGCTTTGGCCTTTTCGTTTAAGTTTATACCAAAGTTATTAAGATTCTTTCTCGATGATTTGGCTTTGCCGGCATCATTTTTTACAGGATTTGAAGCCTTCTGGCTCTGGCTGTCTGTTCCTCCGCCAAAGCTTGCAAATGCATTGTTTATAAAGCGGAGCATTGAACTTGCATCAGCATCATTCATAATGTTTTTCTTGCTGTCAGGGTCATTGCTGGAGGGCAGGGACTGGACAAACTCGTCCATGCTCATATTTCCAAAAAGCTCGGCCATCTGATTATTCAAATTTTCCATATCCTCCTGGGTCATGCCTGACTGGGCAATCATCTGCTGCAGAGGTGCCAATCCCTGCTTTTGTGCACAGGTCATGCAAAGGCCCATAGGTTCTGTTTTACCATCTATAACACGGGTTATAAAAACAACCGCAACATTTTCCTTGCAAATGGAACATTTCATCATGGTCTTCTCATCTCCTCACTATAATTATAACATAGACTTTGGACAAAGAACAGAATTCAATTTGTCCTTCCCTTACCTTTGAGATTTTAAAAAGCCGGCTCTATATAGCCGGACGAAATCTCATGTTGTGCAATAAAGCCTTTTTATTACCTTAATTGCATTTCCCGTGCTGTTGAACTCCATACAATCGCAAAGGTTCTGAACTATAAACAATCCTCTTCCTGATTCATCCATATTGTCGGGATCAAGCTCTGAGATCTTTGAATATGCCAGATTCATAGTGGATATTAGATCAAATCCGCATCCCTGGTCCCTTATGGTAATTTCCAGTATATTTCCGCTGTCCCCAAGCCTTACCTCGAGGCATATCTTTTTATCCTTATCGCACTCATTCCCATGCTTTATAGCATTCTGAAGCAATTCGCTCAAAATGACCTTAACATCAAAGCATTGTTCTTTATCTATGTCTGAAGCCGCCTGAAGCCTTTCTACAATTCTTTTTACCTCTTTGCAGACTTCAAAGGCATCATTTTCTATTACTCCCCTATATATTTCTATATTATTCTCTATTTCCATTTCGATGATACCCTCCGCTGGCACGAATACGGAACCCTTGGCAATGGATTACATTCTTAATAATATATACCCTTATTTACTTCCGCAAAATCATTCTAAATTTTTCTAGGGTCCTTTTTTCAAGCCGGGATATGTACATCTGGGATACCTTAAAGCGGTTGGCGATTTCCTTCTGTGTCATGTTCTCAAAGAACCTGAGCCTTATAAACTCCTTCTCGCTGTCACTGAAGTTCTTCATGGCCTTCTCAAGAAAATCCCGATTATTGATTTTCTCAAAGGTATCGTCATCTTCTCCTATGGTTTCATGCAGTTCCAGATCGTCCTCATCAAAGACTGCCTGGTCAAATGACTGAATATTATAGACATTCCAGGACTCAATTATTTCAAGAACAGTTTCTTCCTTAAGGTTCAGGTACTCTGCTATTTCATCCATACGGGGAGCGCGCTTTAGCTTCTGCATGAGATATTCACGGGCCTGGTTAACCTTCTGGTAAACTTCGTATATGCGTCTGGGAATCCTTATAACTGACGCCTTGTCTCTGAAATAGCGCTTTATTTCCCCTATTATGGTAGGTGTTGCAAAGCTGACAAATTTAACTTCCTCTTCCAGGTTAAAGCGGTCAACGGCATTTATAAGCGCAACACAAGCAACCTGGTATATATCTTCGTAATCCACACCTCGGTTGATAAACTTCTTTGATATAATTTCAGCAAGATACAAATACCGGGATACAATCTCGTTCCTTGTTTCTATATCCTTATTGATGCTGTATTGCCTGAATAACTCCTGTTCGGTTTTCTCCTTGTATTTTAATGCCCCGGACACTTTACCCATACTAAATTGCCTTTCCAAGCCCTTTTGTTATGGTTATAACGGTATTATCGCTTTTAACCATTTTTATTTGATCCATCAGTGCGCTGACAATAGCCAGAGAAAAGCTGTCTTCGTCATTATCAAAGATATTTCCTGCATTATTGTCATTGAGTATAAAGCTTATAGATATTCCGTCTTCTACATTGGACATCTCAATAGATATATGATCATCGGAGGGCTTTATTTCTATTATCTTGCCAATGATCTCAGAAAGAGACACCTTAATATCTTCGATGGCATCAAAATCAAAGCCCATAAGGCTTGCGATTCCTGAGGCCGTAAGCCTGGCGATGCTTACATATTCAGCCTTTAAAGGAATCCGTAGTGACACGGTCTCCATTGCGCTCATTGTTCGGCCTCCTCCATTATAAACACCTTGTCCAGCCCTGTAATTTTAAAGAGCTTTCTTATTGTGCTTCTGGGATTTTTCACAACTATTTTCCCGTCGCGTTCCTTTATGCGCTTTAGGGCACCAACCAGAATACCCAGTCCCATACTGTCTATGTACTCAAGGTCGCTGAAATCCAGCACAATATTCTTATGGCCATCGTCAAGCCAGTTGTAAAGCTTGTCCTTAAAACTGGGAGCCGAATATATGTCTATCTCACCCTTTGCCGCAATGACCATGGTCTCGTTATCATTGGCTTTGATATTTAATTCGAACATTTTTACCCCCTCCGAGGTTATTTAACAATTAATTTCATAAACTCGGCAGCATTATCCAGGTTTTCTGCCGAATATCCAAATGCTGCAATGAATCTGTCCCCAACTAACTCCATTTCTTTAAGCAGCTTGCTGTCGGTTACGTCAATTCCATAGATATCAGGCTTTGTGCTGATGCTCTCAGCTGTCAGAATAAGATCCTCATACTTATTTTCATCTATTCCTAAAGCATCAAGATCCCCAAGTACTTCTTCAACGGGGAGGAATGCTCCCTGTCTGGCTAGTTCAAAAAACTTTTCCTCATCCAATATAAATATATCATTCTTTCCTGCGGAAATCTCGACTACAAATTTTGTCTGCATTGCTGCCTGAAACTGAGCATCAAAATTATCGGACAGGCTAATATTCTGAACAAGGGCTTCTTCAACACCCTCTATTTCATCTTTTATGCGTTCCTCTAATTTGGCCGTGTCATAAACAAAAATGTCCCCTGCCACAATAACTTTTAAGTCGGGCTCAGTTTTGTTTACTATTGAAACTATTATGGAAATGACAGCTATAATAGCCACAAGGGCTATTATAGCGTGCCATTTATAGTAATGTATGATATTCCGTGCCTTTTCCTCATCAATTCCCAATAGCTTAAAGATAGGATTTGGATGCTCCTGCCTGTACCTTTTTTCGGCTTCGGCCTTTTCATCAATGTATGTAATACCGCAAACTATTTTGTAAGCCTCATCAATATCAGAAAGGGTATACCCACGTTCATCCCTTTCTATATTCTTAAATTTGCGGTATAGTACATCCATCCTTTTCACAATTTCATCCTGAGTGGCATCTTCCTTTAACCCCAGAATTTCAAAGGCCGTTTTTCTATCCATTGAACCACCCTCTTTGAAATTATGAATCCTAGTCCTTGGGCTTCATTGTCGGGAACAGAAGAACATCCCTTATAGAATATGAATTGGTAAGAAGCATTATCAATCGATCAATTCCGATTCCAAGACCGCCTGTAGGAGGAAGACCATGCTCGAGGGCAATAATAAAGTCTTCATCCATCATATTTGCTTCTTCGTCCCCTGCCTCTCTTTTCTTGACCTGTGCAATAAAGCGTTCCTTCTGGTCAATGGGGTCATTAAGCTCTGAATAGGCATTGCCAAATTCACGGCCTACTATAAAGAGCTCAAAGCGTTCTGTAAGTTCCGGCTTGTCCGGCTTGCGCTTTGTAAGAGGCGATACCTCAACTGGATAATCCAGAATAAAGGTTGGCTGGATAAGATTTGCCTCTGCAAACTCCTCAAACATCAGATTGAGTACTTCGCCCTTTACAGGATTTCCTTCGAGGTGAAGCCCCTTTTCACGGGCAACCTTTCTTGCTTCCTCATCTGTGGTAATGGTATCGAAATCTACCCCGGCGTACTTTTTAACTGCTTCTGTCATTGTAAGTCTTGTCCAGGGCGGAGTCAAATCAATGGTCTGACCCTGGTATTCAATCTTGAGGGTACCCAGAACTTCCTGGCATACCTGAGAAATTAAGCTTTCAGCAAGCTCCATCATTCCATGATAGTCAGTATATGCCTGGTATACTTCCATCATGGTAAACTCGGGATTGTGCTTTATTGACATTCCTTCGTTTCTGAACATTCTGCCAAGCTCATAAACCCTCTCAAGCCCGCCCACAATGAGCCTCTTCAAATAAAGCTCGGGGGCTATTCTCAAATACATATCCAAATCAAGGGTATTATGGTGAGTAATAAATGGCCTTGCTGCAGCGCCGCCGGCTATAGTGTTCAATATGGGAGTTTCAACCTCAAGAAATCCTCTTGAGTCAAGGAAACGCCTGATGGCAGATATAATACGGCTTCTTGTAATGAAAGTATTTTTTACTTCAGGATTTACAATGAGGTCAAGATAGCGCTGACGGTAACGGGTATCCTGATCCTTAAGGCCATGGAATTTTTCAGGAAGAGGTCTTAAGGATTTGGATAACAGGGTGTAGCTTTCCACATGAATAGATATTTCTCCCATACGGGTTTTGAATACATAGCCCTTAACCCCGATAATATCGCCTATATCCAGTTTTTTGAAGCTTTCATAAGCCTGCTCGCCCAATTCATTGATTCTCACGTAAAGCTGGATACGTCCGTCCCTGTCCTGAAGGTCGCAGAAGGTTGATTTGCCCATTCCGCGCTTGCTCATAAGTCTTCCTGCTATTGAAACGGTTTTGCCGTCAAACTCCTCAAAGTTTGAAACTATTTCTTCCGTATGATGGGTTACATCGTATTTTACTATCTTAAACGGGTCGGCCCCGGATTCCTGAAGCTCCTTAAGCTTTTCGCGTCTTATACGGAGTATTTCATTCAAATCAAGCTGTTCATTATTATTTTCAATAATGTTGGACATGGTAACCTCCTATAGCCATCAATATCCACTGTAGCACCAAATGCTTACAAGTTTTTATAATACATGAAAAAACAGTTTACAAGTAAATATGTAAACTGTTCATAATATTATACAGTAAATTTAAACCATTAACAAGCGTATCACTTGTTTATGTCAACAATCTTGTATTTAATTTTGCCTCCGGGCACATCTACTTCTACCGTATCGCCCACTTTGTGTCCCATAAGTGCGCTTCCCACAGGTGACTCATTGGAAATTTTAAATGATGCAGGGTCTGCCTCTGTTGAGCCTACAATCAGGAACTCAAATTCTTCCTTGGATTTCAGCTCGCGAATCTTAACCTTTGTGCCGAGATTTACCACCTGGGTATCGACCTCATCTTCATCGATAATGGTGGCATTTTTCAGCATATTTTCAAGCTGCATTATCCTTACTTCATTCTGAGCCTGTTCATTTTTGGCTTCATCATATTCCGAGTTCTCAGATATATCTCCGAAAGCAAGTGCCTGTTTAATCCTATCTGCTATCTCTTTTCTTTTTTCTCCTTTAAGATATTCAAGCTCTTCTTCGAGCTTTTTAAGGCCTTCGTAAGTAAGAAGTATTTCTTTGTTGCTCATTTTACTCTCCCCTTTTTAGTATCAATGCCCTAAAAAATCTGATACCTTATCTAGCATTACGTTACATTATAGTTTACGGTTTTTTTAATGTCAAGCTTTATACGAGAGCCTCATGCCTAGTCTGGTGGAGGCCTCTGAAACGCTTATATTCCAAGAGTTTGAACATATTGCAATAATTGCTGCTTCTAAAAATCCACTCCTCCATCCTTCAAGAATACTGTGTCCTATTTTTCTCCCTATTTTATCTGAAAATTCAAAAACTATGTTGAATATTTTCTTCGACCTTGTGTCAATAATTTGCATCGAACCTAAATCAATTATAACTCCGTTATATTTTGCCGGTAACAGATCGAAGCATTCATGGTCATCCGGAAAGCGAATCCATAACGGAGTCCTGTTTAGAACCTCATAGTCAGTTGTGATATGCACAGGAATTCCTGTCTCTGCAAAGGCCATCTCTGCCTCAACAGGTGCCGGAGTTCCTTCAGGCAATAAAAGGTTCAATGATTTTACTTTTGTTATGAGCATGGTAATGGCAAGTTCCAAATGGGCGGCGTGACCTGTTACGGTTATTTCCCGCATTGATAAGTCACCAATCCCCCTAATAAGCCTTAAAAGCTCCGGCAGGCGGTTCACTGCTGCCTCTCTTACCACCTCTTCGAAATAATATTCCTCTGAGTTGAAAATCCCCTTTACCTTGGGATGTTCCAGAACAGGCCAGGCTCTTTCCCTTTCAAGTATTTTGGCAAGTTTGACTCTGAGTCTTTTTCTGACAGCATCGGAATGAATTTTTGAAGCATCATGGCTTACAGTGCACAATACCAGGGAAAAATCCTGCATAATCCTGATTCTGCTTGTTTCAACCGGGAGTGACATTAAAGCTGCGGCACCCATGGTCTGAAATATCTCTGCAATAGGTTTGTGTCTTTTATTCTCCCTTGCAGGCACAATTAGCCCAATGTTCATGCCAACACCTTAAATTAAAATCCTTCTAAATCATACGGGGCTTGCACAATAAAAAGAACTGCAATCATCTTTTCCGGTAAAGCGCTTAAATAAATGCAAATTCAACTTACATAAAAGCTTAATTCTCATATTTTCCGGCATAGCAAGAACACATTCAGCTATTCATATTCTCTTTAAAATGGCCTTATGCTGAAGGTTTGCCTTGAAAAATAAAAAGGACGGCTTTTAGCCGACCTTGTATATCTTACTTTGCGAATATTTATTGTCCTCCTTAAGCGGAAGAGAAGCACCAGGAAATCAATTATACCTGAATGCTGTAATTTGGAGCCTCCTTGGTGATGTTTATATCGTGGGGATGACTCTCTTTAAGTCCGGCATTTGTTATGCGGACAAACTTTGCGTTGGTCATAAGCTCCTGAATGGTCTTTGTGCCGCAATAACCCATTGCATGCTTAAGGCCTTCAACCAGCTGGAAAATAATTTCGGAAAGAGGTCCTTTAAAGGGTACTCGGCCTTCTACTCCTTCAGGCACAAGCTTTGTTGTTCCTTCCTGGAAGTAACGATCCTTGCTGCCTTTGTTCATGGCACCCAGTGAACCCATGCCTCTGTAAACCTTGAAGCGTCTGCCCTGATAGATTTCTGATTCTCCCGGGCTTTCCTCTGATCCGGCAAATAGGTTTCCTATCATTACTGTGCTTGCGCCTGCTGCAATTGCCTTTGGAATGTCTCCGCTGTACTTTATGCCGCCGTCAGCTATAATGGGGATATTGTGTTTCCTGGCTTCCTGACTGCAATCGTGAATTGCAGTTATCTGAGGTACGCCTACACCTGTAACAACACGAGTGGTACAGATGGAGCCAGGTCCTATTCCAACCTTTACGGCATCGGCTCCTGCCTTTGCCAGATCCCTTACTCCTTCGGCAGTTGCAACATTTCCGGCAATGAGCTGTATATTGGGATAAGCGCTCTTTATTTCCCTGATGGCATTTATAATATTCTTTGAATGTCCATGTGCAGAGTCAAGAACAAGTACATCAACCTTTGCATTGATAAGGGCCTCAACACGCTTCATCATATCCGAGGTAACTCCTACAGCCGCTCCAACCAAAAGTCTTCCGTTCTTGTCCTTTGCTGAATTGGGGTACTGTATTGCCTTTTCAATATCCTTAATTGTAATGAGGCCTTTTAAGTAGCCCTGTTCGTCTACAAGAGGAAGCTTTTCTACCTTGTGCTTCATAAGAATTTCCTTGGCTTTGGCAAGGTCAGTGCCAACAGGTGCCGTTACCAGGTTTTCCTTAGTCATTACTTTACCTATTTTCTGGCTGTAATCGGTAAGGAATCTTAAGTCGCGGTTGGTGATAATTCCTACCAGCTTTCCTCCCTCAGTAATGGGCACACCTGAAATTCTGTATTTTGCCATAAGCTCGTTGGCATCTTCAATTGTATGATCCGGAGAAAGATAAAAAGGATCCACAATTACACCATGTTCTGACCTTTTAACCCTGTCCACTTCTGTTGCCTGGGTTTCAATTGGCATATTCTTATGGATTATGCCAATGCCACCTTCACGGGCAATGGCAATGGCAAGCCTGGATTCTGTTACAGTATCCATGGCCGCACTGATTAAAGGCATATTAAGCCTAATTTCATTGGTAAGGTATGTCGAAACGTCAATATCTTTGGGAAGCACTTCCGAATACTGCGGAACCAGCAATACGTCGTCAAAGGTAAGACCCAATTTTCCAAACCTGTCTTCCATAAATAAGCCCTCCATACAAACTATAAGCTTTCAACAATTGGAATGTATACAAAGTGCACTTGTCAGATATCTCAAAAATATTACACCTATTATACTGTATAAGGTTATAAAAATCAATTGTATAGCTTTATCAAACGCAGAGAGCATTTTATAAATTTTTGAATATTTCTGCACTGTATTGTTTCCCTTTTTCTTTCTTGACTTACCCATAGATATTGGTATTTTTTGCCCCACAATAACTCCCGTGCCCTTATATACTTCCAATGCCCTTATTATCTTCTTTTTGCATGGCAAGCTCTGGAAAAAGATTATACCGACCTGATTGCCCAAAATTTTATTTCTTATTATAAAATATGATATAATTAAATACAGCCTTTGACACTTTTTTATCAATGGATAACTCCACTTTGCAAAGGCTGTAGGAACGGTGAGTATTATGGAAAAAGACAAGGCAGTAGTTGATTTTTTGCTTTCAGAATGTGACAGACAAGTCTCTGAGTTCACCGGCAAAGAATGCGTCTACGCCCAAAAAGCGCTGGAACTGTCCACATTAATTAATTACGATATCGGCATCTATGAAAGCCGTTTTAGACTTGCCCGTTCCTTAGTCTCAAACAATACCGAGCAGGCCATCAAGCATCTTCTTTCCTGTTACAGTATAGCCCAGACCCTTGATGATAAGCAGCGAATTGCAAGAGCTGCCAATTCTCTGGGCATTGCCTACTATAATCTTGGCATCACCTCCAAAAGTCTTGACAGTTTGCTTGAAGCTCTCGATATATCCAAGGCAAACGGTTATGTTGACATTGAATGCCGTGTTTACAATAACATATGCAATATTCTTACTGAGCTGGGCGACTATGAAACTACCTTAAAATATCTGTTTAACCTGCTTCAAAAATGTGATGTGGATGGAAAGGTTGTATTCCCCAAAAGCATAGCATACAGAAATCTGGCCAATACATATTACAATATGGAATCTCTCAAGGAAGCAGAACATTATGCCAACCTTGCCCTCAATGAGGCAACAGAAAACTATAATCCTCAGATTCTTTGCGAGGCTAACTATATATTGGGGCAGATACGCACTACCCAGAAAAGGCTTGATGAAGCTCGCAGCCTTTTATTATGCGCTTTGAACCTTGCCGAAAAAACCCTTAACGATTACTATATGGTTCAAATTCGCATAGACCTTGCCAAACTCTACTGCGAGCTTAATAATCCGGATATTGCCTTTGCCACTATTAAGGATGCCTACAATCTTGCCTTCCAGCTTGACAATCCTGTATTAAAAAGAAATACCGCTCTGACAATGATAGATATATGCGAGCTCACCAATAATCAACCAATGCTCATTGAGGCGCTGACGGCCTTTAAGAACATTACACTGGTTCTGGAAAAAGAAAATCTAAAAAACCAGCAAAATTACACCAAATCACAACTCCTGCTTTTCAACCTGAAAAAGGACAATGAAAGGCTCAGAGCCGAGGTAGAAAGGGATCCCCTTACAGGCTGTTTAAGCAGCCGCACATTCCCGGGAAGAATACTCCAGGCTTTGTCCACTTATGGCCAAAAAGGAGCCCTTGTTTTCATGGACATTGATAATCTTAAGGTTGTAAACGATACCTACGGCCATGACGCAGGAGATGAGCTTCTTAAGTCATTTGCCCGTGACCTGATGGATGTCATGCCCAAGGAATCATTGAAGATAAGGATTGCCGGAGACGAATTTATAGTCTTTATTCCCAACGTGGGAATAGAAGAAACAACCCAGGCACTTGACAAGTTAATCAAGGTGCTCTCGGTTCCGCGCCCCATAGGCAAAACAAAAATGCCTGTACTGTTAAGTGCAGGCATAGCCCTTTATCCCGAACATTCCTCAGATTTGATTAATTTAAGGAAAATGGCGGATGCCGCTATGTATTCGGCAAAGCAGGCAGGTCGCGGCAAGTACAAGATATACAGCACCAGCTGAATTAACCGTTGTACTTGCTCATGGCACAATCCACAGAAACGCACAGAATGGTGGCTGCAGCAAGAGCCGCCTTTTCTATTGCCGCATTTACAAGTTTTCTCTCTTCCTGGGAGAAACGGCTTAATACAAAATCAGCCAAATCCATCTTCTCAGGCGGCCTTCCCACTCCTATACGAATCCTTGGAAAATCCTCGGTCTTAATCTGGGAAATAACAGAACGCATTCCGTTATGTGTGCCGGCGCTTCCCTTGGCACGTATTCTTATGCGCCCCACATCCAGATCTATATCATCGTAAATAACCACTAAGTTCTGGGATTCTATTTTATAGTAATCCAAAATTTCTCTTATAGCCTCGCCGCTGTTGTTCATATATGTCTGGGGCTTAACCAGCATTACCTTCTTGCCTTGTATAATACCTTCTGCCACAAGGGCATTGTGCTTGTATTTAAAGTTATTAAGCCTGTAAAGAGCGGCTAAATAATCAATGGTGTCAAATCCTACATTATGGCGGGTGCCGTCATATTTAGGCCCCATATTACCTAAACCAGCCAGAACAAACATATCTGCCTCCAAAACAAAAGCGGATATATAACCAATTGGTAAGATATCCGCAGCTAAGATTGTATACTGTAAAAGCAAGATTATTGCTGAGTAAACAAGGTAGAAATTGAAATGTCCCCGTAAATTCTTTCAATGGCCTCTGCAAAAACCTCGGCAACTGAAAGGGAAACAATCTTGCTTATCCTCTTCTCTTTAGGAAGAGAGATGGTGTTCAATGTAACCAATTCCTTGATGCATGAAGTTCTGATTCTGTCTATGGCAGGACCGGACAGAACTCCGTGGGTACAGCATGCATAAACTTCAGTTGCTCCAATGTCGCTTAAGGCACTGGCAGCGTTAACAATGGTACCACCGGTATCTATCATATCATCCACAAGGATAACTGTCTTGCCTCTGACATCACCAATAATATTCATTATTTCGCAGACATTGGCCTTGGGTCTTCTTTTATCTATTATTGCAAGGGGAACGTCAAGCTTCTCGGCAAATTTTCTTGACCTTCCAACGCTTCCTATATCGGGAGAAACAACTACCACATTATCAAGCTTATTCTCAAATTTTTTCAGAAAATACTGGGCAAGTATAGGAGCACCCAACAGATGATCCACTGGGATGTCAAAAAAGCCCTGCAGCTGTGGCGCGTGAAGATCCATGGTCAAAACTCTGTCGGCACCTGCAGTGGTTATAAGGTTTGCCACAAGCTTTGCTGAAATGGGATCTCTGGCCTTTGCCTTTCTGTCCTGACGGGCATATCCGAAATAAGGCATTACCGCTGTGATACGGCCTGCCGATGCACGCTTTAATGCATCAATCAAAATCAGCAGTTCTACAAGGTTGTCATTTACCGGTGTGCAAGTGGACTGGATTATGAAAACATCGCTGCCTCTTACCACTTCATTGATACTGATGGCAATTTCGCCGTCAGAAAATCTTGAAACCACCGATGCTCCAAGAGGCAACCCCACCTTGGCTGCTATTTCTTCAGCCAGTTCTCTGTTTGAGTTACCCGCAAAAATTTTAATATCTTTCCCGTGAAGATTCATTTATACAACCTCCATAAATAACCCAAAAAAAATCATTTTTTATCAAGACCTTTTTCTCTAACCCAGTTTTCTTTTATGGTCTGCCGGCTTCTTGCTATAGCCAGCGAATATGCGGGCACTTCGTCAGTTATGGTTGAACCTGCAGCTATGTATGCATGTTCATTTACAACAACCGGTGAAACCAGATTTACATTGCAGCCAATAAATGCATTATCGCCCACAACTGTTCTGTGTTTCTTCCTGCCGTCGTAGTTGACTACAACGCCCCCGCACCCTATATTGACATTCTTTCCTATATCAGCATCGCCAACATAGGATAAGTGAGATACTTTTGTCTTATCACCAATATTGGAATTCTTAACTTCAACAAAATCGCCGATTTTGACATTCTGGCCAATTTTTGAACCAGGCCTTATATAAGCAAAGGGTCCAACATTGGTGTTATCTCCTACTTGCGACTGTGTCATAACCGAATTTTCAAAGCGAACATTATTTCCTATAAGGCCGTTTTCAATCCTTGAATTGGGTCCTATTACGCAATTCTCACCTATAACAGTTTCACCTTCAAGGATGGTTCCGGGGTAAATTACAGTGTCCCTGCCAATTTTAACATTCTTATCTATCATGCAGGTTTCAGGAAGGTGGAATGTAACCCCGTTTTCCATATGCTTATTGATAATACGCCTTAAAATAACGTGCTCTGCCTCGTTAAGCTGTTTTCTGTCGTTAACCTTCAATAATTCCTGAGTATCCTTTACAACATACGCGCCGGTCTTATTTCCTCTTAATACAGCTTCATTTATTATATCCGATAAATCAACGGTTTCATCGGCATTATTTCTTAATTCGGAAAGTATTTTGCTTAAAGTTTGGACTTCTAAAAAACAGATTTCTGAATTTTGGAAGCCTGTATCTTCCTTATCGGTCAGAAATGTAATCAGGTTACCCTGCTGCTTGTGATACTCATATGCTGACTTGAGAGTTTCCCCGGTTATAGCGGGAGTATCAACGCCAAGAACAAGAATTGTACCTTCATTGCATAAATTAAGCCCTTCAAATATGGCTTGTCCAATACAGGGCTTTTCGTTTACTAATAATACTGAATTCTCAGGTAATTCTGCGTTTTCTATATTATTCCTTATAAAAATAGCAAAAGCTTCTGAGCCTGCTTCTTTAGAAGCATCTATAGCATAATCCAGAAGCGTCGAGCCGCATATTTTATGAAAAGCTTTATCACAGGATGAATTCATCATGGTCCCATCTGCTTGTGCAAGGATTATCGAAACCAGCTGCCCCATGAAAATATTATCCTCCTTAACGAGTAAATCCATTTTTCAAAACCATTCTCTCATGTTTGCCCTTGTAATGCAATTGTCATTTTAGACATTTTAATTATTACATAATTGTTATATATATTTAACCCAGGAATTTATTTCTAGTTTCTGGCTTATTTGGCCAAAAAAAGAATCCCTCGGCTATGCCTCAGGATATAATGCATTTGTTAATGGTCTGTAATAAATTTTAATGTCAGGCACTCCGAAAAGGAGTGGCTAAAACCATATGTATTATTCCTTCACTGTTGTACCTGCAGCTTCTTCTTCGGCCAACATGGACTGATACTTTTCCAGTATGGCGTTTTGAATCTTGTTCCTTGCATCTGCATTGATTGGGTGTGCAATATCTCTAAACTCACCTGAGGGAGTTTTGCGGCTTGGCATTGCAATAAACAATCCACCCTGGCTTTCAATGATTTTGATGTCGTGAACAACAAATTCATTGTCAAATGTTACCGACACTACTGCTTTCATTTTGCCTTCAGCTTCAACTTTGCGAATTCTAATGTCTGTAATCTCCATCTTAGTAGCCCACCTTCCGATAATCAATTGTAGTTTTTGTATCATCTTATAATTTCGCCAAAAATTCCAAAATTCCTTCTTTATCCCTAAAAAAAATTAGGAATTATTATAAATTAAAATATTCAGAGAAAATATTATATTGGTAAAATCAACAAAGCATTATTTTTTACAATAAGTATAACAGTATTTTATTTTTTTAGATACTGGCAAATTAAAAGTGTGTATCATAAAATTGGCAATAGGCATACTTATCATATGGGCCTTTATTGAAATCAAATTTTATTTAGAGACAGAACAAAATAGAAGCAATATTGTTAAAAATCTTGTGCTTGGTATATAATCTTAGCTGGATATTTTAAAAGGAGTATAAAATGGATAGTTTTTTTACTTTGGACAGCAGCAATCTTACCATACACATGGTGGGAATAGGCGGAATAAGCATGAGCGGACTTGCAGAGATACTCATGCGCAAGAATGTTAAAATAACAGGCTCGGACATAAACCAGTCAGAAATAACAGAAAAGCTAAAAAGCATGGGAGCAGTGATTTATCCTTCCCATGACCCTCAGAACATAAAGGATCAGAGCCTGGTGGTATATACAGCCGCGGTAAATAAGGATAACCCCGAGCTTGTTGAAGCAAGAAAGCGGGGTATACCTGTTATTGAGCGTGCCGACCTTTTAGGCGCCATTATGGATCAGTTTAAGGAAAGCATAGCGGTATCAGGCACCCACGGAAAAACAACAACCACCTCCATGATTTCATCCATAATTATAGAAGCCGGCCTTGATCCCACAATACATGTGGGCGGCATTCTCGATCTTATCGGCGGGAATACCCGTATAGGAAACAGCTCATGGTTCATAGCAGAAGCTTGCGAATACAAGAACAGCTTTTTAAAGTTCCGTCCTTATCTGGCAGTTGTCCTTAATATAGATGAGGACCATCTGGACTTTTTCAAGGATATAGATGATATAAGGCATTCCTTTGAGGCTTTTTTGTCCAACGTGAAAAATCCCGGCTTCATAGTCCTCAATATGGATGACCCTCAAACCAAAACTCTTTCAAAATCACTTGCAAGGACAGTTGTAACATATGGGGTCAACACCCCGGGTGTGGACTGGACTGCTGAGAATATTGCCTTTAAAAACGGATATGCAAGCTTTGACGCTATATACAAGAATGAGTTCTGGGCAAGGATAACTCTCTCGGTACCAGGAAGCCACAATGTTTCAAATGCCCTTGCAGCCATTGCCGCATGCCATTGCCTTGGAGTTCCCAAAAACGCAATTGTAAGAGGCATAGAACACTATAAAGGTATCCACAGGCGCCTTGAGGATAAAGGTACTGTTCATAATATCAGGGTTATGGATGACTATGCCCATCACCCAACGGAAATTCAGGCCACTTTAAGCGCTGCAAGAGCCCTTGCCTCGGGAAAGCTGATTTGTATATTCCAACCTCACACCTATACAAGGACATATGAGCTTCTGGACGACTTTTCCCGCTCATTCGCCCTCGCGGATACGGTGGTGGTAACAGATATCTACTCTGCCCGTGAGAAAGATACCGGCCTTATCCACTCCCGCACATTAACAGACAGGATTAATCTCCAGACCGGAAATGCCGTGTACATTTCCAAATTTGAGGATATTTCCGATTTCCTTATGGAAAATGCACAGCCAGGTGATCTTGTTCTTACCATGGGTGCAGGCGATGTCTATAAGGTTGGGGAAATTTTCCTTGAGTCCAGGCGCAGTCAGAGTCTGGTATCCCTTTAATCTTTACAGCTTACCAGAGCCTTGTAACCAGCACTGTTAAATCATCGTGATTGCCGTTAGAGCGGGTTATGGCTTCCTCAAGGATGGTATCGGCAAGATATTGGGCATTTACGGTATCAATGCTCTCTATAAACCACTGAAGAGCTGATACCTCCCCTTCATCAGAAAAGGCCTCCATTATTCCGTCAGATATCATTATGACAAAATCTCCGGAGCCTATGACGGCAGGTTTATAATGAGATGATTGATCCTGGGTGCTTCCGTTGTCATTATTTATAATTGACACTCCATGGGGTCCCTTTATAAATGAAGGTGCAGCATCGTATTTATAGAAAGATACGCTTCCGTTTGAAAGGTCAAGGGAACAAATATCCATTGTAGCCAGTCTTTCATTTTTCCCCCTGATATCAAGGTATAAATTCAGTATTCTGATTGCATGACCAAGCTCTATGCCGTCTTCTATAAGATTTTCAAGCATCTGAATGGCGGTTCTGCTATACCTTTCGGCCCTGCTTCCCGAACCCTTGCCATCGCTTATGGCGCTGATATGGCATCCGTCACCTGAGATTAGGAAGGTCAGGTTATCTCCCGATACGCTGCTTCCTGATTTATTGGCTCTGGCTACACCTGTTGCCGTCTTGTACCTTGGCGGCTTCATATAACGTACTACCGAATAGCCCATCATATCCCTTCTGCTTTCACCGACACGTACGAATTTGCTTTGCAGCACTTCTTTGACAATTTCGTCAAGCTCATTGAAAGCAAACTTATTCTTGCCCTCAAAGACAGCTTCAATATATGGTTTTGATTCCTGACGGCCATTATACCTGAAATTGGTGACAGGAATTCCGCTGCTTGCGGCAGCATCCAGAAGTGCCTCTTCCAATTCGATATTTCTTCCCGATGTGTCAAGGAGGCTGCGTGCCGCCGACATTATGCTTCCTGAAACCAAAGATGCGTGCTTTGCAAGCATAAGGCGGCTTTCATTTATTTTTTCCCTCCAGATGCTTTCGGTCTTGTATATGGAATAAACTGTTCCAAGGGTATCGAAGAACTTATCGTATTTTGCGCAAGCCTGCTTAAACCAAGCCGGAATTTCAAGCCTTCCTGTTTCGTCGGTTTTTATATCGGATATGGCTTTTTCCACCATTTTGTAGGTCTTTACGAAATTAACCCGCCAGCATTTGTAGCACAGGCTGCAGTAGCTGCATACCTTTTCCGATACCATTTCACTTATCCACTGGGCAGCAGAGCTTTCATCAGATTCATCCAACGCTGTTTCCTCAATATTCATTGCTGCTCTTGAAAGTGCCTTGCTTAAAACAAAAAGCCTGTCCGCAGCTTCATGAATCTGTCCAAGTTCAAGATTTCTTCCCTGGTCCCTTGCCTTTAAGCCTGCAATTTCATCACAGAGAAGATTAACAAGTGAATTGGGCATTATAAGAAAGATTATTCCTGAAAGCAAAGCCTCGTAATATATAAGCACAAGTTTCCCTTCCAGCACCGAAAGTCCCGAAAAGAAAATTGAAACCAATAGCCATAAAATGGATGACATTGTCCTGGTCCTCACAGGAAGTCCCGCAGCCGCCCCGGCAAGAGCCATCATTCCCGGAATCTCCATGGAAGAAGGGATATCATAAAGGGCAATTACCAATCCCATAAGAGCTCCTGTACAGGCTCCATAGGCACTTCCCATTCTGCGTGCCACAAGCAGTACCGATAATCCTGCAAGGATTGTACCTACCTCGCACTCCCATATAGCTATCCCTTTAAGGCTTATTACAAGGGCACATATAAGGGCTGCTTTGGAAAAAAGAACCCTTCCGCTGTAAGCCACTTTCCGTCTTGAATTTTGAAACAGCCCGGAAGCAGGCTCAAGAATGACGGCAAGAGAAAAAACAAGGCATGATAAGAGAATTGAAACTACAAGATCATAAAGACCAAAGCCCTGCATGGTTCCGCGTAAGATCCCTGTAAAACAGGTTATTGTCCCCATTAGTGCTGCACGGTTTACAGGAGTCTCTTTTCTGTTCAGGTTTATGTAAATCAAACGTGAAAACGCCTCATACAACAGAAGTGCTAAAGCCTGCCTGGATGATTCATAGAAATTGGAAAACATTAAATTACCTGCGGTTATTGAAACTATTGCAAAAAGCTTTGATATACCTGTAAAGCCTGCCGATACATAAAAGGCTGTTGCAAAAGGCTTTATTACACCAAAAAAATTGGCTCTGGAAAGGATGAAGCATACAATCCATGCAGCTATTCGTGGCACTGTTATATCCTGAAGCCATGTTGAAATAAGCTTTGTCCACTTCTTTTCACCCTTAAGGGCGAAAATATTTTCCATATTGGTACCTCCATTCGTTCTTCTTTTGTAAAACAAGGTGCATAATATGCATGTACATTATATGCGCAAACCCGCATAAATAGCATTTATTACCTATATGGGGGAAATAAGCCTAATTGACAATCAGCAACAAAAAACCGCCTTTTTTAAGGCGGTTTCAGACTGAAGACAAAGCTCACTGAAAAGTGGGCTTTTTTTATCTAAAAGAGTAGTTAAGGACATAACAATCATGGTATAATATAAATACATGAAACGCTCATGTAATAAGGATTTCAAGGTGATTATGTGCTAAATAA
>JAAYAD010000020.1 GCA_012719545.1 Clostridiaceae bacterium
ATTTCTTCAGCAACTACTGCAAAGCCTCTTCCTGCATCCCCAGCCCTTGCTGCTTCAATTGCTGCGTTAAGAGAGAGCAAATTGGTTTGTTCGCTGATTCCTGTAATTACATTCACTACCTGGATAATCTCCTTGGCGCCCTCGCTTAATTGCTTGATTTCTTCATAAATTATATTGGAGGATTCAACGGCATTTTTATTCTTCTCGTTTAACTTATCAATGGTATTTACAGCATAGTCCCTTGAGCTTTCGGTCTGCCTTACTGAATCCATGATATCATCAATTTTTTTAATAACATGGTTGATATTTTGGGCCAAATTTTCCATTAAGGCATTGCCGTTTTCAGCCTGTTTAGCCTGTTCAGTAGAACCCTGGGCCAATTCGCTTATGGCTGTGGATACCTGGGCTGCTGCCGCTGCAGAAAGCTCGGAGGAATTTTTTATAACGATAGTATCGCTTTCAACCCTGTCGGCCACATTCTGCGTCTGCATGATAAGATTACGGATATTTTCCGCCATTTTATTAAAGCTGACTGAAAGTTTTCCTATTTCATTTTTGCCGGTTACCGGAGATGATACTGTAAGGTCTCCCTGTTCAAACCTTCCCATCAGGTTCATTATAAGTTTCAAAGGCTTTGATATGCGGAATGCAATGAAAAGACCGACAAATGCGGATGCGAGAATGCAAAGTACCAATATTCCCAAAATTCCGGTCTTTACCACTTCCATTTCATTCATCAGGGCTGAGACAGGTTCCTTGGTCACAACCTTCCATCCAGTCTTTGCAGTTGCATAGCTTATTACCTCACCGGAATCGGTAAAGTTATCGGAGATTGCTTCCCCGAATATCCTGTCCGTATATCCTGCCTCAAAAGTGTTTCCCAGAACGTTCTTATCCCTGTGGACAATTATTTTTTTGTCGGAGTCAAGAAGCATTATTTCTCCAGTTGAATCCGAGATTCTCTGGTTAAACATGGAACTGAATTTATTGTAATCAACATATATTGCCAAAGTGGCTAATGGTTCCAGGGTCTTTGTGTTGCGAAGCTGCCTGGTCAGGATTAGGTATTCATAAGAATTACCAAGTCCTGTTACCCAGGCAACCTTCCCATCCTGCCCGGCTGCTATGTCTGCCAGAGCCTTTCGGTTCTCTTCAGTATTCTCTTTAAGTTTGCCAATGGTTGTAGCATCAGTACCTGAGCCTATAAATTTCCCGTCAGGCTTATATATGTAAATTCCGTCTACATCACTGTTGGAAAAACTTATGGAATATATTGTACGCTTTATTGTCTCGTCATCCTTGATTTTTTCCATGTCATTGGCATAATCCTTTTTGCCGAGAATGGACAAAACTTCTTCGTTGGATGTCAGTATCATTGATACGTTTTCCAGTTGCTTTATTTTTGTGTCGATATTGATGGCAACCTGTTCCACCATCTGTTTTGAATAGATCCCAACCTTGTCCTTGACTGTTTTTTCCGCATTGAAATAAGAGAAAGTGGCAATTATGCTCAGCGGAACAATACTTATAATTAAAAAAGAGATAATCAATAGCTGAGCAATACCGATATTGTTGAAAATACTCTTTCTTTGAATTTTGTGTTCCTTTGCGGCTTTCTCTTTCTTCTTTTTCTCCAATACTTTTTCCTGTGCAAGTTTTGATGGTTTGTTTCGCATTATTCTAACCCTCCTGTATGGAAAAAATACAACTAAACAGGTGGCTTTGTCAATCCAGAGCTTTCAGGCTGTCCCTGTACTGGGATGCGGTTAAACCGGTATATTTCTTAAATATCTTATAGAAATATTTTTCATCCTGGAATCCAACCTTAAAGGCTATTTCATAGTTCTTAAGCCTTATATCCTTAAGAAGCTCCTTTGCCATTAAAACCCTGTACTTATTAAGATAATCTATAAAGTTTACTTTCATCTCGTTTTTAAATAGAAAGCTTAAGTAAGCCGGTGAAATATAGAGGGCATCAGCTGCTTCCCTGAGGCTTATATCCTTGTGGTAATTACTGTGTATGTAATCAAGAGCTTTTTGAATAAACTTGTTGACAGGCGTGTTTTTATGGATTTGATGCATTATATCTTCAATAAGTTTGGTTATTATATTGCTCATCATCTCAAGAGTTTTGGAATTGGCAATATCGTCCATGGTTTTAAATATTATTTTCTGGATTTCAGCCGAGTCAATATTTTTTTCTGCGCAGAACCTCATCATGTTATTAAGAAGCATAGTTCCCGCTTTTTTTATAAAATGACAGTTTGCAAGCTGCCCTTCATCAAAGCTTCCAAAAAATTCATTTACAGCATTTTTAGCTTTCGATATATCACCGGTTTCAATGGTTTTAAATATCCTTGCTTCTTCAGAAAAAGGGTACAGGTAATGCAGGTTTTCTTCAGACATTTCTTCTTCAAAAAGAGTAACCTTTTTATTGCCTAGAAAAAGACCCGCCTCCAGGGCTGCCAGAGCCTGGTTGTAGGATTTATGAGCCTGAAGGGGAGAGGGCACAATTTTTCCTGCTCCAATGACAAAGGGGAATTCAAAATTGTCCTGAAGATAATTAAATATTTTATTTATTAACTCTAAAAATTTATCCTGCTCCAATGACTCGTTAGCAGAAATTAAAACAATATCATCATCCTTTACAAACACTTCAAAAGGACATGTGCTGTCTTTTTCATTATTGATTCCCTCAATAACGTGTAACAGAAGGAAGTCAAATTCTTCATTTGTATAGCGGGTATAGAAGTCATCCTTGTCCTCAAGCCTGATTACAGCCACACCGCAGGCTGCTTCAGGCAAATTTATGTTGTAGTTTGGACTCTCATTAAAAAAGGTTGAAGGTTTTTTTAGCTTGTTGGAAACAAGGTCGCATAAAAGTCGTACCCTCAATAAATCAGTGTACTTGCTGAAAAGAGAGTGGTACTGGCTAATGATATTTTTCCTGTTCTGCTCCTCAATAACAAGGTTTTTTGCCCTCAGTACAGCCTGTAAGATTTCTTCAGCCGAGCAGGGCTTAAGCAGATAATTATTGGCTTTAAGCTCAATGGCTTTCTGGGCATATTCGAAATAATCATAGCCGCTTAAGATTATAGTCTGCATATGTATGCCAAGGTCTTTTACCGCCTGAATCAGACTTAACCCGCTTATATAAGGCATTTGAATATCAATAATTGCAATATCGGGTCTAAGCTCTTTAATAAGCTCCAGGCCGTCCCTGCCGTTATATGCAACCCCGCAGACCTCAATGTCGTACTTATGCCATGCAATATAATTCTTGATTCCGTTTACATGCTCGTACTCGTCATCAATTATAATCAGCTTGTACATAAGGGCTAATTCCTTTCAATATTAAATTTTGGTGAAGTAGGTATACTGATGTAAACAGTGGTGCCCTGGTCAGGCTCACTTTTAATGTCCAGCGAATAGTCACCACCGTAATATATTGCCAGGCGGTTAATAACATTTTTTATGCCGTACCCTCCTTTTGAGGGAGAGGCATCATCAATATCAGGGTTAAGAAGTTTTTTAAGTTTTTCCTGAGAGATGCCCGTGCCGTTGTCCTTAATAACAAAATGTATCTTGTCGTCTTTTAAAAATCCGGCTACCCAAATCTGAGTTATCCGGTCATTGGTTTCGGCTCCGTGGATGATGGCATTTTCAACGAAGGGCTGCAATATGAGCTTGGGTATTTGATGGTACAGGATATCAGAGCTGAAATCTATATCATATTTTAGTTTATTCTTATACCTTTTTTCCTGAAGCAATATGTAATACTCAATAAATTCCTTCTCCTGGCTTATGTAGAAAAATTCCTTGCCAACATTTAAGGCAAGCCTGAATACCTTGGAAAGGGCATGGATCATCTCCTGGACGCCTTTGTTGTCGCCGCCTACTGCCTTCCAGTATATAGCGTCCAGAGTGTTATAGAGAAAATGGGGATTAATTTGTGCCTGAAGGGCCTTTAGCTCTGCGATTCTTTCTTCAATTTCAAGGGCGTAGACCTGGCTTAAGAGATTATTTATGTAAGATATCATTTCGTTGTAATCCTGGCCAAGCTCCCCAATTTCATCATTGTATTTAAAGGTGACCTTTTCCTGAAAATTGCCTTTCTTAACACGGGCCATGGATTCAACCAGATTTTTTATTGGCTTTGTAAGCAGGGATGAGGTAAAGGTGGTGAAATAAAAGCCCAATATAAGTGCCAGTATAAATATGACAATTACAATTACGGGTACATATCTTAAATTAATTGCATAGCTTTTAAGGGGAACTACGCTCAGTATCTTCCAGCCGCTTCTTAAGGATATATACGTCAACAGATGTTCCTCACCGTTATATGGATAAATTCTTGTGCCCTCGGGAAAATCCAATGCATCCTTGGGAATATGTGTAACCATATCATACACATTTAAACCCTGTTTCATGTTTGATTTGTACAGGAAGGGCTCATTTTGCGAATTAAGAAAAATGACAGTGCTGTTTTCAATACCAAGGATATTGTCAAAAAGGTCGCTTAAGGAGGACAAATTAAGAGAAATCATCATAAAGGCCTTTGCAGAATAGTCATTTAGTTTAAGAAGTGTGCGGAACATTGATATTTTATCGCTTTTGTTGTTGAGAATAAAACTGGTGTCGCTTTTAGGTATGTACTCCCAGAAGGGTGCGCCTTTGTAAGAAAGGGCTTTCTGGTAAATGGCCGTATTTTTTATGCTTTCAAAGCTTGGGATATTGCTGCTTTTATCCGATGCTACATAGTAGCTGAAGCCATTATTGGCATAAATACTTATGAAGCTGATGTAATTTTTCGAAACCAGAAGATGGTTAATGATATATTTTATATAGGACTGATCGCTGAAGTTGAGGGCTATTTCCTCCTCCGAATAGGAGATGGCTCTGTTCACCGTATGATCGGTGCCTATAAAGGATGACATGTCTTCAATGTCTTTCAGCATATAATCTATGCTTGTCCCAATTTGTTTCAAATCCCTCTGGTTGATTGCGGCAAGACGGTTGGTTATGGTTTCCTGGTATAACTTATATGAAGTGGCGCCGATAGAAACTGCAACTATAAATATTATAGTGCAGTTGACTAGTATCATTTTGGTTCTGATACTTGAGTTCATAAATTTGCTTTTAATGTAATCAAAAATGTTAATATTCATGTTAGAACACCTTATGGACATTATACCGGGAAAAGATTCGCATGAAGTTAGCGCATGAAGTTAGTTAGTATAATATTATATTATAACATTTTTTTGAAGCGCTGCAGGTTATAACTTTATCAATAAAAATCATAAACCATTTAAAAATATTGTCTACTTATTCCCAGAAAAAATAATGCTATATTAAAAGCGAGGTTATACCTAGCCATTTAAGGAGGGATTTTATATGAAATTGCTTAAGAAAAGTCTTGCTGCCGTATTGGCAATAGCATTGCTGCTTGGCATGTCAGCATGTGGAGCAGAAAAAGCGAGCACATCACCTACTCCTGAGGCAAAGACACCTGAGACAACACCTGAGCCTGGCAAGGAACAAATTACCATCAACTTCTTTTCAAACCTCCCCGACAGAACTGCAGGGCAGGGTCTTTTGGAGCAGACAATCATAGATAACTACATGAACGAAAACCCCCATGTAACAATTAAGGTTGAAGCACTTCAGGATGAGCCCTATAAGCAGAAATTCCAGTCCTATGTAGCAAGCAATAATCTGCCTGATATTTTCAACGTTTGGGGCCAGCCTGCATTCTTCCAGGCAGTAATGGAAAAGGGATATGCTGCTGAGCTAAATCCCGACGACTATAAGGACTACGGTTTCTTCGAAGGTTCCACAACCGATTTCAGCTACAACGGAAAATTATACGGACTTCCCAGAAACCAGGATATGACAACTGTGTTTATCAATAAAGCCATCTTTGAAGAAAACAATGTAAAAATACCTACTACATACAATGAGCTTGTAGAAGCTGCAAAGGCTTTCAGAGCCAAAGGCATTCAGCCTCTTTCCATCAACGGAAGGGACAAATGGATACTCAACCTGTTCTTCCAGGACTTAGTAATAAAGGTCAGCGGAAATCAGCGCACAATTTATGATGCTTCCACAGGAAAAACCTCCTTTGCATCCGATCCTGATATAAGAAAAGCAGCTGAACTGTTTAAAGGGCTTGTAGATGCCGGCCTCTTCCAGGATTCCTTTACATCTGCTGATTACGGCGCTGCACAGAACCTCTTCCTCCAGGAGCAGGCAGCCATGTTCTACATGGGCGCATGGGAAGTAGGTATGGCAAGCAATCCTGACAACTCCGAGCATTTCAGACAGAACGTCGCTCTTATTCCGTTTCCTGTAGTTGAAGACGGAAAAGGCAAAGTTACAGACGTATGCGCATGGAACGGCGGCGGCTATGCGGTATCTGCATCATCTCCCGTTAAGGACGAAGCCATTAAGCTTCTCAACTACATGATGCATCCTGACAACTGGCCCAAGATTGGCTGGCAGAAAGGACTTGTTGTTCCTGGACAAAACTATAAGAATTACATGACCGGAAATGAAAATGTTCTCCAGGTTCAGCTCACCGATATTCTTAATTCCGCTACTTCTATGAGCGGTACGCCTTGGAACGACTTCAACCCCGGCGACTGGAAGTCCAATGTTGAAAACCTCATTCAGGAATTTGCAGCCGGCATTACTACAGTTGATGAGTTCCTGACTGCTCTTGATAATGTAGTTCCCAAATAAAATCCAGATTTTAAGCCGAGCAGGGAGAAAAATCCCTGCTCGGTTCTAATAAGAAATATCAAATCCTTTATTTAAAACAGTCTATGGAGGCAAACAGGACTCCTGTATATAACATGGAGGACAGCTAGATGGACAAAATAAGACGAAATAAATTTGTGATATTTTTCCTTGTTTTCCCCGGTCTTTTGGTCTTTACCTTTGCAGTACTCTATCCCATATTTATGAGTGCATTTTATGGCATGACCGACTGGAAGGGAATTGGCGAATTTAATATTGTCGGTTTTGAGAACTACAGAAAAGTAATATTTGAGGACAAGGTTTTCAGAACGTCACTGTTAAATGCGGCAGCCCTTGCTTTCTTTACAGTTTTTATCCAGCACCCCATTGCTATGTTCTTTGCAATTATTACCGACAAGATAGGCGGAAAGCTGGAATCCTTTTTCAGAGCCGTATTCTTCATTCCTTGCGTCATATCAATTGTTGTAACCTCAAAAATGTGGGTAAATGTTCTGAATGCCAATTACGGACTTCTTAACAAGTTTCTTGAGGCTATTAATCTGAAATTTTTAAAGCAGGACTGGCTAGGACATAAGGATATAGCACTTTTTTCAGTGATTTTCGTTATCATGTGGCAAGGCTTTGGCTATGCCTACCTTATATATTATTCCGGAATCAAGGGTATTCCTGAGGAACTTTTGGAAGCCGGAAGAATTGATGGCGCAAACAGCTGGCAGCAGTTTATAAAAATAACTCTTCCAATGCTTAAACCCGTAATACTGGTCAATGTATCCATAGCAATTACAGCTTCTTTAAAGCAGATGGAGCCTATTTATCTTATGACAAACGGCGGGCCTGGCACAAGAACCCAGTTTGTTGCTAATTATCTTTATATGCTGGCCTTCAATGCGCAGAAATATGGCTACGCAAATGCTATTGCTGTTGTATTCGTAATAGTCTGCCTTATAACCACTGTAGTTGTGCAAAATATATTCAAGTCAAAGGATTAAAGAAGGAGGGAATGGGCTATGACTTCTACCCGTTACGCGTCCCCTTCATATAATGGGAAAATAAAAGCGAAGGCTTTCAGATATATACAGATACTATTATGCACTTTGTTGACCATAGGGTGTGTTTTTCCTCTCATATGGCTTGTGGATTTTTCTCTGGTAAAGGCCAATGAGCTTTTCGGAAAGAACTTTCTTGTATGGCCTAAAAAGCCTCATTGGGAAAACTATTATCTTGCGCTGACCGATGGCAAGGTTCCCCAGTATCTTGTAAACAGCGTTATTGTAACTTTTGTAAGTGTTGGACTTATTGTGCTGTTATCAGTTATGATGTCCTATGGCTTTACACGCATGAAATGGAAAATGAGTAAAGTGTTCTTAAACATTGTGCTTCTGGGCTTCATGATACCGATTCATGCCACACTATTGTCCAATTTCATAACCTTTTCAAGGCTAAACATACAGGACAGCCCCATAGCGCTGATTATTCCGTATGTAGCCTTTAACCTGCCTCAGGCTACCTTTATAATGACAGGATTTATGGACACAATTCCCAATGCCATAGAGGAATCGGCATTAATGGACGGGTGCGGAATTATCAGGCTTCTTTTCACCATTGTTTTCCCTGTACTAAAGCCTGCGATTATGACCGTTATTATTACCTCGTTCATAAATGTCTGGAATGAATTTATAATGGCGGCAACATATCTTACAAGCGACAGATTCAGAACTCTCCCCTTCTCAATTTATAACTTTGCCGGCATGTATTCATCCAACTATTCGGCACAGTTTGCCGTAATGACCTTGTCCGCCCTGCCTTCCTTAGTTGCGTATGTAATACTAAATAAACATATTACCAAGGGTATTGCGGCAGGTGCTGTAAAAGGTTAAGCCGTAACCTCTTTCCTCCTTATACACAAAGGACCTCCGGTCTAAAATACCGGAGGTCCTTTCAATTTATTTTAAAATTTTGATTGGTATCACAGCAATAGAAAATCCTAAGATATATAATTCAGCTAGAAAGTAAGAAAACCCGGGTAACATCAATTAAAAAATATAAAAGGAAGGAAAAGAGAATGAAAAAGTTTGATATAAATCAGAAACTTGGAGATATAGCAGCTGAATTTCCGAAGGCGGCAGAGCTTTTCAGGGAATACAAAATTGATTATTGCTGCGGAGGAAACAGAGCCTTAATAGAAGCCATTGAGGAAGGTAATCTCAATGGTCAGGAAATTGTTGACAAATTGAATGATTTATACAATGAATATGCCAGTAAGAATGAACTGGAAAGGAACTGGCAGGAGGCACCGCTGAATGAGCTGGTGGATCATATACTGAATAAGCACCATGCATACCTTTGGGCAGAGCTTCCCAATATAAGTGAACTTACAACGAAGATACTCCGAGCTCATGGGACAAATCATCCGGAGATTTCAAAAGTACATAAACTGTTCCATAACCTTAAAATGGAGTTGGAATCCCATCTGGTAAAAGAGGAAGCCCAACAGTATCCGGCAATCAGAAAATATGAAGAAAGTAAAGTCAAAAATGACCTTGACGAAGCTATAAGAGTTATTATGGAGCTTGAGGATGAGCACACAGGTGCTGGGGATATCCTTAAAAAACTCAGAAAAATAACTGATGACTATACTGTACCGGATGACGGCTGCCCAACTTACAAACAGACCTATGACAAGCTTCAGGAACTGGAATCGGATATGTTTGAGCATATTCATCTGGAGAACAATATATTGTTCCCAAGACTCTTTAATTTGACCAATAATTCAATGAGATGAATAATACCTGATTCAAATAAGTTTGCCCAATAACAAGCAGATTTCAATACCAACGGATGACGCATCTTCTGAAACAAGACTTCCCTGGCATGAACATGTCACAGGGAAGTCTTTATTTCATTGTATCTAAAGCAGCTTACAAGATGATCATTTATTAATCCGGTTGCCTGTAAATGGGCGTATATAATGGTGCTTCCAAGGAATTTAAATCCACGGGATTTAAGATCTTTGCTTACTCTGTCTGATAGCTCAGACCTTGCGGGCAGTTGATGAATGTTTTCCCAGCAGTTTACTACAGGCTTATAATCTACAAAGGACCAGATGTAATTGTCGAAGCTTCCGAATTCCTTCTGTACTTTTAAGAACTGGCGGGCATTGTTAATGGAGGCTTCAATCTTTCTTCTGTTTCTTATTATGCCGCTGTTCTGCAAAAGCTCATTTATTTTGTTTTCATCATACCGGGCGACTTTTTCCACATCAAAACCGTCGTAAGCTTTTCTGTAATTTTCTCTTTTTCTTAAGATGGTAAGCCAGCTAAGCCCCGCCTGGGCAGACTCAAGAACCAGAAATTCAAAGTGTTTTTTGTCATCATGAACGGGGATACCCCATTCTTCGTCATGATATCTGACATATAACTCATCGGTTCCGCACCAGGGGCATCTGTTAAGACCGGTCAATTTTTTCACTCCATTCATATTGGTTATAACTTATTTATATCTTAAGTATATCAGTATTCCAACGTGTTTTTATAGTTCGGCCCAAATTTTAAGCAATAATTCTACTCTACATTTTCAGCCTTTGTAATAAGACAAAAGTGTCGTGGCAATTGGGTTAATTTGTGTCAGACAATACTTTACTGTATAATAAATTTTTAGAAGGTCCGGTGAAATACGGAGGTAAGAACTATGAAACTAAAACGAATACTTCCGGCCGTTTTCCTTATATTTGTGTTTTTAGCGGCTCAACAGGCAATTTATGCAAATTCAGCCCCGATTTACACCGAAGGATATCCCACCGGTGAAGTCATGGCTATTGACAAGGATTGCCCGATAAAAGTTGAAAATGAAAAACTTTCTTTTGATCTTTCAGAAGATAAAGTTTTTGCTGGAACAATTTTTGGCAAAGTCAAGGCATCCTACAATATGGTGAACCCGACAAACAGGGAAATGTCTGTAAAGATGGTTTTTCCACTGGTCAGCAGTTATTATTACCTTTACGGGGATGAAATTTTAGTTGCGGCAGACGGAAGGAAGCTGGACTATGAAATCTTTATGGGAGATACATTGGACAACTATGGAAGACCCTCAGATGGAGAATCCGGATATGATTTCAGCCTGGATAAGATTTTGGAAACAATTTCTGAGAAATCTTACAGGGCATTAAATTTTTCTGAGACCGAAACAGGAAAGCTTTACAGAATAAATGTCCTACCCGTAAATGAAGAAAGAATTAATTTTGCTGTAAGCTTTGACCATGACGGCAATAAAAGCAAAGTTTTGACCACGGGTTTTAACAGGTTTGAACGTCGGGATTCCTATACAAGAATAGCTGCATGGTGTTATGAGCCGAAGACTTTGGAGATCTTCGTTCTTGGCCAGGATTTGGATTTTGATATTAAGGTTTACACTGATGGAGAACTAAAGAAACCTACTGAGAATTACACGTATGATATAAAAACTGAAACAGTGGAACTAAAATCCTACCTTATCGGCATTGCAAAATCATACCTGAAAGAATTAGCAGGAGAAGATGGGGAAGCTAAAGATTATCAATATTCTGATGACCTGATTTACAACCTTTATGCCAGGGCTCTGGACAGGGCTTTTAATTCCAATGACGGATTCAGTTTCTGTGAAGATATCTGGTCCTGTGTCTATAATGCCGGAATTTTCGCTCTGGTATATGATGTTGATTTCCCTGCCAATTCACACAAAACCGTGACTGTTTCCTATACTGCACGAGCCACCATGGACAGAAGAAAGACACAGGGACCATTATACACCTTTAATTATATTATTAATCCCGCCAGAAACTGGGCAGATTTTGGTACCCTTGATATTGAAATTACTACTTCTGAAAGGGCTCCGTATATTGTTGACAGCAGTATAGAGTTTACAAAAGAAAAAGATCGACTGTACAGGGCACATCTGGATTCACTGCCTCAAAAGGATCTTGTCTTTTCAGTGTACCAAAAAGAAGCAATAACCCTGGCGGACATAGCTTTTGCCAACCGTTACGAATCTTTGGTAATTATTTTTGTAATCATTGTTTTAGCGGCAATGATTATTTCTGCAGTATACCTGATAAAGAAGCTTAGAGTTAAAAACAGTGGAAAATAGTAAAGCTTTTTGCTGTAGCGTGCTGATGGTATTCAGCGCAACATTTCTTTCGTGGTTTATTCTGTCTTAGCTATGTAAATACAAGATTAAGTTTGGAACATCTGACAAGGCAAATACCATTACTAAATATTAAGCGGGCTTCATCCGGAAGTCCGCTTAAATTTTGGAGGCTGTTCAAATTATGCAGAGCCTTCAATAGGCTTACACACAAGTAAAGGACTGAATATCTCTTAAATCCATTCCAAAGAACACCCAGTTAAATCCGGTCCATCTGAATCCGCCTACTGATCTGGGGCCTACAAATGTGGGGAAAATCCAGAATGGTCTATCCCGGTAAGGCCATATAAACGTAAACCTGAACAGACAGTTTCTGATATTTCCCGGATCAACGGCAAATACTCCGGCAGGCTGCCTTGGAATAAAAGAAGGCGGAGGCCCCGGAGGAGGATTAAACTGAGGACCTTGCTGAAAAGGCGGGAATGGGACGCCGCCCGGGGTGAAGAACCTTAATATATCTAAAGGTGAACGCCTGTTCCTGTCTCGATCCCGGTCACGTCTGTCACGGTCTCTGTCCCTATCTCTGTCTCTGTCAAACTGCTGGAACATACTGTACCTCCTTTCAAGCTTGTTATTTTTGGGGATGCAGCCTTGAATCCGAGTGGGCTTATAAATACTGAATCAAAACCGCATGGTCCCTGATACAATATATGGTCAAGCCTGAAACTCCGGTACAAGCTGTAAATCTATGTATTACCGCCTTCTTATAAACGGAAATATACTTGCAAAACAGATGGCTATAAAGATGAAACCACCTCTCTTAATGCATTAAGAGCAGTACAAATGTTATTTTCATCAGAGACCGGAATGGTAATGGTGTTCTGATTTATCTGCGGCTCTGAACTCAGTTCCTGAAGTGAAGGCGTACTCATCCAGAATAACTGAAAATATTTGCACCACAATGGAGACGGATAATCGTCCAGTTCACCGTTAATGTAGTAACACCATTTCCTTTTGTCCAATTTGTACTTTCTTAATACAGAGACATGTCTTAACTTCAACTTCCTTTCTCCTTCCTGTAAATTACTTAGAGCGCACAGGAAAGATTATATGTACAAAGGCAAAATAATAGACCGGGTATTTCCATACCCGGCCGGACAAAACTGGTCAATCCTTTTTTATTTCTGGTCGTAGAATAACTGTGGCTAGCGGAGGAATTCGAAGCTTTATGGAATAGGGTTTATTATGCATGCCCTGCTTTTGAGCTTTTATGGGCTTGGTATTTACAACATTGCTGCCGCCGTACTTTTCACTGTCGGTATTGAATATTTCCGTGTAGACAGTGTCCAATGGAGCACCAATACAATAATCCTCAAATGCTCTTGGCGTAAAATTGCATATGAAAATCAGCATATCGCGCCAGTCCTTACCCTTTCGGATAAAGGAAAGGATGCTGTTTTCAGGGTCGCAGTCAATCCATTCAAAGCCGGAATTGTCGGAATCGACTTCATATAAGGCTTTCTCGCTGCGGTACAAGTGGTTCAGGTCTGAAACGCATAGGCTCATCTTCTCATGCATGGGATAGTCCAGCAGGTGCCAGTCAAGGCTTTCTTTGTATTTCCACTCGATGAACTGGCCGAACTCCCCTCCCATAAAGAGAAGCTTCTTTCCTGGGTGACCAAAGTAAAAGCCATAAGCGCATCTGAGCCCCGCGAACTTCTGCCAGTAATCTCCCGGCATTTTATTTAAAAGTGAACATTTCCCGTGAACCACCTCATCATGGGAAAGCACCAGGACAAAGTTCTCGCTCCAGGCATACATGAAGGAGAAGGTAATTAAATTATGATGGTACTTCCTGTATATAAAATCCGTGCTCACGAATTTCAGAAAATCGTTCATCCAGCCCATGTTCCACTTATGGGAGAAGCCCAGACCCCCGTCATGAACTGGCTTTGTCACATTGGGCCAGGCAGTTGATTCTTCGGCTATCATCATTACATTGGGGAAATATTTATAAACAACTGTATTAAGCTGCTTTATAAATTCCACCGCTTCAAGATGTTCACGGCCGCCATACTGGTTTGGTATCCACTCGCCGGGCTTTCGGCAGTAGTCCAGATACAGCATTGAAGCAACGGCGTCCACCCTTATACCGTCTATATGGTATTTGTCAAACCAGAAAACGGCATTGGAGATTAAGAAGTTCTTAACCTCGGATCGGCTATAATTAAATACATGGGTTCCCCATTCAAGATGCTCGCCTTTTCTTTTATCCTCGTACTCATAAAGGGCGGTTCCGTCGAATCTGGCAAGACCGTGTCCATCCTTGGGAAAATGAGCCGGAACCCAGTCCAGAATAACTCCTATGCCATTCTGATGGCAGGTATCGACAAAATATTTGAAATCCTCAGGTGACCCATAACGGCTTGTAACTGCATAATATCCTGTTACCTGATACCCCCAGGAACCGTCATAGGGATGCTCCATAACGGGCAATAGCTCAATGTGGGTATAGCCCATGCTTTTTACATAGGGAATAAGGGTATCGGCTAGCCTCCTGTAAGAGTACGGCTTAAAGCCGGTTTCAGAATCGGGGCTGTCGTCAGGCTCCTGCCTCCAGGAACCCAGATGCACTTCGTAAATATTGACTGGCTTGTCAAAGACGCTTTCCCGGCTTCTTTCATTCATCCAGTCCTCGTCGCCCCAGACATAATTGTCGGCGTATACAACCGATGCGGTATTGGGCGGCCTCTCGGCGAAAAATGCATAAGGATCTGCTTTTATATAAAGTTCCCCTGAGGGGGTCTTAATTTCATATTTGTAGATGTCTCCTTTGGCAAGGCCGGGTATAAAAAGCTCCCAGACTCCGGAGCTTCCAATCATGCGCATCTGATGGATGCGGCCATCCCACTGGTTAAAAGAGCCAACTACGCTGACTCTTTGAGCGTTTGGCGCCCATACTGCGAAGGAAGCGCCCGAAACTCCGTTAACCTCACGCAAATGACAACCTAGCTTTTCATATATCTTGTGATTATTTCCCTCATTGAAAAGATAAAGGTCGTAATCCGAGATAGTAGGCAAAAAGCAGTAAGGGTCTATTACTGAATAAGTATGGTTGTCAACGGTTGTATGCTCAAGGGCATAGCTAAAGAAGTTGTCACGTTCAGGGATATGGCATTCAAAAAGCCCTCGTTTATCAACCAGCTCCATATCATAGGACTTGTTTGTCTGGATGTCTTTCACCACGACTCTTTTGGAGCGGGGATTAAAGACTCTTACAACCACATATCCGTCAACCATATGCATGCCCAATATGGCATGGGGATTTTTAGAACGGCCTTCCATCAGCTCATCAATAGCAGCCTGATTCAACGAAGCCATGCTGTACCTCCGCAACTTGAGAAATATTTAATTAGGGTTATTCCTATAATAATTTAATTCCCTATATGAGACAACTTACCCAAAAAAATTGCGGAAAATTTTATTGAAGGCCTAATTTATACCGTAATACTTGAGAGTGCGGTAAATAATTGCCGCACATTCGGCTCTGGTTGCTGCATCCTGCAATGCAAGGCGTTTACCTTGCTTACCCGATATTATCCCGGTGTTTATAAAGGATGCTATAATGTGAGATTCACTTGATGTTACCTGCCCACGGTCGGTAAAGGAATCTAGAATCTCAGTTGAAGAAGAGAAGATAGGGATTCCCAGGCAATTTAAGGTATCGTTCAAAAGAAGCACAATATCCCTGCGGGTCATGACCTTGTCGGGGTAAATCCTGTCAAGGCGGTCAGGATGGATAATGCCCATGGTGACAGCCGTGGAAAGATCCTGATAATATGCATGGCTGGCAGACAGGTCGCTTATAGTGAAAAGTCCCTTTTTTTGATAGCCTATATTAAAGCTTCTCAGTATCCACCTAACAGCCTCGCCTTTTGTTATTGTTGCATCAGGTCGGAAATACCCGTTATTCCACTGGACAGCATTACGCCCGTAAAGGGTATAAATGGCATCATGAGCCCATTTGTGTGAGGCGATATCCTTAAATTGCGCTATATTTGGAATATTAACGCTAACAACTACCGGAGCCGTTTCGCCGGCAGTGTTGAATGCTGTTATTTCGTAGCGGGATGTGGAGCCTGGCACCGGAGAATCGTCCACATACTTTTCAGAATCTTTGTCAACGTATGCCAAAAGTCGCCTGGTTCCGTTGTCAGCGGTACGATATATGTAATATCCGTCTTCAGTGGAGCTCATATCTTCCCAGGTCAGGATTACACGATCAGACCCGGACAGAGCTGCCTTAAAATTTCGGGGCTTTTCAGGAACAGTTCCATAAAAATGGAGCTCTTCACTGTAAGTGCTGAGGCCGTTTCTGTTGGCTCGCAGCCGGAAATGATATTGGCTCATGGGCGAATAAACAACTGTAGCCATCAATGTACCTTTTGATACTGTTTTAAAGTCCTTCCACTCACTGAAAATATCCTGGCGGTATTCAAGGGTGTAGGTTGTATCTTCAGGTACCTCATCGCTGCTGAATAAATAAAGGAATTCGGCCGAAGTGATATATACAAGATTACCGGGCTTGGGAGGCTGGATTAAGTTGACGTTTTCAATTCTGGAAAAAGCAGAAAAGGCTGTTTCTCCTCTCAGAGCGCGCACCTTGTACTGGTAGTTTTGGCCATCACCTGCGTTTATATCTATGAATGAATCAGAATTACGGGGCAACAGAGAAATAAGTTCCCACATTCCTTGCCCTTTTCGCCATACTTCAAAGCCTGTTTCCTCCTCATATGGATACTCCCATGTAAGGGCTGTTCCGCCTGAAGCAAGAGCATAGGCTGTAAAATCCCAGGGAGCGGGTACAGTTTCGGTAATAATGTCAATTTCCGCTGTATATTCGGAGTAGACTCCCTTGCTGGATGCCATGCGCAGCCTGTATGTGTAGGTTTTTCCTTTTACCAGGTTCTTATCCACATACGTGCCAGATTCCTTTGAACGATATATAACTGAAAACTCACCTGCTATATTCTTTCTTTCAAGGATATAGGTTGCATCGTCAGAGCCGGATATATCCCATTCCAGTCTTATTGCTGTGTCGGAAATTGCGTAACCGGTTAAGGGGGTAGTTAACGGAAAGGCTGTCCTTGTTGATATACCACTATTGGAAGGCACATTGTAGGATTCGTTGCCGTTTGTGTATTGTGCTCTTATGCGGTAATAATATAAGGTTCCTTCTTTAACTGAGGTATCTCTCCATGTTGATTCTGTAACGGGAAGAGTAGCCATCAAATACCACTTGCTGCTTCCTTCTGCCCGCCTTTCTATTAGTATTTTATTGGCCGGAGCTTTAGCTCCCATTAAGGGGGGATATTCCCAACTCAGGTCTATCTGATTGCTATATGTTTGAGAAAGAGTAAGATTTATTGGATAATAAACAATAGCCTCAGCCTCACCGGTATAAGGACTTTTGTCTTTACCATAATATGTATAGGCACGGTATGTATATATATGGCCGTTTGAAATGCTATAATCCTTGTACGAAGTTGCTCCTTTATAAAGAGTAGCTATAGGGTAGAATTCTCCCTGGTCTACTTTTTTTTCAATGACTGTATAATAATATGAACTCTCATTATTCTTCCAGCTTAGGGATATGTAGCTGTTATAAACTGCAGCTTTAAAATCTACCGGACCATTTAATTTATTATCAGCTGCAGCGGTTAATACAATATTTCCTGGATATACCAATATCAAAACTAATAATACAGCTATTATTTTCTTTAAAGTGTTCAAGGCTGACCTCCGGGTATTAAATTCTAAATTAATACATTTGGATATACGTCTATAAATTATTATCGGCATTTTTAGGTAAAAAAAAAGCCGGCACTGATACCGGCGACAAGTAAAGGGGGTCAAAATGTATTGTGAGGTCATTTACATTATTAACCGACTGCAAATTTTTTATACAGCATGCTATAAAAAATTTTGCCATTAATGACCCTAACTGAGTCAGATTTGGATGTGCATTTCCACATAAAGGGTCTGTGTCATTGCTAGGATTTATTTGTTGTAATAAGCCTCATGATGTATAATAAAATGTAAAGTATTATGTTAAGGTCAGGTATAGTATGGACAAAGAAATATGGATGAAACCTAAAGTTAGCACCAATATAGGCGGTTCTGCCCTTCTTGAGGGCGTAATGATGCGTGGAAACAACCGTATGGCTGTGTCGGTAAGAAAGGCCACGGGTGAAATATATACTGAAACTGTGCCTTCTGTTCCCTGGACAAAGAAGAACAAATTGATGGGGCTGCCCTTCATTAGGGGCGCAGTTTCCATGCTGGAGTCAATGATTACCGGAATGAAGGCGCTGATGGATTCAGCCGAGCAGGTTGATTTGGACGATGGTGAAGAAGAAAGCAAGTTTGACATATGGCTTAAGAATAAGCTTGGCAATAACTATATGACCTATTTGCTATACAGTTCCCTGGTTATTGCCCTTGCTCTGGGAATTGGCCTTTTTATGCTTCTTCCCAACCTTATTGCAGACTTCTTTCTGGGGTTGACCAGTATTGACAAAACAACCGGCTTAGGAGCCTTTGCCGCCAATTTCATAGAAGGTATCCTTCGCATTGTCATATTCCTGGGCTATATTGTGATTATTTCAAAGAACAAAGAGATAACAAGGGTGTTCCAGTACCACGGAGCAGAGCATAAAACCATTTATGCCTATGAAAACGGGGAAGAGCTTACGGTGGAAAATGTCAAAAAACATACTACCCTGCACCCCAGGTGCGGAACTACCTTTATGTTCCTGGTAATATTCATAAGCATTATAGTTTTTGCCTTTACAGGATGGCATAACAGGCTTGTAAATCTCATAATCCGTCTTTTAATGCTGCCTGTTATTGCGGGAATTTCCTATGAGGTGTTGAAGCTTGCTGCCAAAACCGACAATAAGTTGATTCGGGCAATCAGTATACCGGGCCTCATGCTTCAGAAAATAACAACAAAGGAGCCTGACGAGTCCATGATTGAGGTAGCAATTGCCTCACTTAAGGCGGTCCTTGATTTGCCGGAAAATCAGAGTGGGGAGGTTAACGCCTCCAACGCATCAAATGAGTTGGCTGAAAATAGTACGGAAATTTCGGCTTCTCAAAATTCTTTTGACGACTCAGAAAAAGAGGCTGTTGCCGCAAAGGACTAAAAAAACTCTTTAATAACTGTTTTAAGGATAAAAAACAAGCTAATAGCACTTTTTATGTAGAATAAAGCGGAGATAAAGGCATGACAATACAGCAGATATTAAGAGATGCCGGAAGCTATTTGAAAGAAAGAAATATTGAAGACCCGTCCAGAGAGGCAGGTCTTCTTTTATCGTGGTATCTTAAAAAAGATTTAGGGTATCTGTATGGACATATGGACATGGAACTGGATGAAAACGCAATTTCCGGATTCATGTCATTAATTGAAAGACGAGGCCGCCATGAACCCTATGGGTATATTACCGGTCAATGCGAGTTTATGTCCCTTACCTTTGAAGTCAATCCTGCTGTGTTGATACCAAGGGCAGATACAGAGATTTTGGCCGAAGCTGCTCTTTTTGCTTTGGGTAAATTCACCCTTAGCGCTTCTGAAGCCCAAATCCCCGTCCTTCCCAAAAAGGAAACCTACCGGGGGCTGGATATGGGCACAGGCTCAGGATGCCTTGCAATAAGCATTGCAAAGTATATGCCTTCCATAATAATGGATGCGGTGGACATATCGGAAGAAGCCCTGAATACTGCAAGAAGAAATGCCATAAGGCATAAGGTGATAAACCGAGTTAATTTTTTCAGGTATGATATTCTTTCAGATTCCTTTATTTCCCGTTATACAGAGGGTAATAAGTATGACATTATAGTATCAAATCCTCCATATATACCAGACGGGGATATTCCCACCCTTATGCCATCTGTAAAGGATTATGAGCCATATAATGCCTTAGCCGGCGGAGAAGACGGGCTTATATTTTACAGGGCTATTGCAAAGCTTTCTGAAAAGCTTTTGGCTGATGATGGCATTTTAGCCGTTGAATGCGGCTTTGACCAGGCAGAAAATATTCGGGACATATTTGCCCGGGAAAAATTAAAGTCTGTTTTCCTTAAAGATTTTTCTGGAATAAATCGCGTAATAGTTGCCATAAAACAGGTATAACCTTTCCTGATTCTGACTATACTCTGCATAAGGAGACCTTTGCCGGATAGTCCATACCGGCCTGGTCCTGTGTATTATACTCTTAACCTATTTTGAAGGGAATGGTGAGTATGTCGGAACAGGCTGCTTCCAGGCAAAAACTTGATATAATAAGCTTTATCAAAAATCTTGGCAGTTCCAGGGCACAAATGGCTGAAAGGATCCGGAAAGAAGAATACTTCAACCTTGTTAAGGAAAGTGTTCAGGATGCATATATGGAATGGCAGAATGCCCTGGCAAACTTTGAAAATGCGGAAGGAAAGGATATGATTGATTACTATGCCTACCGCATCAAAGCATCCCAAATCCGCTACAACTACCTCTTAAAGAAAGCAAAGGAAGCTCAGAATCAATAAAAACTCCGTCCCGGTTACGAATGTTTCTGTTACCTCATGTATATAAATTAATTAGGGTATAGACCTATGAATTCTTTAAGACGGCTATCCCTTGAGGTTAAGCGAATGCTTTCCAATAGTGATAACCGTTTATTGTTTCTATATATGAAAGGATTGCACTTTTATGGATAAAGGACTTGTTGTACTTGGATGGATACTGGGGGTATTGATTATATTTGCCTTCGGCAAGGCAATGATGTTCCCCTTAAAAATTGTTGCCAGACTTGTCATCAACGGAATACTTGGCGGCATCGCCATTTTTATTATTAATCTTATTGGCGCTCCCCTGGGGTTCACCATTTCCCTCAATCTTGCGTCTGCTCTTGTTGCGGGAACCCTGGGATTGCCAGGAATAATACTTCTCGTCATTCTCAAATATCTTTTATAGGCTTGTACAAACATAATGCATTTTCCAAAAACATATAATGTGTAAGCGGCAACGGAAGACCATATGGGATTATAAAGAAAGTGGGACGTGATAGAGAAATGCTGGAATACAAAGATTTGATTGAGACCGCATATGGTATTCGTATATCATCCATTAAGCCTAACAGAGCCGGATACATTCTTGATACCGACAAGGGGAAAAGGTACCTTCGTCATTGCCAGTGCTCAGAAAACAGGATTTTATTTGCCCATGACGTTAAGGAATATCTGGTTTCAAACGGTTTTACAACCGTTGATACATATTTCCTGACCCAGGACGGAAAGCCTTATTTGGAGATTGACGACAGGCTCTTTACAATAACCCCCTATTTTGACGGAAGAGAATGCGAATTTGGCGATGACAACGATGCAGTGATGGCATCTGTCGCTCTTTCCCAATTGCATAAAGCAAGCAAGGGTTTTAAGCCCAGAAAAGGTATATCAGTTCCAAGCGATCTTGGGAAGCTTCCCGAAAGCCTTAACAAACGCTATGACGAGATTATCAGAATGAGAAGAAAGGCAGAGCGTGAACGCGGTACTTTTGATTACATATACCTGGATTGTGTGGATAAATTCATTGCACTGGCAGAAGAAAGCCTGAAATTGCTGGAGGGTGTAGAATACCCCCGGCTTGTAAAAAAAAACCTTCTCGAAGGAGGAATATGCCACCACGATTACTCGTACCAGAATATTCTCATTAAGGGCAATACCACATATATTACAGGTTTTGAGTACTGCATGGAGGAAATCCGCATATATGATCTGGTAAACCTCATCAGAAGAAAAATGAGAAAGTGCAGTTGGAATCCTGAAAAGGCCAAAATGATACTTGAGGCATATTCACGTATTGAACCCATAAGCAGTGACGAAAAAGCGGTAATGAAAGCAATGCTCATGTTCCCGCAAAAATTCTGGCGTGTTGCAAACAGATACTACAACTCCAGAAGAAGCTGGGTTCAGAAAAACTTTACCAGTGCTCTGGAAGAGGTAGTATCCGAATACAACGACCATGTCCGGTTTATGAAGGAGTTTGACAATCTGTTCTGAGTAAGCTTAAAAAGAGCTTACTCAGGCTGTTTAAGTACTAAGCGTGCTTAAGCTTAAAATAATCCGGTTATTACTCCATTTTCATCGATATCAATTTTATTGGCTGCAGGAACCTTAGGAAGACCCGGCATTGTCATTATGTCCCCTGTCAGTGCCACAACAAAGCCAGCTCCTGCAGACAATCTTACTTCTTTTACAGTTAATTCAAAGCCTCTGGGACGACCCAGCAATGAAGGATTGTCGGAAAGAGAATACTGGGTTTTGGCCATGCATACGGGAAGCTCTTTAAAGCCCATGGCTTCAATGGATTTTATCTCATTTAAAGCCTTGTCAGTGAAGACAACCCTGTCTCCGCCATATATTTCCCGGGTAATCAGCTCTATTTTTTCCTTTATGGAAAGGCTCAGGTCATAGAGGGGCTTAAAGTTGGAAGGCTCATTTTCAATTATGGAGCAAAGCTTTTCGGCAAGTTCTATACCACCTTCTCCGCCTTTTTCAAACACACGGGATACGGCTACATCAACACCAAGCTTTGCGCATCTTGACTTGATTAACTCTGTCTCTTCCTGAGTATCGGAGGCAAAATGATTAATGGAAACCAGCACCGGAACCCCGAACTTTTTGAGGTTTTCCAGGTGCTTTTCAAGATTTTCTATACCCTTTCCAAGAGCCTCCAAGTTTTCTTTTGAAAGTTCCTCTTTTTTAACTCCGCCATTGTATTTCAAAGCTCTTACTGTTGCCACAATGACAACGGCATCGGGCTTGATGTTTCCATAGCGGCACTTAATGTCAAAGAATTTTTCCGCTCCAAGGTCAGCACCGAAACCGGCTTCTGTTATGACGTAGTCGGCAAGCTTCAAAGCAAGCTTGGTTGCCTTAAGGCTGTTGCAGCCGTGGGCTATGTTGGCAAAGGGTCCGCCGTGCATTAAGCATGGGGTGTTTTCCAGAGTCTGTACAAGATTTGGCTTAATGGCGTCCTTTAATAAAAGTGCCATAGCCCCATGTACATTAAGATCCCGTGCTGTTACAGGCTCACCGTTGTAATTATAGGCCACAACTATCCTGCCAAGACGCTCTTTAAGGTCTGTCATGCTGGTGGCAAGGCACAAAATTGCCATAACTTCGGAGGCTACCGAAATGTTAAAGCCATCTTCGCGGGGAAAACCGTTTGCTTTGCCGCCAAGACCAACCACTATCTGGCGAAGGGCTCTGTCATTCATGTCCATGCAGCGCTTCCACAAAATACGCCTGGCATCAATTCCAAGGCTGTTTCCCTGATGTATGTGATTGTCAATTGCCGCAGCCAAAAGATTGTTTGCCGTTGTAACTGCATGTATATCCCCGGTAAAGTGAAGGTTAATATCCTCCATGGGAACAACCTGTGAATAGCCACCTCCGGCAGCTCCGCCCTTGATGCCCATAACTGGACCCAGGGATGGCTCTCGCAACGCGATTATTGCCTTCTTGCCTATTTTAGCCATGGCCTGGCCTAATCCGACGGTTGTGGTTGTCTTGCCTTCACCTGCAGGAGTGGGGTTGATGGCGGTTACCAGAACCAGTTTTCCATCAGGCCTGTCCTTTAATTTATCATAAAGCTCATCTTTTATTTTTGCCTTGTAATCACCGTAGAGCTCAAGATACTTTCTTTCAATACCAAGCTTAGCCGCTACGTCTTCAATAGGAAGAAGCCTGGCCTTTTGTGCTATTTCTATGTCAGTCAGCATGAAAACAAATCCCCTTTCGCTATATATCAGGAATAGTATTGGGCGTTGGAAGACATACTATGCTTGTCCATTCAATACCACAACTATTAGTATATTAGAGAGCGGCTAGGGAAGCAACCATGCTTTATTTACCTGATAAAAAATAGCTCTTGACAAGTACTTAAGCCCTTTTATATAATATTTAGTTTATTTATTGACATTGGGCGACAAATTATGATATAATTTTAACCACTGAGAATAGAGGTGGTAGAATGGATAGAAATACGATATCCCAGATACGTAAGGAGCTTGAAAGCTGTGTTGGTAAGCGCATCCAGCTTAAAGCCAACAAGGGACGCAAGAAGACATGCATTAAGGAAGGAATCGTTGAAAATGCTTATCCAAGCATCTTTACTGTGATTCTGGGAAATGACGTTAATTCTGGTCGGAAAGTTTCCTACAGCTACACTGATATTTTGACCCATACTGTTGAAGTTAAGATTATGTCATCTACCTGCGACAAAATTGCGTGACACCTTAGCACAATTCAATTAATACAAGCATAATTTATCCTGGCAGCCGTATTTTGCGGCTGTTTTTTGTTGTTCTGGAGAGGATTGAAACCGCACGAATGTGGGCGAATACAAGAAAAGGCTATTGGCGAGAAGCCCATAGCCTAATTCTCTTAATAGTCCTATCAAAAAAACTCTCAAGCGTTCCGATTATCTCTACTTTGTCAAATGCTGTTAGAAGCCCTTTTTTGCTACAAATGCAGCCAGATCTGCTAAGCGGTTTGAGTATCCCCATTCGTTGTCATACCATGCCAGTACCTTAACCATGTTATTCTCAATGACCATGGTGGATAATGCATCAATGGTTAAAGATGCGGGATCGCCCCGGTAGTCGGCAGAAACCAGAGGTTCCTCGGAATAATTCATAATTCCCTTAAGCTCCCCTTCAGCTTTTTCCTTTAATACCCCATTAACCTGCTCTTTAGTGACAGGCTTTCCTGTTTCTATGACCAGATCTACAATGGATACCGTCGGAGTGGGAACTCTGAAGGAGTATCCGTTAAGCTTTCCGGACAATTCAGGAAGTACTACCCCTATGGATTTGGCTGCACCGGTTTTGGTAGGGATGATGGACAGGGCGGCTGCTCTTGCACGTCTTAGGTCATTATGGGGCAGATCCAGGATTCTCTGATCGTTGGTATAGGAATGGATGGTGGACATCAATCCTTTCTTGATTTCAAACTCCTCGTGAAGCACCTTGGCAAGCGGTGCAAGGCAATTTGTTGTGCATGATGCATTGGAAATAACGTGGTGACGGGTTGGGTCATACTTGTCCTCGTTAACACCTAAGACAATGGTTATTTCCTCGTCGGTTGCAGGTGCGGATATAAGCACTTTACGTGCGCCGCCTTTTGTTATATGAAGCTCTGCTTTTTCTTTTTTAGTAAATAATCCGGTAGCCTCCAGAACAATATCAACACCGAATGATTTCCAGTCGATGGATGCCAGGTCTTTATGGGCCAGGATTTTGATTTCTTTTCCGTTTACAATAAGGGTATCATCCCTGGCTTCAACCTGACCGTTGAATCTGCCATAAACCGAGTCGTATTTCAATAAATGGGCCAAAGTTTTTGCATCGGTCAAATCATTAATGACCGCAACATCCAATTCATCCTGATACTTTTCCATAATTACCTTGAAGGCATTACGTCCTATTCTTCCAAATCCATTGATTCCAATTTTAGTTTTCATAACGGGTACCTCCTTGTTTTTTAGTACAGTTTCATTATAATGGGGAGTATAATATAAATAAAATGCATATATCTTATATTGTGTATAACGTGGAGTTATATGTATGAATCTGGAGTTTTATAAAACCTTTTACTATGTGGCAAAATACGAAAACATCTCAAAGGCGGCTGAACACCTGTATATTACGCAGCCGGCTGTCAGCAGAGCCATAAAGCAGCTGGAGGATGAGCTGGGGTGTGCCTTGTTTTTACGAACTCCCAAGGGAGTCAGGCTTACTCAGGAAGGCGAAATATTATATACTCACCTTCATCAGGCGTTTAACTTCATCGAGACTGCCGAGAAGAAGATTGACAGTGTAAAAAATGTCCAGAGTGGTGAGATTCGAGTTGGTGTCAGTGATACACTGTGCAAGTATTATCTGGTTCCTTATCTGAAGCTGTTTAATACGCTGTATCCAGCCATAAAGGTACATGTTACCTGTCCCAACACGCCAGGGATCATTAGCCTTCTCAAACAAGGTAGCATTGATATAGGAATTATCAATATGCCTTACACTGATGACAGGCTTAACTATAAAAGCCTGTTGGAAGTACAGGATTGCTTTGTGGCAGGGCAAAAGTTCAAACACCTGTCTTATAAGCTGCAGCCCCTCAATGAAATTGTTAAGTATCCAATGCTTCTGTTGGAACAAAGCAGCAATTCCAGACAGTATATCGATCAATACTTTTTAGCTCATTCAACATTAGTAAAACCGGCTTTTGAGCTGGGAAACATGGATCTGTTGGTGCATTTTGCAAAATTCGATTTTGGTATTGCATGTGTCATTAAGAACTTTGTTGAGGATGACATTCAGCAAGGTGCCTTATATGAAATTAAACCCATTGAGAAAATTCCTCCCAGAACTATTGGCGTTGCATGGCTCAAAGATATGCCTCTTTCAGCCGCAGCCATCAAGCTTATCGACATACTCGATTATCAGGTGACTTCAGATATATAGCAGCAGAAAAATCTCCAAACTATAGAAAAACGCTTGTCATACAACGGTAACTAACTTCATATCAATAGAACTGAAAGGTTAGGGTTAAATAGAGGAGGGCCCAAGATGGAGTTAGTAAAAAAGCCGGTTAGATCATATAGGACCATAGAAACCAGGGAACCGGAGGAGATGTTCGAGCACAGCATTATTGTTCCAGATATTAAACCCGATGTAAAAACCATTCTGTTGGCGGATGCCGAAGCATTTGTAATTAATGTGGAGAAAACGGGCCGGATGATTGAGGTAAGCGGCGAAATACAATATAGAATCTTGTATTTGGCGGATACTCCTGAGCCTAGGATCGAAAGCATTAATGCAAGGTATCCATGGTCATTTTCACTGCAGAAGCCTAAGACAGAGGGAGATGTAGGGGTATTCCCAAGATGCAGGTGCCAGCATACCGAAGTGAATATTGCCAATGGCAGAAAGCTGGTATGCCGGACAGTCACATCCCTCATATGCCGATTCTACGAGATAAAGAGTGATGAAATAGGAAGAGAAATACTGGGTGAAAATGTATTTTTGAAGACCTCACCGGTTAACGTTATATCCCTAAAGCAGAACACCAATAATGTTGTTAAGGTATCCGACATACTCTCTTTGCCTTCAGGAAGCCCTGCAATAAAGGAGATACTCTTTTCCAGAGTCAACCTGGGCAATGCCGAAATCAATTACAGGGATGATGACGTCTTCCTTGAGGCAAAGGGAACGCTGTTTGTTCTGTACAGAAGTGATACCATGGATGAAAGCTTTGAGTCCGTGGTTCTGGAATTCCCGGTAAGAACATCTGCCGGTATTGATGCTGCTGAAGATGCCATCATCTTTGCAACCAATGTCCTTAAGGATTGGGAGCTTAGAATTGTTGAAGATGATGACGGGCTCAACACAAGGCTTTCTATAGCAATGGAGGTAGAAATAGACGCCCAGACGGTTGCAAATGAAGAGCAGGTATTTATTGAAGATGCATATTGCTGTGACTGCCAGATGAATCTCAACAAGTCGAAAATAAATGTTATTACCGACGAGCGGGATTTCCGCGAGGATCATGTGCTTACCCAGAGAATAAGACTGGACAGTCTGGATGATTACCTGGATGAGGTATTGATGGTCTTTGCAAATGAAAGAAATACCGCATCCATGATAAATGGCGACAAGCTTAACATCCAGGGTACAATTGGGGCAAATATCCTGTACTGCACACGTCAAAAGCAATACCAGGGATTTATGTCTGAACTTCCCTTTACCCACAGCATAAATCTTCCTGACAGCGGAAACTGGCAGGTTATTCAGTCCGGCTTTACCATTGAGGATGTAAGGTTCGACATTGCAGGAAGCGATGAAATAGAGCTTTCCATAAAGGTTAAGATAAGGGCCAGGGCCTGCAGGATTGAGGAACTGCTGTGTGTGGACGGAATCAATGCAGTTAAGGACGATAATCCCAGAAAAGCTCCAATTATAGTTTACTTTGCGCAACCCAACGATACCTTATGGGACGTTGCCAAGAACTACAGGGTTCCAATTTCAAAACTGGCATCCGACAATGGCCTTGAAGCGGATGCAAAACTGGAAACAGGAAAGCGCCTTTTCATAATGGCATGATGCATTTTTAAGGTAAAGCTTTCCAGACAATACAACATCTAAAAGCCTTGAACAACAATAAAATAAGCCATCACATAATGTATTTTTATCAAATTTTGCGTGCCTGAAAATATTGAATCAGGCACTTTTTATTGCTCTTTTTTTGCATTTTGTATATAATAAACTAAATGATTTGCAAGGAGAAAACATGGATGCAATAACCCTGTTAACGCCTGCAAAAATCAACCTGTCAATAGACGTGTTGAAAAGACTTGACAACGGGTATCATCAGGTTGAGATGATTATGCAGGCTGTTGGCTTATACGATACGGTGACAATCGAAAAAAGAGACAAAGGGATATCAATAAGCTGCTCGGTGCCTTATGTGCCATGCGGCAGCAGAAACATTGCATGGAAGGCGGCTCAGGCCTTTTTCGACGTTTGTTCCGAAAAGGGCGGAATACATATTGACATAAAGAAAAACATCCCTGTTGCTGCAGGTCTTGCAGGGGGAAGCACCAATGCCGCGGGTGTTTTGAAAGGCCTTAACCTTTTGTATGGAAGCCCCCTGGGCAAAGAAGAGCTGCACAGGCTTTCATCAAAGCTGGGAGCTGATGTGGCCTTTTGTTTGGACGGAGGCACTCAGCTTGCAAGAGGCATTGGTGATGAACTTACGGTTCTTCCCGACTTTGCTGATGTAAACGTGGTGCTGGTAAAACCGCCATTTTCAGTTTCTACAGCCTGGGTATACAAAAATCTTAACCTTAATGATTTGGGTAACCGGCCCAGAACAGAATTGCTTCTAAAAGCCGTATCGGACCATGATGTCCATACCGTTGCAGGGAATATGGAAAATGTACTTGAAAGCGTTACTGTAAGGAAATATCCCGAGATAAAACGGATAATGGACTTGCTTTTGGAATACGGCGCTTTGGGAAGCCGCATGAGCGGAAGCGGGCCAACTGTTTTCGGAATTTTTGACAGCTCAGACAGTGCAGCCCGAGCCTTTGAGCATTTTAAAAAACGCTATGAACAGGTATTTCATGTGAAGACTATAGGAAGAGGTGAGTATAAGGCATGATAAAGGTGCCTAAGCTTAAAACTGACAGCTATCAACCATTAAGAGATGTAATATTTGAAACTCTGAGAAAGGCAATTGTAAGCGGGGAAATCAAGCCGGGGGAACGCCTCATGGAGGTTGCTCTTGCCGAGCAGATGGGAGTTTCCAGAACTCCGGTGAGGGAGGCCATAAGAAGGCTTGAAGCCGAAGGCCTTGTTACAATGACACCCAGAAGGGGAACTCACGTATCAGAAGTATCCATTAAAGACATGATAGATGTTCTGGAGGTTCGCGCGGCCCTGGACAAGCTTGCAGCCGGACTTGCCGCAAAGCGCATTAAGCCCAGCCAGATGAAGGCTCTGGAAAACATCCATAAGCAGTTTATAGCCTATGTTGAGAAAAACAATATTGAAGGTGCTATAAGAAAAGACATAGAGCTTCATGATGTCATATATTCAGCAACAGGCAATTCCAGGCTTGTTTCGGTAGTTTCATCCCTGAGAGAGCAAATCTACAGGTTCAGGGTGCTTTATATGTCGGACAATATTATTGCAGAGAACGTGCAGCATGAGCACGAGGAAATGCTTGCGGCTCTGCGTGCAAATGACGAGAAACTGGCCTCCGAGCTTGCCGAAAAACACATAAGAAATCAAATGGAGACAATAATAAAGATAAAGGGTGTTAACGAAGGTAAAACTGCAAAAGATAACGGGAGATAGTTCATGTTATTTAATTCTCTGCACTTTCTGATATTCTTCCCTGTGGTTACTGCTGCATATTTTATGCTTCCCACATTAAGGGCAAGAAACATGATGCTCCTTGTGGCAAGCTATTATTTCTACATGCAGTACAAGCCCGAGTATGCCATACTCATGCTTATATCCACACTGATAGATTATTTGGCTGCCAACGGCATGGCAAAGGCAAAAGATAACAAGGCTTATAAGAATTTTTGCCTTTGCATGAGCCTTGTGGGCAATCTTGGCATGCTCTTTTTCTTTAAATATTTCAATTTCTTCAACAGGAACGTGGCAACCCTCCTGTCCTTTTTTAATGTTCCCTATCAGCCCTTGAGCCTAGACATCCTGCTTCCTGTGGGAATATCCTTTTATACCTTTCAGACCTTAAGCTATACCATTGACGTATACAGAGGGGATATTGAGGCCGAAAGGGACTTTTTTACCTTTGCCCTTTACGTGTCCTTCTTTCCCCAGCTTGTGGCAGGGCCTATTGAACGCTCCACAAATTTGTTGCCTCAGTTTTATAGATACTATGACTTTGACGCCAAACGAGTATCTTCAGGCTTAAGGCTCATGCTTTTCGGGTTCTTTAAAAAGGTTGTTATAGCCGACCGGCTTGCTGTTATAGTCAATACCGTATACAACAATTACACATCCTATAACGGAGTTTATTACATCATTGCGGCAGTGGCTTTTGCCTACCAGATTTTCTGCGATTTTTCAGGCTATTCGGACATAGCCAGGGGCTGTGCCCGCATTATGGGCTTTGAACTTATGGTTAACTTTGAAAGGCCCTATTACTCAAAAAGCGTCACTGAATTCTGGCGCCGCTGGCACATTTCCCTTTCAACCTGGTTCAGGGATTACCTGTATATACCCCTGGGCGGCAGCAGAAAAGGCTATATAAGAACTCTTCTCAACTTATTTATAGTATTTCTGGTCAGCGGGCTATGGCACGGAGCAAGCTGGACCTTTGTAGTCTGGGGTGCATTAAACGGCATAGCCATTGTCTTTGAAAAAATAGTTGGCATTGGAAAAAGAGCCGGTAAAAAGGACTACATGGAGAAAAAGGCGCTGGAAAGGCACCAGAAGCCTTTTTATATCAGGTTGTTAAGCTTTGCTGGCGGACTTATTCCATTGGCCCTTACTTTTGTATTTATAAACTTTACATGGGTATTCTTCCGCGCCCAGACTCTGGAACAGGCATTTTACATGCTTCCTAGGTTCCTGGAAGGGCTTAATGCCTTTAATCTGAAGGAATTTTTAAGTACCAGGATGATACTTGGATTGGACTACTGGGAATTCTTCACCGCAATTATAAGCGTAGGATTATTGGAACTGGTGCATCTTTTCCAGAGTGTTGCAAGCCCTTCAAAGGTTCTTGGAAGGATGCCTGCAATAGCAAGGCTCGCTGTATATGCCTTCTGCCTGTCACTTGTCATATGGCTTGCGTGGACCGAGTCCCAGACATTTATTTACTTTGCGTTTTAGAGGCTTAAAATATGAGCAGGAAAGATAAAAACATAAGCAAGGGAAAAGAAATAGTTCTCTTTTTTATAAAAGGAATCTTTGTTCTGGTTCTGGCACTGCTTCCGGGCGTTATTGCCATGCTTAAATACGACCCTTATATGTTTCTTGGCTTACAGCCCGAACCTCATATTTATATACCTAACGAGCGATTCCAGATTCCCGGGCTTGCCCGGAATGAGGAATATGACACGGTGATTCTTGGCACCTCCATGATTGAAAACTTTTCAGAAAGGTATGCCAGTGACAAGCTTAATGCCAATGTCATAAGGCTTCCCATCAATGCCTCATATATTACAGAACAGAGAATGGTTCTGGACATAGCCATGAATCACAAGGATGTAAAGACCGTGCTTTGGGCCATAGATTACCGTACGGTGGATATAAAATATGGGGATATCTACTCAAAGAACAATGTTGTCTTTCCAAAGTACATGTACGATGAAAAGCTGATAAATGACTGGCGCTATATTGTAGACCACAATAATTTTTTCTGGGCGTTAAAACAGTATCAGATGAGAAAGACGGGAGTAAACCCCTTTGATTATATGGTAACCGACAGGGAGGTTCTCAACACCTGGAACTGGAAAACTTTCAGCCGTAAATTGATTGCCCAGGATTACAAGGATCTATATGAGGGCAAAAAGAGCATTTATGACAAGATAAACAATTTGCCGGCTGAGGAAGCAAAGAAAACCATAGACGAGGAACTGATAAAAAGCATTGAAAAATATCCTGATACCAAATTTGTGCTTTTCTTCGCGCCAAAATCAATACTGTGGTTTAAGCTTCTGGACCAGCAGGGCATTCTTGAAAAGAAGCTGGATGTTTTAACATACGTTGTAGACAAAGCATCAAGTTTGCCCAACTGTGAGGTATACAACTTCCAGAATGTATTTGAGATTACTGAGAATCTGGATTTATACCTTGATATTACTCACTATAACAATAAGGCTAATAATTATATGATTGATTCCTTTGCAGAGGGGCGGCATAAGACAGATCCCCAGAGTTTCAGAAAGGACAATGCAGAACTTATAGAAAGAGTACGTTCTGCTGAAATTGAAGAGCTTGCCCAAGAATGCCTCAAATGATATACTTTCTTTGATTACCGGAAAAAGTTGGTGTAATAGAGTTATGGAATCAATGAAAACAAGAAAGATTACAGTCTTTTGCCTTTTGTTAATCATAGTCCTTGCCCTGGTTTTGCGAGGGCTTGCTTTTTTGGAATTCAAAAACCACATGAATCTACAGTATGACCCCAGAAATTACTGGCTTATGTCCCATCAGCTAGTGGATGATGGAATATACGGTTATTTTTATGACGGAAATCCCTTTGGCGGAAAGCCCGGGGTATCCAATGCCCGCGTTATGCCGGGATATCCTGTTCTTCTGGCAATTGTATATAAGATAGTTGGGGACAAATACTTACAAATTACAGCTGTAAGGCTGATTCAGATAATGATGTCAACTGCGTCCTGCTTTTTGGGTTTTTACCTTGTAAAAAGACTGTTTAAAAAGGACGGAATAGCTCTTCTTACCGCACTTTTCATGGCTGTTTATCCTACATATATATATTCTTGCATTCAACTGCTTACAGAAGTTATGGCGCTTTTTACCATGCTTTTGTATTTATGTGCCGTCTACCATGCAATGGATTCAGGTAAAGCAAGCCATAATATTATTGCTGGTATTCTTTTTGGACTTCATATACTGGTAAGGCCAACTATTCTTCCGCTTTTTGTTCTGCCATTTATTTTTGCTTTAATAACCAACTGGATAAATAAAGGTTCATCCCGTAACAAGTTCGCCTTTAGAAGGGTCTGCAGACTGTTTATATTGCAGCTTGCAGGATTTGTCCTCATTATGCTTCCCTGGTGGATTAGAAATATCGTTACATTAGGCTCCTTTATTATAACTGCCAAAGCATCGGGAAATCCTTTACTTGGAGGAACATATCCCTATTTTATTGACTATTTTGCTGACGTTACAGATGATATCAGGGGCAATAATGAAAAACAGATGGCTCTTGGAATTAAAAGAATAATTGAGGGCTTTAAAAATGATTTCTGGCTCTATCTTAAATGGTTTACAATAGGCAAGATTGAGTACACTTTCCAGAAGCCCTATCTTTACAATATGCATACACATACAAATGCCCATTTTATATCCCACTTTTTTATTGTTATTACAGGGGCATTAGGAGCACTATGGCATTCCATAAAAAGCCTTAAGGGCCTTTGGTTCTACTTATATGGCCTTGCAATTTTAGCCCTGCAGCTTCTTTTCATACCTGACCCAAGGTTTGCCTATCTTATATTCTTCTTTATCATGGCGGGAGCTGCGCATTTTATTAGTTCTGTTTTTGAGCTTATTACAGGGAAATCTAAAAGAGGGCAGGCAAAAGCGTAAGATGAAAACATTAATCATAATCCCTGCTTACAATGAAGCTGAAAATCTACCCAAACTTTTTAAGGCTCTTAAGGATACCGGGGAAGATTTTGATATACTGACAGTTAATGATTGCTCAACAGATGATACTGAAAAGGTATGCCGGGAGTATGGCATAAATGTAGTAACCCTGCCCGTCAATTTAGGTATAGGTGGAGCGGTTCAAACCGGGTATATCTATGCCTTGAGAAACGGGTACGATATTGCTGTTCAGGTTGACGGCGACGGTCAGCACGATCCTCAGTTTATCAAGCACCTTGTAAACAGGGTTAAGGATGGCTGCGACCTTTGCATTGGCTCAAGATTTATTGAAAACGAGGGATTCCAGTCGTCCAGGGTAAGGCGTATAGGCATACGTTACTTTTCATGGCTAATTAATCTTCTTATGAAAACAAGGATTACCGATCCAACTTCAGGCTTCAGGGCTTGCAGCAAAGAGGTTATAAAGCTTTTTGCAAGTTACTATCCCAAGGATTATCCTGAGCCTGAAACTGTGGTTATGGTATTAAGAAACAAGCTTAAGGTATCTGAAATGCCGGTAATTATGAAACCAAGGGAAAAAGGGGTATCATCCATTACAAATTTCAAGGCTGTATATTACATGATTAAGGTTACTCTGGCTATTTTGATTTCATCCATTTCAAAGAAAAGTGTGGTGAAAGAAAATGACTGAAGCCAATATAAATTACTCCCTTAATATAATTCTTATAATAGCTTCGGTATGCTTTTTCATTTTTATTGTTAATATGGTCAGGACAAAGAAGCTTGAGTTAAAGTATGCCCTTACATGGCTTCTTACCAGCTTTAGCTTTGTGGTTATGGCTGTCTTTCCCCAAACCATTTATTTTGTGGCAAAGATACTTCATATAGAGCTTCCCGTAAATGCATTGTTCCTGTGCGTTATATTCCTTCTGCTTCTCATGGTATTTGCACTAACCGTTGCCGTGTCACGCCAGGCAATCAGGATAAAAAAGCTTATCCAGGAAATCGGACTTTTAAGGGAAGAAATCAGGAAAAATAGTTTACAATAAATAACAATATGAAATTTTTGAAATAACATCCAAACTCTTATCTTGAATTTTAATGCTCAGAGAGGTATAAAAATAACAGTGGGGGGAGAAATGGGGACGAGCAGAATTGCAGTCCCCTTGATTTTGTCATAGAACTGAAAAATTACAGGTGTTTACGCTCATATTCAAATATGTTAGTATAAATTGCATAATACTTGACTGGGTGTATTAGAATGAGTAAGAAAACAAAGAAATTAAAACAGTTAAGACAAGAGCATACAGGATTTTTTCAAATACTGCCCGTAGCCTTTATTTTATCTGTGATTCCTTTAATCGTATATTTAAATGTAGTAAAGCTTACGCCAATTGAAATAGAAAATTGGCAGGGCAACAGTACATATACGGATTTCTTTAATTACTGGAAAAGCCAGTGGCTCTTAATAGGCACAGTTTTTGCGGTGATTTTTTTTCTTATATATGTTTTGATACGCAAGCTAAACCTGCAAAAGAGTTTCATTTTTGTACCTGCTATTATATATGCTTTGTTTGTCATCTTATCAACAGTATTTTCCGAACATCGCCACGTTGCTTTAAAAGGCTTTGTTGCCCGATATGAAGGAATGATTACGCTCCTTTGCTACATTGCTCTGTTTATTATAACATTTACTATTGTAAAAGAAGAGAAGCAAATGCAGTTTTTACTTGGAGCTCTGTTGATTTCTTCTGCAATTATGGGAATAATCGGATTCTTCCAGTTTATTGGTATGGACATATTCAGAACAGACTTTGGAAAGCGCCTGATTCTTCCAGAACAATACCATGAAATTGCAGATACTATAGCTTTCCGGTTTGAGGAATCTATGGTTTTCTCAACATTGAGTAATCCAAACTATATTGGAAGTTATATGGTTCTGGTAATACCCTTGGCTTTTATATTCTTCCTGCACCTAAAGAATATTTATTTAAAGGTTGGTTCGGCGATTTTAACGGCAATTCTTGCCGTAAACCTCTTTGGAAGCCGTTCCCGTGCCGGCCTTGTTGGTTTTTGCATATCTGTGTTGTTAGCTTTGATTGTCTTTAGAAAGCACATTTTCAGAAGAAAAGTAATAGCAGTGGTTTCTCTTCTTAGTATTGTGATTTTGTTCTTTGGAGCAAATTATGCTTTAAACGGGGCACTCACAAAGAGGATTATTTCAGAGTTTAATCAGGGAGATGAAGTGCAGTTCTTTGACTTGCAGGATATTATTATTGAGGATAATAAGGTATCCATTGTAAGCTCAACAGAAACTCTTATTATAAAGAACATAGACGGCAACCTGTCTTTCTATGATAGAGAAGAAAATGAACTTATTTTTGACGCGGAACGAATTAATGATGGCATGAAAGTTACATTTAAGGATATCAGGTACGGCGACTATGTTCTAAATATTAAGGGAAACAATATAATTATCAACCAAAAACAGGTTCAATTTACATTAGTGGCTTACGAAGATAGCTTTGTATTGGTTGGAGTAAACGGAGATGAAACAAATAGAATAGAAAAAGTACCGTCTTGTGGTTTTAAGGGTAAAGAGAGACTTGGCTCAGCGCGTGGATACATATGGTCGAGAACTCTCCCAATGCTCAAAGATACTTTATTTATTGGTTACGGGCCTGATACTTATGCCATCAAATTTCCCCAGAATGATTATATTGGAAAGATAAGGGCATATGGAAAAACTACAATAATTGTGGACAAGCCTCATAATATGTTCCTGCAAATAGCGGTGAATACGGGTGTGCTTTCTTTGATTGCCGTGTTGGTTCTTTGGGGCTATTACATTATACAATCCATAAGATTATATATCAGCAATATGGATAACAGCTTTATCCGCTTAACAGGAGCCGGAATCTTTATTGCCATAAGCGGATACCTTACAGCAGCCTTCTTTAATGACAGTGTTGTTGGAGTAGCACCGATATTCTGGGTTCTTTTAGCTTTGGGGTTTGTATGCAATAAAAATGCTCTAAATCAGCCAAAACATAATTGTGAGGTCTTCAAATGAATAAGCCCTTAGTGACAGTTTTATTGGCATTATATAATCCGAACATGATCTGGTTGAAAGAACAGTTGGTTTCCATAAACAACCAAACTTATGAAAATATTGAGCTATTGATTTGTGACGACTGTTCTTCGTCAGTTGATGAAACAACAATAGAAGTACTTCTTAAAAAACATATAACACGTTTTCCTTACAAGTTTTTTAGGAATGAAACCAATCAGGGAGCAAACAGGACTTTTGAACTTCTGACAATGAAAGCATACCATCATCCTTGCAATCAGGCTAATCAGAATAGGAATGAAGACCATTACTTTGCTTATTGCGATCAGGATGACATATGGGAAAGCAATAAAATTAATACTCTTATTGACTCTATAATTAAAAATAATGCTGTTCTTGTATACAGCGATATGTCAATTATTGACTCCAACGGCAAACAAGTATCCACTAGCATTACCAAGTACAGGAAGAGATTCAAGTACTATGAAGGAAAAGAAGTATGGAAGAGGATTCTTGTTCGCAACTTTATAAGTGGTTGCTGCATGCTAGTAAGGGCGGATATAGCATATAAAGCAATTCCTTTTGAATATGGTATGCAGCATGACAGATGGCTTTCATTTGTTGCGTCAATTAACGGACAAATAACCTTTGTAAATGAACCACTTGTTAGATACAGGCAACATAATAGTAATCAGACAGGTATCCTAAAAGGAGTATTTGATAAGCAATCATATATAGAAATACGTTTAAAAAAACATTTAGAAATGCTGCAATCAGTGAGAAACAGGATGAACGAAAAACAGGAAGTCCAAAGCTTTTTAAATATCTACATAGAACATGTTGAGACTCGTTTAAAATATGCTTCAGGAAAAGCCTCAGCCTTTATAAAGATGTTAGGCTATATAAAGTACAACATTCCTACTATCCTCTTTGAAATTATTGCTCTTAAAATGCCGGATAAGATTTTCAAGAGGATAATTAGGATAATAATAGAAAAAAACTTGTAAAAAAGCTGAGGGAAAGTGGGAAATCAGGTTAATGATTGTTACATTGTGTCAGTTTATATATAATAATATGGAAGGATTATAGTAATAAAAATCTTGTTGGGGGCATGGAGTATGGGCATTAATTATAATAGTTCAATTAAAGGAATAATTCTTGCGGGGGGCTCGGGCACTCGTCTTTATCCCCTGACAATGGTAACTAGTAAGCAGCTTCTCCCAATATATAATAAGCCAATGATTTATTACCCTCTTTCTATACTTATGCTTGCAGGCATAAAGGACATTCTTATAATTTCGACACCGCACGATTTACCTAACTTTAAAAAACTGTTTGGTGATGGTTCTCAATTTGGGATAAGCCTGAGCTATGCAGAACAGCCTTCACCGGATGGACTTGCCCAGGCCTTTATAATTGGCGAGGAATTTATTGCTGGCCATAGAAGTGCAATGATACTTGGCGACAATATTTTTTATGGAAACGGGCTAAAAGGTATGCTGAAAAGAGCAGCATCCAGTAAAGCCGGCGCCACAATATTTGGTTACTATGTTGAGGATCCTGAACGCTTTGGAGTCGTAGAATTTGATGAAAATGGAAGAGCAATTTCTTTAGAAGAAAAACCTAAAGATCCAAAATCAAATTATGCAGTTACAGGTCTATATTTTTATGATGAGAGAGTATGTGAATTCGCCAAAACGCTTAAGCCCAGCGCAAGAGGAGAACTTGAAATAACCGATTTAAACCGTATTTACCTGGAAGAAGGAACTCTTGAGGTAATAACACTTGGAAGAGGGTTTGCCTGGATTGATACAGGTACCGTTGATTCGCTTACTGAGGCATCAGACTATATTAAGACAATAGAAACCAGACAGGGACTTGTTATAGCTGCATTGGAAGAAATAGCCTATTCACAGCAATGGATTGATAAAAAAACATTGCTGTCCTCTGCTGCCAGGTACGGCAAATCTCCATATGGGCAGCACCTTAGGAATGTCGCTGAAGGGAAAATAAGGTATTGATGAGAGGTACATATGAAAATAACATTAACTAAAATAAAAGATTTATTCATTATAGAACCTATATTATTTGGAGATAACAGAGGTTGGTTTTTTGAGAGCTATTCAAAACTTAAACTTTCTGAGCATGGCATAGAATGTGATTTTGTACAGGACAACCATTCATTTTCTGCTCTGAAAGGAACTTTAAGAGGCTTGCATTTTCAATTAAACCCTAAAGCCCAGGCGAAACTTGTGCGGTGTACAAGAGGTTCCATCTTGGATGTAGCCGTTGATTTGCGAAAAGGATCGCCGACTTATAAGCAGTGGGTGGCAATCGAGCTCTCAGCTGATAACAAGAAACAGCTATTTATACCCAAAGGCTTTGCGCATGGTTTTGTTACACTTACCGATAATGTAGAGGTGCAGTATAAAACAGATGAATATTATGCTCCTGAATATGACAGAAGCATAGCCTACAATGATGAGGAACTAAATGTACAATGGGGCATAGACAATCCTATCCTGTCGAATAAAGATAGAAACGCTCCTTCACTTAAAGACAGTGACGTGAATTTTATATATCAGGAGGTATAGCAAATGACCATTCTTGTAACAGGATGAGCCGGCTTTATTGGTGCTAATTTTGTCAAATACATGCTTAAACAGTATACAGAGTATAAAATAATATGTCTGGATGCTTTGACTTATGCTGGAAATATGGAAACTTTATCCGATGTTTTGGATAATCCTCAATTTATGTTTGTCAAAGGAGATATTGCAGATCAGGTCATAGTATTTAGTCTCTTTGAACAGGAAAAGCCTGACATAGTAGTCAACTTTGCAGCTGAATCCCATGTGGATCGTTCGATTGATAACCCAAGAATCTTTTTAGAAACCAATATAATAGGTACACAGGTATTAATGGATGCCTGCAGGAAATACGGTATTAAAAGATTCCATCAGGTCTCTACTGACGAAGTATATGGTGACCTTCCCCTTGACAGACCTGATTTATTCTTTACAGAGGATACCCCGTTGCATACTTCTTCTCCTTATTCTGCATCGAAGGCTTCTGCTGATTTGCTGGTTCTTGCATATTACAGAACTTTCAAGCTGCCAGTGACAATATCACGCTGTTCAAATAACTATGGCCCCTATCAATTCCCAGAAAAACTTATACCGTTAATGATTACAAGGGCATTAGCAGATCAGCCACTGCCTGTATACGGCAATGGTGAAAATGTTCGGGACTGGCTTTATGTGGAAGACCATTGTTCAGCCATTGATTTGATAATCCACAAAGGACGTGAAGGTGAAGTATATAATATTGGCGGGCATAATGAAAAGACCAATTTAGAAGTGGTAAAAACTATTTTAAGGGTATTGAACAAACCAGAGAGCCTCATCACTTACGTTAAAGACCGGCCCGGACATGACTTACGCTACGCAATTGATCCATCGAAGATACACAATGAATTGGGCTGGCTTCCGGCAACAAAATTTGATGAAGGGATTAAAAAAACTATTGAATGGTATTTGGATAACAAACCTTGGTGGGAGCATATAGTCAATGGTGAATACCGGGACTATTATGATAAAATGTACAGCATCAAATAATGAGCTTTTCTGGATGTTGGATTTACATACTGCCATATGTTATATAGTAGTATAGAATATATTAAGAGGCGACCACTGGTCGCCTTGCAATTACAAGCATTAAGTTTTCTAAATACTTGTATTCTTATCAAAGAACGTATTTTGTATGTTTAGTATGTTGTTGGAGTAGAGTCTTTTAGGAGCAACTATGAAAATACTTGTGACAGGAGCCAAAGGGCAATTAGGTTATGATGTAATAAAGGAACTTAATAAGCGAAAAATAGAGTGCTTGGGTGTTGACAAAGAAGATTTTGACATAACTGATAAAACAGCAACAATGTCTTTTATTGAACTCTATCGTCCAAGCAGTGTTATTCACTGTGCGGCATATAACTTTGTTGACAGAGCTGAAGATGAACCTGAACTTTGCTTTAGAGTCAACACATCCGGTACCATAAATGTGGCAGAAGCATGTAAAAGCTGTAATGCAAAAATGCTTCATATAAGCACTGACTATGTTTTTGATGGAAAAAAGGAAGGCCTTTACGAGCCGGATGATACAGTTAATCCGCTGTCTGTATATGGTATTTCAAAGGCTAAATCAGAGCAGGGAGTTCAGGATATATTGGAAAAATATTTTATTATTCGCACATCTTGGTTGTTCGGAACTGCGGGGCAAAATTTTGTAAAAAAAATGCTGATGCTTTCAAAAAATAACAAGATGTTAAATGTAGTATATGACCAGGTAGGTAGTCCAACATATACCGCAGATCTGGCTCCACTATTGGTAGATATTGCATTGAGCGAAAAATATGGAATATACCATGCAACAAACGAAGGCTTTTGCTCATGGGCTGATTTCGCAGAAGCAATTTTTAATTTTGCTAATATCAGATGCGATGTTCGTCGAATTAGCGGAACAGAATATCAGGCTAAAGCTGTAAGACCCAAGAACTGTCGTCTTTCGAAATCAAAACTGTTAAAAGCAGGGTTTGACAATTTGCCTCCATGGGAAGAGGCTTTAAAACGTTTTTTGCAGTCTGAAGGATTATGTGTTAAATAGGTGTTAATTTTATGAATTATATTAAAAGAGTTTTTTCGTTAAGAAAGTATTCATTTCTGTTGGCTCAGTTAGTAAGACGTGACTTTAAAATAAAGTACAGGGGCAGTGCATTGGGGGTTTTATGGAGTGTACTTAACCCTTTACTTAATATGATTGTACTCAGTATTGTGTTTAACCAGGTATTCAAGGCTGTGGGTAATTATAAAATGTATTTGCTATCAGGACTTGTTATTTTTAATTTTTTTAGTGAAGCTACTAACTCGGCAATAGGAGCTGTTATTAATAACTTCGGATTGATTACCAAGGTGTATTTTCCAAAGATAATTCTGCCGTTTTCTAAAACATTATCTAGCGGCATAAATCTTGTGTTCTCTGTTTTGGTATTTCTGATTTTAGGTAATATATTGGGATTAAAGGCATGGTGGGGATATCTGCTAATACCCTATGTTCTGTTGTGCCTGCTAATCTTTTCAAGTGGTGTCTCCTTTATTCTGTCAGCGCTTCAGGTATTTTTTAGAGATGTGCAATATTTGTACGGTGTCCTGCTCACTATCTGGATGTATTCGACTCCTATCTTGTATCCGATAGATATCATACCTGAGAATTTAATTGCATTGTTTAAGGTAAACCCACTTTATATCTGCATTGACTTTTTACGGCAGATTACCTTGGAATCAATCATACCTCCGATCCAAAGTTTTTTATATTGTGCTTTTTGGGCACTGGGATCATTCGTTGTTGGTGTTGTTTTCTTTGTGCAAGCACAAGATAAATTTATATATTATAGTTAATGGTGTTGGAGAAAACTATGATAACAGCAGAAAATATAGTAATGGAATTTGATTTGAATAGGGGAAAAGTACGTTCGCTGAAAGAACGGCTTTTTGCAAAGGTCGATAATGAGTTAAAGGTGAAAAAACCTTTCCGCGCGTTAAATGGCGTGAGTTTGCATGTAAATAAAGGTGAGATTTTCGGTATAATTGGCAACAATGGTGCAGGGAAATCCACCTTGTTAAAAATATTATCCGGTATCATGAAACCGACATCAGGCTATGTAAAGGTGAAAGGAACAATAGCTCCTATGATAGAGTTGGGTACAGGTTTTGACTTTGAACTCTCTGCTTTGGAAAATGTCTATCTGGGAGGAGCGGTATTGGGTTACAGCAAGAAGTTTATTGATTCAAAGGTAAAAGAAATCTTTGATTTTTCGGAACTATGGGATTTTAAGGATGTACCTATAAAGTATTTTTCATCCGGTATGGTGGCGAGACTGGCGTTTTCCGTCTCTACTATCGTGGTTCCGGATGTATTGATAATTGACGAGATCTTGTCTGTCGGCGACATGGCTTTTCAGAAGAAGAGTTATGAGCGGATGCAGGAATTAATGTTTGGCGGATCTACGGTTATCTATGTCTCACATGATATACACTCTTTGTATAAGATGTGCAATAATGTACTGTGGCTGGAAAAAGGAGAGGTCAGAGCCATTGGACCAGCTAAGCAAGTCTGTGATGAATACATGCAAACAATCAAATAACTGGAGGGATAATTGTTGAAAAAGGTACTGGTAACTGGCGCTGGTGGGTATATAGGAAGACATACGGTAAAGGCATTGCTGGACCAGGGAGCGCATGTAATAGCTACTGATTTCAATCTTGACGAAGTAGATAACAGGGCTGAAAAAGTAAAAGCCGATATTTTTTCAGGGAATAAAGAAATTTTTTATGAGATGGGTTCTCCCGATGCTTGTTTACATATGGCATGGAAAGATGGGTTCATACACAATTCCAATGCGCACATGCAGTTGCTGTCAAAGCATTATGAATTTATTTACAATATGATTGAAGGCGGTTTGAAGCAAATTGCGGTTATGGGTACAATGCATGAAATCGGCTATTATGAAGGAGCAGTTGATGAAAACACTCCTTGCAATCCAATAAGCATGTATGGTATTGCAAAAGATGCTTTACGCCGAAGCACATATCTTCTGGCTAAAAACAAGAATGTAATCTGGCAATGGCTGAGGGCTTATTATATATATGGTGATGATGAAAGAAATAATTCAATATTTGCTAAAATTATTCAGGCTGAAAAGGAAGGATTATTAGAATTTCCTTTCAACACTGGTAAAAATAAATATGATTTTATAAGAGTTGATGAGCTGGCAAGAATGTTAGCTGCCTGTGTGATGCAAACAGAAGTCAATGGTATAATTAATTGCTCTTCTGGAAATCCGGTTAGCTTGGCGGAGCAGGTAGAGGCATTCATAAAAGAACATAATTTCAAAATTAAGTTGAAATATGGGGCCTTTCCTGACAGACCTTATGACTCACCTGCCGTGTGGGGGGATACGTCTAAAATTCAAAAAATATTGCAGAGAATGTCATAAATATTATTTGAGTTTTGCAAAATAAGATGTATTGCTTTAATGATTTTTTAATGAGTTACACAGTTATTAGAAAATTAATAAGATGAGGTACATAAAAGTGAAGAACATAGTTGTGGTTGGAACAGGCTTTTCCGGGGCGGTAATAGCAAGAAAAATTGCTGAAGAATTAGATCTACCCGTAAAGGTAATTGAAAAACGCAGACATATTGCAGGAAATATGTATGATGAGATGGATGAGAACGGAATATTAGTGCAAAAATACGGACCTCATGTCATCGTAACAAATCGCTGGTTAGTTATTGAATATCTCATGCAGTATTCAGAGATGTTTAAACACATCGTAAAGGAATTAAGTTTTATTGACGGCAAATATGTGCGTTTACCGTTTAATTTTGAAACTGTTCAGCAGCTCGTCGGCGAAAGGCATGCTGAAAATCTTATTGCTAAGTTTCGTAAAGAATATTGTGGACGTGACCGTGTTCCGGTACTTGAGCTTGTAAATAATCCGGACCCGGATATCTCCGCTTATGGCAATTTGTTGTTCGAAAAAGCATATCGTCCATATTGTGCAAAACAATGGGATGTTCCTGTTGACTCATTAGATAAGTCAATAATGGATAGAGTACCCATGGCTATGAGCTATGATGAGCGATACATGAACAAAGACTTTCAGTTTTTGCCCAAGTATGGCTTTACCGCATTGTTTAATAACATGCTTAATCATCCGAATATCTCTATTAGCCTAAATGATGACGCGTTAAATCATATTACCCTGGATAGTGATAACAACAAAATATTCTTTGATGGAGAAGAACTGGACCTGTTGGTCTATACCGGTGCATTAGACGAGCTATTTAATATGAAATACGGAGAGCTGCCATATCGGTCGTTAAATATCCAGTATGAGTGGTTTGACAAGGAACAAGTCTATCCGGAAAAGATAATATCATTCCCACAGGCTGATGGATATACCAGAAAAACGGAATATAAGTTTATGATGTATGATAATTCAAAGGCCAAAGGGAGTGTCATTGCTACGGAGTACCCAACCGCATATGTCAAGGGTGAGGAGCTTGCACCGTTTTATCCCGTTATAACAGACGATACAAAGAAACGCCATAATATGTATTGTGAGGAAGCAAAAAGATATAAAAATCTTTTTTACTGCGGTCGTCTGGCTGATTTTAGGTATTATAACATGGATGATTGTATTTTACATGCATTTGAAGTTTTTGAGGAAATCAAAAATTACATCAATAAGAATGGAAAAACAGGAGGAGTCGAAAGATGAAGCAGCCTGGGAATGCTAATATGCAGCATAAAACACCTGTTTCCGTGTCAAAGACAAATAGTTCCGACAATGCTGTAAAGAGAATAGCGATTTATGTTATATATGACAGGGATGGAATTCTTGACGGTTTTCGAAAGTATTATTTGGAGGAGCTCCGTAAGGTAACTGATTATATAGTTGCTGTTGTCAGTGGTACAATAACTCCGGAAAGCCGGGATGAATTGGAAGAATTAGCTGACGATGTTTTTGTCCGGGAAAATAAGGGGCTTCTTGCCGGCAGTTGGATTGACGGTATTAAGCATATAGGCTGGGACACACTGTACAAGTATGATGAGCTGTTAATGCTCAATGATAGTTTTTTTGGTCCGTTTTTTCCACTTACCGAAATGTTTAGTGCAATGGAAAAGTCAGATGCTGATTTTTACGGCGTTATGAAAAATTTTGAAGAAAAAGCATATACGCAAATCGCCGGAAGACCATTAAAACACGGATGGTTCAGAGGGTCTATCTGTTATTTTTATGTAATTAGAAAAAGACTGCTGCATTCTGCTGAATTCCGTAAATATTGGGATACACAGCCTGAAATTAAGGAACACTGGGATACAATTTTTTTTGCAGAGATAGATTTTTTTGATTATGTAAAAGATGCTGGTTTTCGTATAGATGCATATCAAAGCGACAATTTAAAGGGTTATCTTTTTGATAACCTTAGTCACAATATGGAGAAATTAATACGATATGACAGGATTCCATTTGCACGAATACGTCCATTCTGTACCGATATGACAGATCAAAGATTACAGATTAACTATGGAAAGGATCCTCGTCAGGCATTAGAGTATATTGATAAGTTTACAGATTATGATGTCAATTTGATATGGGACTATATCCTTAGAACCAAAAACCTGACACATATTTATAATCAATTGCAGCTTGAATATGTAGTGCCTAAAGATAGTGTAGAAAAGCCATTCACTTATAGTAAAAAAATTGCTGTAATACTACATATTTACTATGATGATTTAGTGGAGGAAATCGCCGGATATTGTGAGAATTTTATTCCAGATACGGACTTCTACATTACAACTACAAGTCATAAAACAGAAAAGATAATCATTGAAGAGTTTGGAAAAAGAAAGCTGAATTTTACTTGTAAAATAAGACCAAATGTCGGAGTTGCAATGTCCACATTATGGGTCACATATGCTGATATTGTTACTAAGGACGAATATGAATACATTTGCTATTTTCATGACAAGAAGTCACCTTATACACATTTTGGTATCCATGGCGAGCAATTTGCTACGAGGTGCTATGAAAATCTCTTTGGTACAAAGGAAATTGTAAAAAATATTATTAATCTTTTTGAAGATAACCCGAGACTTGGTGTATTAGGACCACCTTTGGTTTATCATGGTGATTATTTTTCTGGTAGTTTGAGAAGTTGGGCTGGAAATTATCAGAACACGATAAATTTAGCAAAGAAACTAGATTTAAATGTTGACATTAATCCCAATGTAGTACCTGTAGCACCATATGGAGATATGTTCTGGTTTCGCGCAAAAGCATTGAAAAAAGCAATCGGCCACAAATTAACTTATGAGGATTTTGATGTAAAGTATTCCCCTGATTGTACGTTTATGCACGCTGTTGAGCGCATATATGGTTTTGCTGCTCAAGATTCAGGATATTATTATGCTGATGTCATAAATACTGACAATGCCAGAAGTGACCTAATTAATTATCAGTATATGATATACAAGCTTTGTGAAATTATGTTGCAGAATTCTCACTATCCCTATAGTTTTGAGGCAGCCAAGGCAATCTTACGACAGTATAAAGGGCAGCCTCAGCTGGAGAACTTTGCAAGAAGATTTCTTCGAAATCTGATTAATAATCCAAAGACCCATAAGTTCGGCATGTTCCTTTGGAAGACCTATAGGAAGATATTTAAAAAGAAGCAATAGCTATATTTTTTTAAGATATCTTCATATATGGTCATTTATTAAAGATATTGTTGACTTAACTTATCTTAATACTTACATAGAGGGGATTGCCATGGTTTTTTCATCCACCATTTTTCTCTTTGGTTTTTTGCCAGTTACATTAGCATGCTATTACCTTATTAACCCTAAGTTTCGTAATGTTTTTTTAACGTTGGCTTCTATATTCTTTTATGCTTGGGGTGAGCCCAAATTTGTTTTTCTCATGCTGGATTCTATACTGGTGAATTATATATTTGCCTTGTTGATTGACCATTATAGGAACAGCAAGATTTTGGTAAAAGCTCTATTGGCTTTAATGGTGTTGTGTAACGTCACATTTTTCTTTATATTTAAATACCTTAACTTTACTATTGCAAGCTTGAATTCTTTTTTTGGCCTTAAATTGTCTCAGACAAACATTGTGCTGCCTATAGGGATATCCTTCTTTACTTTCCAAATCATGTCCTATGTATTTGATGTTTATCGGAAGAAGGGAGAGGTACAAAAGAATCCTCTTAATGTGGCACTATATGTTTCATTGTTCCCGCAGCTTATTGCAGGGCCTATTGTGCGATATGAAACTGTCGCAAAAGAAATTAATTGCCGCAATGAGAATATCGAAGACTTTAGCGCGGGGGTTTGCAGATTCATAATTGGACTTGCAAAGAAGGTTATTTTATCAAATACCGTTGCAGTTGTAGCTGATCATGCTTTTGGATATATGGATTTTTCCACTCTCTCTGTTTCAATGGCCTGGCTGGGTGTTATTTGTTATGCTTTGCAGATTTATTTTGATTTCAGCGGATATTCCGATATGGCAATCGGATTGGGATTAATGTTCGGATTCCACTTTTTAGAGAATTTTAACTATCCATATATGTCACGTTCTGTTTCAGAGTTTTGGCGCAGATGGCATATGTCGTTAGGCACCTGGTTCAGGGATTATGTGTATTTTCCTATGGGCGGCTCGCGCGTAAAATCGAAGTTAAAATTAATTTTTAACCTATTGGTGGTATGGACATTAACAGGCATATGGTACGGCGCCAGCTGGAATTTCTTGATGTGGGGCCTGTTTTACTTTGTATTGCTGGCAATTGAAAAGTTAACTGGTTTTCCTGAAAAGTATCCCAAGTCTTGGGTGCGCAACCTGTATTGGATTCCCACAATGCTGTTTGTTATGCTTGGATGGGTTTTATTCCGCGCGCCGGATTTGTCTCATGCAATTAATTATACGGCGAGTATGTTTGGTTTGATTAATAATCCGTTAAGTTCTACTGATGCGGTTTTTTTATGGCAGGATAATAGATTTTTTATTCTAATAGGTATATTGTTTAGTTTTCCGGTTGTCAAAACGTTTGTGAAACATTTGAAAGACTATGTTTTATATAATAAAATTTCAAAGGTATTGACACCGTTATTGTATGGGGCATTGCTCTTTATAACTTGCGCCTATATTGTCAACAGCACTTACAATCCTTTTATTTATTTCAATTTTTAAGGTCTTTTGGATTGACTATGGAGTGATTAAGATGGGAACTCGCACTAAGAAGGTCATTGCAGCTATTTTTTTGGCTATGTTGTATTTACCTTTGGTATTTATAAACCATATACCCAATAAAGTCTCTGAACTGGAGAAACGCTCTCTGGCTAATTTCCCTGTTTTTTCTACACATGAGGGGAAATTAGCTTCCGGTATTCGCAGCTCATTTGAAAACTGGCTAAATGATAACATCGGATTCAGAGATTTGTTCGTATCGGTTTACAGTAATATACAGTACAATATATTCGGCCGTTCGCCAAATAGTATGGTAGAGCTTGGAAAAGACGGCTGGATGTATTACACACAGGATAGAAATCTGAAAATTGCAAGCGGTGAATATGTTCTTTTGCAAAAAGAGCTTGAGTCAATTTTAAAACAACAGCAGCGAATAAATGATAAGCTGAAATCACAAGGGATTGAGTATGTGTTGGTTTTGCCGCCCAGTAAAGTGAGCATTTATCCAGAATACATCCGCAGCGGAGATTACCAAGTAAGAGAGATCCCTGTGGACCAGCTTGCTCAGTATATTCAAACACATTCAGATATAAAGGTTATTCCATTGAAGCAGGCTCTTTTGGAAGCCAAAAAAGAAGGACAGGTTTTTTTTAAGACAGACACTCATTGGACCCAGTATGGGGCATACATGGCCTACCGTGAGATTATCAAAAAATTAAATGAGTTTGGTCTGATAGATGATGCACCGGAAGAGGTAATATTTGAACCTTCCGAATACCAGGGTGAGATGGGTGGCCTTATGGGCAATTCGAAGCTTGTTCCGCCTGAAAAAACTACTATAAGTGTTATTTTGGAAAAAGATGCACGCAGGGTTGAAGAAGGGGAGCTTTACCAGTCCTTTCATAATATTTTAAAACAGTATAATGTTTATAAGCCATGTTACTTATATGAAAACGCAAAAAAGGATAATACCCTCTTAATGTATGGAGATTCCATGTTTGGAACATGGAATGCCACCGAACTTTTAGCAGAACACTTTAATACCATGGCTTATGTATGGGGTGGAGATATCCAGCAGGAATATATTGATATACTGAAACCTAAAGTGGTGATATATGAAATAACTGAAAGATATTTAGATATATTGAAATATAGGAACAGGAATTTTGCAGACAGGCTTGATGACTTTCAGGCTGAAATCATTGCCCACGATGCACCTACAGTTATTGACCGTAAAAACACATATAGTATAAATATTACAGTTAAAAATACCAGCTCTGATTCCTGGAGTGAAGAAAAGATGGTTCGCCTATCCATTTGGCAGGATGGCATGGATTATGGTCACAGACTTTATCTGCCTGATGGCATAGAAGTAGCACCCGGCGAGCAATACACATTTCATCTGGGAGCTTTTGTTGCACCGCCTAATGATACCACATACCTTGAATTTGTTATGTGCCAGGAGGGAATTACATACTTTGGTGAAAGAGAACGTGTGGATATTACGGTAATTAATTAAGTGTATAAATATTTTATCTCCATTTCCTGAAATACCATGCAGCAGATTTAACGTTAATCCACATAAGTTTCAGGTTCTTATGCGCGCCGCGTTGCCAACCGTGGATTACATAGTTATAGGGAAAGAAGATGGTTTTTGAAATCTGGTTAACTCTTCGGGTAATGTCGGCATCCTCTAAATATAAGAATATGTGGTCATCAAAGCCTTTGACCTGTTTAAAGATTTCAGTTCTGAAAAACATGAAACAGCCGGTTGCGTATTCGACTTCGAATGGTTTATCGTAGCCGGTTTCTTTCATGGTGAAATAGTCCTGGCGCTTTTTGAAGTTGTTTGGAAAAACAAGCCGTATGAAAAGATCCACAATGGTCGGATTGCGTTTGCACAGATATTGTATTCTGCCATCAGGGTATTTTACCAATGGAGTCAGCAATCCAATCTCATGATGTTCTTCCATGTATTGATACATTTCATATATGACGTCATTAACAATTGATATGTCGGGATTTACTACTAAGTGGTATTTGGAATCAAGCTGACCTAAAATTACATTATGGGCGGCACCAAATCCAATGTTTTTCTTATTTTGTATTAAAACAATGTTGCCATGACATTTTTGCACCTGATTAACAGTGTAATCCTGAGAATTATTATCTATAACATATAATATGTACTTAAACTTGTTTTCAATATGAGAGACGATGCTATTTACAGTATTCTCAATAATATCTTCGTTATTGTATGTCACAATGGATAGCGAAATATCGTACATTGAAAATTCTCCTTTCTCGCGCCATTTAAGTTTATCATATATTAAAGGCATAGATAATATCAAATTAAGGATACGTCATATTTTTGTTATTGTTGACATGAAACTGCACAACACTTAAAATGAATTAGTACTATATGATTCCGATTATATAAATATTGAGGTGGGAGAAGTGACCCACATACTTAGAAGAATCAAAAGATTCTATAAGGTACTTATATTGTTTACTGACATTATATTATTATATATTTCATATATTTTCACATATCTTATCAGATTTAGCGGTGAGCTTCCTCAATTTAACGTCATTCCATTTTTAAATGCGAGCCCCTATATATTAATTGCTGCCGTTATATTTATAGACCTGTATAAAGTATTGTCTTTTTATAGAAAAAGCGTATACGATGTACTGAAATCTGTTGCTCTTGTGGTCATACAGTTAGGTATAACAACAATTGCTGTCACATATATGCTACAGGGTTTCTCTTTCCCAAGGACTGTCCTGGTTCTCACCCCTGTAATCCAGTTTATACTGGTTGGCGGATTCAATGTGATGCTTTTATTTTTGAGCCGGCATTTGGCTTCCGATAAGAAGATAATGATTATAACCACAGACTATGGCACGGCAGATGTAATTATCCAGAAGATTGACAGCTTTTTAAAGAATGAAAAAGTTGGGAAAAAACTTATACTTGATCTTTCCCAGGAGAAAATTATTATGAGGCGGCTTAAAGAGATGGATGAGGTATATCTTTCTGCCGACGTTCCACCTGAATTTAAAGCTGAAATCATAAGACGCTGCATGGGCAGGAAGCAAGTGATTTATGTTGTTCCTCATTTGTTTGAAATATCGCTTATTAACGCAAGACTTTTGCATCTTGAAGATACCCCAACATTCATGGTGGGTACTCTTGGCCTTACTGCAGAACAAGCATTTGTTAAGAGAATTTTTGATGTTACATTATCACTTATTGGTATTATTATCTTAAGTCCTTTGCTGTTGACTATTGCAATATTGGTCAAATCTACATCCAAAGGACCTGCATTTTATAAGCAGGAGAGAATAACTAAAAACAATAAAAAATTTACATTGATTAAATTTAGAACTATGAAACTTGGAGCTGAGGATTTAACTGGGCCGGTTCTTTCAGAAGAGAATGATCCTCGGGTAACTTGGTTAGGAAAGATACTGAGAAAAACCAGAATTGACGAATTGCCGCAGCTTATAAATGTAATAAAAGGTGATATGAGCTTGGTTGGACCCAGACCTGAGAGACCATTCTTTGTAGAACAGTTTATTCAGGACCTGCCAGAATACGAACATAGGTTTTCGGTAAAAGCAGGTATTACAGGATATGCGCAGCTTTTTGGTAACTATAGTACTTCTCCGGAAGACAAATTAAGATACGATTTGATGTACATAAGAAATTACTCGTTGCTTCTGGATATAAAACTTATTTTTAAAACAATCAGTGTCTTATTTTCACCCGGAAGTTTTTATAAAAAACATGGTGTTATATCAAATTATTCAGAAAATACAGGCAGAAATCTGTCAAGGAAGCTCCATGCCAGAAGAAAAGCTATATGATATAAATAAAATGGTAAGTAATAAAATGTAGTGCTATAAGGTATGATTTTAAAATCATCTAAAAGATATGGACAAAACTTTGATGTATATGATAACATTACATATGCCGTCTTTGCTTAGGCGGCGCTATCCTTGCTCTGCATTAGCTTGCAGGGCCGAATGAGTCCAGAAGGAGGTGACATGGTCATGAATAAGTACGAGACCGTATTTATCATTGCTCCAACCCTTGATGAGGAAAGTGTGAAGGGCCTTGTTGAAAAGTTCAGCAATCTGGTTTCTTCTCACGGTGAACTTGAAAAGGTTGAGGAATGGGGCAAGAAGAAGTTTGCTTATGAAGTCCAAGACCATAAGGAAGGCTACTACGTTCTGATGAACTTCTCTGCAAATCCGGATTTTCCTGCGGAACTTGAAAGAAACTTCAAGATTACCGACGGAATCTTAAAATATCTGGTTGTAAGAAGAGATGCTTAATCCTTTGATTTTAGCTTCTGTGAAGCTAATTGGTACAGGTGGTGTATTGAATGAACAAAGTCATTCTTTTAGGAAGGCTGGTTGCCGACCCCGAAACACGTTATACTCAGAGCAACATTGCAATGACACGCTTTAAAATTGCTGTCAATCGACCTGGAAAGCCACAGGAAGGTCAGCCAACTGCAGATTTTTTTAATCTAACTGCTTGGAGATCTACTGCTGAGTTTGTCGCAAAATATTTTAAGAAAGGTCAGCAGGTGCTGGTGGAAGGCTATCTTCGCAATAATACCTGGACTGATCAGCAGGGAAATAAGCGTTATAGCGATGATATCCATGTTGAGCAGGTATATTTTGCGGACAGCAAGCGTGACAGCTCTAATAACGTGTATGCCGCACCTCCTGTTACTGTTCCGCCGTTCCAGGCTGAAAGCTTTGAAAGCGGCGATGGGTTCTACGCGTTAAGTGAAGACGACGAGGACCTTCCATTCTAATTCTTTATCCGTCATTATTACACGCAAATTCAAACCTTCTGCCTACGGCTTGAAGGTTTCTTTTTTATTCATAAATCAAGTGAAGCGGATAATATCCAGCCATTTTGGATATCCATATATAGGCAAAAGAGATTTAATAATGTTCAGCAAGATTACTGTTTAAATAATGTGATTACACGGCACGAGGAGGCAAATCAATATTTAAATATGCCGACAAATATATCTAAATTGGGTATTAAGGAGGATAGCCTTTGAAAATAGGCAATTTAGAACTTTCGGGAAATATATTTCTTGCACCCATGGCAGGGGTTACGGATATTCCTTTTAGATTGTTATGCAAAGAACAGGGAGCTTCACTGGTTTATACAGAAATGATAAGCGCTAAAGCTTTGCATTATAACGATAAGGAAACCATAGAATTATCTGAGACACACCCCGATGAAAGACCGGTGGCTGTACAGATATTTGGCTCAGAGCCTGAGATTATGGCTGAGGCTGCTCAATTTTTTTCTCATAGAAATGATATTGCATTAATAGATATAAATATGGGTTGTCCGGCACCCAAGATTGTAAAAAACGGTGAAGGGTGCGCTCTGATGAATAAGCCTGAACTTGTAAGAAATATTGTAAGGGAAGTTGTTAAGGCATCTTGTAAGCCCGTTACCGTAAAAATTCGTAAGGGATGGGACGATAACAGCATAAATGCAGTGCTAATTGCATCTATTTGTGAGGAGGAAGGAGCTAAGGCCGTAACAGTTCATGGAAGAACAAGAGAGCAGTTCTATTCCGGGAAAAGTGATATTTATATAATTAAAGAAGTAAAAAAGAGTCTCTCTATACCTGTAATAGGAAATGGTGACATAAAAGAGCCCGAAGATGCTGTAAAAATGTTTGAAATAACAGGCTGTGATGCCATTATGATAGGAAGGGGAGCTCAGGGTAATCCCTGGATATTTAAAAAAATAATTAATTATTTAAATAATGGGGTAAATACTGAGAAGCCAGATAAAGAAGAACTGCTTGCTACAATATTAAGACATTATGCGTTAATGGAAGAATATAAGGGAGAAAGGAAAGCCATTTTGGAAATGAGAAAGCACATAGGTTGGTACCTCCATGGCCTTAGTGAAAGCGCAAAAATCCGTGCCCAAATATTTCAAATGAACGATAAAAAAGAAGTGTTTGTTGCCCTGAAAAATTATTTAAATAATCTAAAATAGAATTTTACTATACCGAAATAATTAAAGAATTATTACATAGAAATTATTACTGCTTAAATAAGTTACATTTTGTTTACACCTGTGTTGGCATTATTGACCCCCCATATTCTGGGTGATATAATCTAAAACGAATTCATGATAGATTGGAAACCCTTTCTATCTTGAATCAATAAAGCAAACAAAGCCGGATTGTAAATCAAGGAAGCAGGTGCAGTCCGACTTTGAAAATTATAAAACCTGCTTCTAATAACAAAAGGGAGGATTTTCATCATGAGAAACCTTAAAAAAGTTTTCGCAGTTATCCTTACCGTTGCACTTCTTGCATCGTTAATGGTACCTGCACTCGCAGCTGTTTCCCATGAAGCAGAAGCTCTTAAGCTTCAGAAGATTGGGTTAATGGCTGGTGGACCTGCTGACCTCAAATTAGATGAGGGCGTAACAAGAATCCAAGGTCTCGCATTTGCTATCAGAGCTGCTGGTAAAGAAGCAGAAGCACTTGCTATGACCGATGAAGAAGTAGCTGCTGAACTTGCCAAGTTTGTGGATTCTTCTGAAATCCCTGGCTGGGGCAGAAAGTATGCTGCATATGCTATTAAGCATGGCATCACTGTTGGTGTTGGCAACAACAAGTTTGCTGCTCTTGATCCTATCAGTGGCACATCATTCCTCGTGTTCCTTCTGAAGTCCGGTATGGGCTATTCAAGCGTAACTACAGCTAATGTTATTGAAGTAGCTGTTGACGCTGGAGTTCTTACAGCTGGTCAGGCTGTAACCATAGGTTCAAAGGCTGCTCTTATCCGTGATGATGCTGCTGTTATTCTCTATGGTGCAGCAATGAACGGTGTTAACGCTGACGGAAAGAGCTTCATCCAGTCCCTCATTGATGCTGGCTTTGTTTCCAAAGAAGTTGCTATAGAAGCTGGTTTTGTTGAGGAAGAAGCTCCTGAGGCTTTTGAAGTTGTAAGCGTAACTGCTGATAACCTTATTCAGGCTGTAGTAAAGTTCAATCAGCCAGTTGACGCAGAGACTGCAGGCGATGCAGATAACTATAGCTTCGCTACTGCTGACAAGATTAAGATTAAAGAAGCTGCTGTATCTGAAGATAAGCTGAGTGTAACTCTTACATTCGAAGCTAAGGTTGAACAGCAGAAGAAAGCTAAGCTTACAATAAATGGCGTTAAGAGCGCTAATGGCGAAGTTGTGAAGAAGACTACTGAGGAAGTTTACTTCTTAGACAATACTATTCCTGAGATTGTTAGCGTTGAAGTAATTGGTATTTCAACAATCAAGGTTACATTCTCAGAGCCAATGGATCCTGCCAAGGTTACTAAGAACGATTTCAAAGTAAACAACGGCAAATTCTATGTTCAGTCTGTTACCGGTCAGAAGAATAACACTGAGTTCCTGGTTAAGCTTTATACTTCTCTGAAGACTGGAGAACTTCCTTTTGAAGTTAAGGTTGGACCTGCAGACTATGCAGGATTTACAGCTATGGGATTAATCACTACATTAGATGTAGTTGAGGATGACGAAGCTCCTGTAGTTGTTGGTTACAAAGATGCTAAGCCCAATTCAGTAGTATTGATTTGGAGCGAAGACATCGAGCCTAATGGTTCTTATGATGCTGAAGACTATTATCACACAAATAAGAACAATAAGGTTAGCTCACAGCCTGAAATCGAAGGCAATGAAATGAAACTGGTATTTGACAATGACCATAAATTGCCTAATGGTACAGCATATGTCTATGTTTTGAAAGACGCTGTAAAGGATTACTGGAACAATAAGAACGCACAGCAAATGGTTAAGATTGAAGTAACTGTTGATGAAACTGCTCCAACTGTAACCGATGTAAAAGTTGATTCAGAGAAGCAGATAACTCTTACATTTGACGAAGAGTTAGATGCGGATTCAGCAAAAGATAAAGGTAACTATACTTTACTTGATGCTGAAGGTAAAGAAGTATCTAAGCCTTTCAGACTGTCGAATCCGATTGCTATTTCTTCTAACTTGAAGAAAGTGACCCTCTACTTCAAGGATAACTTAGAAGGCGACTATACATTGGTTATCGACGGTGTTAAGGATACTTCTGGAAATGAAATGGACAAAGTAGCTGTTGAATTCACTGTTGACGACTTAACACCTCCTGATTTCAATAAAGTAACTGCTGTTCTTTACAAATATGTACAGGGTGGAAAGGTTGTAGAACAGTATATTATTGTCAACTTCTTTGACAACATGGCAACAGAAGGACAGTATTCTGTTCTGGATGCTTCTAAGTATGTTATCAAATCTTACCGTTTAGAAGAAGTTGAGGACGCTGTTATTACACTTGAAGCTAATGGAAAATCAGTTAAAATTGAAATTCCTCACAGAGATATGTTTGCTGCTACAGCTGATGTAACAGAAGGTAAAGACTATATTAATCTTGATGCTGGTAACTCAATAGTAATTGCTAGAGTAGCAGATGAAGCAGGTAACTATACACCTCAATTAGTTTCAACTGATGTTAAGAACATAACACTCGCTTCTGCATCTACAATAGATATTGAAAAAGTTGAGTTGACAGGAGCGAAAGAGGTTAAGGTTTACTTCGCTGACGATTTAGCTAAGTTTAACGCAGATGATCTGCAGTTTGCTACTGGTACAACAACAAATGATGTTCTCGCAATCGAAAAGGTATCAACAGAGCTTAAGGATGGAAAGACTGTAGCTACCTATACATTGAATAAGGAATTCAAGTATGATGCAAGCAATCTGTATGTTAGCGTTGTAGATGATGAATCCGAAAATGTATATGGTGAAAAATTAACACCTGGTACTACATTGACTCCTGGTAATGCTAAGATTCATGATAAACTTGCTGCTGCATTGAAGAAGGACGCTAATGATAAAGACGATGTAACAGCTACTGGTCTGAACATCACATTGAACTTTACTGAGGCACTTGATGCCGGTACAATTACAGTATTGACATTCTCAGTAGACGGATTTAAAGTTACAGGAGTAAACGTAACTAATGGACCGACTGGTGGTGTAATTGTTCTTACAGTTGTTGAGGATGCTTCAACTCCTACAGCAACAGAAGTTCCTTCTGGTACAGCTATTGTTCAGCAGGCTGCATTCAGGGGTGCTGACCAGAATACTGTTACTGGTATTGAAACAAAAGTAAAATAATGTTTGCATAGCATGAAATTAATTTTGTACAGCAATTAAACAACAGAGGCCCCATAAGTACTAGTTACTTATGGGGCCTTTTTTGGGGTTCTACGTCAATTGTTGGGGTGGAACAAAGTAAGATAAGGGGGGTGCGGATATTTTTGGTTCTACGTCAATTGTTGGGGTGGAACAAAGTAAAATAAAATGTAATGCTATATTATACCAGCAAAGCATTAGTTTGGTTACTGCATATTTTTTATACACTTTTAGTCATAGTGTGTTATATAGCTTAATCATTTTAAATTTATCATAAGCATTGAGGCTAATTGTTTAAATTTTTGTTAAAACCTTCAGTTCACAACAGGCTTAAGAAATACAGAAGAAATCAAGTTCTAATGTTTTCGACAATTCGATAGTACGAACCAATTTTCCATAGGTGCTTATGTTCTATAATTTGGATATTTAGGTCAAGTGTGATAGTTGCAGTTAGGTCCGAAAACCAAGCATTGAAAATATGCTGAAGATTACGTAAATATGTCTTTCAGAATAAATATACTCTTGATTTATCTGAATCTAACTCAGCGTGTTTTATGTCCAAGTAATGTTTATGATATCTCCTTTAAGATGTCAGACAAAAATTATTGGTTTTATATTCTGCTAAAAGTACACAGGAATCTAATATAGCTCAGCGTTTCATTATTACTCTTATTTATTATAGCTGTTCCTACGATAGAATCAGTTTTCGTCTAAACTGAAGATTTTTTGAAACAGAAAGAGTTCAAAAAAGTCCGAACATCTGTCCGGACTTTTTTGTGATATTAAGCATGTCAAAAATTCTTTTATCTCTTACCTAGCTTAACAGTAATTGATCCGCCATTTCCTGAATCATCAGTACTACTGTTGCCAAAAATATCTGTTACCTTATCCCATAGTAGAATATAAGATTTTTCAAAACTCAGATTATCAAATAAAAGTATAAGGGTGTGTGAATCTATAAAAATAACGCCGGTAGGAATTCTTCTTACAGTATTGCTACCCTTAGCATATACCAGTCTGTAGTTATCTACCGATAAATTAGGAAAAGCTGTTGCTATTTCTTCAGAGAAGCTTAGCTTTATTGCATTGCTTCCCACAATTATAGCATCGTTTATCGTGGGAGTCTCATAATTATTTTTATTTCCTGAAAAAGTGTCAATAGCATCGTCTTTGGATATACTTGCAATATAAAATGGCAAAGATCTTGAGATACTAAGCTTATAAGATTTATCAGTAAGGCTGACATTTGCGGGAAGTAGCATGATTATCCTGTACATTGAGCTATCCAGTGGTGTATAAATTACCTGTACGGGATTACACAATTTGGAACCAGACTTATTCAATATCGTATAATATGATGGCATTTCTGCATAGGAAGGGACTAGAGGCTTATCGACAATTGCTAAAACTACTCGACTGTTTATTGCTTCAACATCTAGTATTTCTAATTGACTTGTTTTTGGATATTCAGCGTTGAAAGTATATCTTTTATTTGAAATTGAAGATTTTTTAGTTATGTCAGGTAAGAAATTAATGTATAGTTCATACTTTTCTGCTGACTCTAAGCTGTTTTTTAACCTTAGCATGACAGCACTGTTCTTATATTCACCTGCTTCAACTAACGCAACTTTATCTATGGAAATAGAAGTGTTGTTTGGTTTATAGATCATGTAATTAAGGTTTTGTCCTGCAAAATAAGAATCGATCTCCTTAGAGAAATGCACCTCTATGGTGTTTTTATCTAATGTGATAATTTCGATTACATCTAGTTCATCAGGATTGTCATCTGGTATATTACTATTTGAACCGGGAATAGCATAAAAATCAATACTTTCATCTACATTCTCGTTTAAGAATGTACCGTATCTGCTTACTAAATCACCATCTATCTTTAATGTATATTTAGTGCCTGGCACTAAAATATCATCGTTAAGATAAATTGCTACACCATCTCCAGTATTGAGGCATTTTACAGAGATGTTCTGGAAATCGCCGCTAACCACAGTAATGCTATCTTTTAGGATGGTATAGTATCCAGGATATTCAGCATTGCTGTTTACAGGGTGTGTAAAATAGACATTAATTACGTTGCTACTTACTGCTTCAGCAGCACTTATTCTGAAAAAGTCAGAATCAATTTGATTAGCACCATATCCTTTAAAAGTTCCGATTACTTTGTCGGTAATATTCCCATCAGCGCTGATTATACCTCTTATTACGACTGTATAGCCAACATCTTTCTTCTGGGATGATGTCTCAAGTATTATTGAATCGCTAGTCTGGGACAAAATACTTGATTTAAGCTTTTTACTATCATTTTCGGTTTCATATATCTCGATGTTGTTATTAGTAAGCTCTTTTATATCAGTATTAAATTTAATCATTATGCGGTTTTTACCAACGTTTGTAATACTGTCTATACGTACGGATATGGCTGATTTATCAATCAATCCTGCGTCTACAGCATCCTTTATGTCTATGGCATTTATTTCGACCAATCTTTCAACCAATGTAGAATCAGTGCCCCTAATCTTGCATGAAAGAGCATTGAACATTATATTTACAGCATCAGCCATGGTGAAATTTATATTATCTGTAGTTTTAGTAATGTATGAAATGTCTTTTACAAGGCCGACCGAAAAGGCTGTTGAATATAGATTGTTCCATGTAAAGTCAACACCGGATTTATAACCAAGTACACCAAATAATATAACAAGGAATGCCTTTTCACTTGCATATCCATTAGGATTAAACATTCCATTGCCTACACCTGAGATTATGCCCTGACTGGTACAAAAACCTACATAGGGGGCATAATCCATATATTCTGGCACATCAGTAAAGTTTGTCTTTCTTAACGACTGAGAATTTGCGTTTATATAATCCTCAGCGCCTAACAGGCGTGCTGCATAAACCACTGCTTCAGCTCGTGTAATCTGTTTATCAAGATTGATAATGGAATTAAAGTCGGTAATAATGGACATTTTGTTAAGATGCTCAGCTTTTTGTCCTGCTGTGAGTGAATTTGCTGCTGCGGGGTAAGAATTAATAGTAAAAAGCAGGGAGAAAACAAGCAGGAAAGCAAGAACCCGTTTAAGCATAATAGTCACGCTCCTTATCTTTTGTTTATACCATCAGCTTAATTATACCAATAATCGACATATATTAACAGATATAATATTGCTTTAGCAAGAAAAATCAAAATTTTGCAAATCTAAATTTCAGAGTGGACAAGGGAAAAAAAATCAACTAAAATTGATGATTGTCGCATGAAAAAATCATGTATTTGCCCTGTAAATTAAATAGACCTATTAATAGGAGAATCCTGTGTTTATATAATAATTTAGATATAAGTAGTTGATTTAGCATAAGCAATTGATATTATCCTTTTTAAATTCGAGACTAGGGTAATGAAAATTTTACAAATTCAATGAATGTTGATACTTATTGACATCATATCAATATAAACCCATCAAAAGATAAAACCATTACAAATTATTAAGAAGTTAAATATTTTTATCCCCATAATTGACTCAATATATTGTGGTGTGGTATTATAAAATAAACAAAATATAGGGAAAATATTCCGTGCCATAAAGTATGGCACGGATAATTATGAAACGGGTGAAAATCCTGTTTTATTTATCTAAGGACGAAAGAAAAGGTTTGGGATTGGAGGAATCGCATATGATTACCAAGATTAAGAAACGCGATGGAAGAGAAGTTCCCTTTAACATTGAGAAAATTGCCAACGCCATTTATAAAGCTGCAAAGGCGGCGGGAGGAAAGGATTATGAAACTTCCCTGGCTCTTGCGGAAAAGGTTGTTGATTACATAGAAAAAGAGCTGAACTGTAAAGTTCCCTCCGTTGAAGAAATTCAGGATATCGTTGAGAAAGTGCTTATTGAGACTGGACATGCCAGGACTGCTAAGGCATTTATTCTGTACAGGGCTGAAAGAACCCGCGTCCGTGAGATGAATACCCGCCTCATGAAGATTTATGAGGAACTTACCTTTAAAGAAGCTAAGGATAACGATTTAAAGCGTGAGAACGCAAACATTAACGGCGATACTGCCATGGGAACCATGCTTAAATATGGTTCTGAGGGTGCAAAGCAGTTCAATGAAATGTTTGTGTTAAAGCCTGAGCATTCAGCCGCCCACAGGGAAGGGGATATTCATATCCATGACATGGATTTTCTTACACTTACCACAACCTGCTGCCAGATTGATATTGAGCAGCTTTTCAAAAACGGTTTCAGTACAGGTCACGGATTTTTAAGAGAGCCAAACGATATAAGGAGCTATTCGGCTCTTGCTTGCATTGCCATCCAGTCCAACCAGAATGATCAGCACGGAGGACAGAGCATACCCAACTTTGATTACGGTATGGCAAAGGGTGTTGCCAAAACCTATGCCAAACTCTACAAAAAGAATCTTGCAAAAGCTTTGAACCTCCTGACAGGTTTAGAAGATGCAGATGCTTTGGTCACTGAAATAAGCGATAAAATAAAGGATGAACATGGCCTTATTCCTTCCATGAGCAGCCTTGACCAGTACAAAAAGCATGAAGCTGCGCTTCTTAAGAATAAATTCGGCGATGAAAATATAGTTAAAAAAGCTCAGGATTTTGCTGCCAAAGCTGCATTGAACGAAACCAACAAGGATACATACCAGGCTATGGAGGCCTTTGTACATAATCTCAATACCATGCACAGCCGTGCGGGTGCTCAGATACCCTTTAGCTCCATTAATTACGGTACCGATACATCCCCTGAGGGCAGGATGGTAATTGAGAACGTGCTTCTTGCTACAGAAGCAGGACTTGGAAATGGCGAGACACCGGTATTCCCAATCCATATATTCAGAGTTAAAGAGGGCATTAACTTTAACCCCGGAGACCCCAACTATGACTTGTTTAAGCTTGCCTGCAGGGTAAGCGCCAAGAGGTTATTTCCCAACTTCTCCTTCCAGGATGCACCCTTTAACCTTAAGTATTACAAGCCTGGACATCCTGAAACCGAGATTGCCTACATGGGATGCAGAACAAGGGTAATAGGAAATGTCCATGATCCTTCAAGGGAGATTATTTTTGGAAGAGGTAACTTAAGCTTCACCTCCATAAATCTTCCGAGAATTGCCCTTAGAAGCAATAAGAATATAGATTTCTTCTTTGAGGAACTGGATAAAAAGATTGATCTTGTAATAAACCAGATGCTTGAAAGATATGAAATTCAGGCAAGAAAGAAGGTTAAGAATTTCCCCTTCCTCATGGGACAGGGAATCTGGATAGATTCGGACAAGCTTGGCTGGGACGATGAAATAAGGGAAGTATTAAAGCACGGTACTTTAAGCATGGGCTTTATAGGACTTGCTGAATGCCTTAAGGCTTTAACCGGAAAGCACCACGGCGAATCCGAGGCATCCCAGAACCTTGGTCTTGAAATTATAGGACACATGAGAAAGCGCATGGACGATGCAAGCCAGAAATATAAAATGAACTTTACTCTCCTTGCTACTCCTGCAGAAGGTATAGCTGGCCGCTTTGTAAAGATGGACAGGCAAATTTACGGATGCATTGAGGGAATAACTGACAGAGAATACTACACCAACAGCTTCCACATACCTGTTTATTACAAGATAAGCGCATTTGATAAAATAAGGCTTGAAGCTCCATATCATGAGCTTACCAACGCAGGGCACATTACATATGTGGAGCTTGACGGAGATCCTACTCAGAACCTTGATGCCTTTGAGAAGATTGTAAGGGCTATGAAAAATGCCAATATTGGTTACGGCTCCATAAATCACCCGGTTGACAGAGACCCTGTTTGCGGATTTACAGGAATCATTGGGGATACCTGTCCGAATTGCGGCAGAGAAGAAGGAAATATACCTTTTGAGAGAATCAGGCGTATTACAGGATACCTTGTAGGAACCCTTGAACGGTTTAATGACGCCAAGAAGGCAGAGGTTAGGGACAGAGTCAAGCATTCGGTAACCTTCTGAAAGGGATGACAAAATGAGCAACATGGTAAGAATAGCCGGGATAATAGGCGAGTCAATTGTGGACGGGCCTGGAATACGCTTTGTAGTATTTGCACAGGGCTGCAAGCACAACTGCCCCGGCTGCCATAATCCCCAAACCCACTCCTTTATAGGCGGAAAGCTGGTAAGCATAGACAGCATAATTGAAGAAATAAAGAAGAATCCTCTGCTGGACGGTGTTACCTTAAGCGGCGGCGAACCCTTTGAACAGGCAGAAGTTTTGGCGGAACTTGCCCGAAAGGTGAAGGAAATGGGCCTAAATGTAATGACCTACACCGGATACACATTTGAGGAGCTTATATCCGAATCAGGCAAAGATAAAGGCTGGGACAAGCTTCTTTGTGAAACCGACATACTGGTGGACGGAAGGTTTGAAATAGACAAAAAGAGCCTGCTTCTGAAATTCAGAGGTTCCTCAAACCAGAGGATAATTGATGTAAAGAAATCACTGGCGGAAAAAAGGCCCGTGATTCTGGAACTGTAACAATCCATGTGTATGAGGCAAAATTAAATTAACTGCGCCCATTTTTGATGCGGACCCCTTTCATTAATTTTTTATCCAGCGAAAGGGGTTCACTTCATTTGCGGGTGTTTTTTATCTCCATAAAATCTTCATAAATAGAGGTTAATATAATGTAGGAAGATTTAACAGAAAGATAAATGAAGATTTAATACAGGAGGATATAATATGACAAATAAGAACAAGAATGCCCGTAGCAATGGATTAAATATAGCTTTTATTGCTATTCCGGTTTTACTTATTGTAATTATCGGAGCATTAGTATTAAATGGAGGTATACTGGGTGAATCTTCAGGCGCGAATGTAGTAAAGGACAGCGATCTTGTAATTAAGCTTGATGAAGTAACCGAAACTGCCAAATTCTATCCGGTAGTGATGGGTGGAACAAAGCTTGAAGTTCTGGCTGTCAAGGCACCCGACGGAACAATACGCACAGCCTTCAATACCTGCCAGGTATGCTATGCGTCCGGCAGGGGCTATTATAAGCAGGAGGGCAACGAGCTTGTATGCCAGAACTGCGGAAACCGGTTTGGCATGGATGATGTTGAGGTTACAAGGGGCGGATGCAATCCGGTTCCTATAACGGAAGATTATAAAACAGCCAACGATGAAGAAATAGTAATATCAAAGGATTTTTTGAATGAAGCAAAGATAATTTTCTCCAACTGGAAGAATTAAATAGATAAGAGAGGTAAGGTATCTATGAATAAAGCTGCAATTAAAATAAGCGGTATGACATGTGCGGCCTGTGCCAACAGGATAGAAAAAACAGTGGGCAAAATGGACGGAGTAATAAATGCGTCGGTTAATTTTGCTTCTGAAATTTTATCCTTTGAATATGACGAAACCAAGTTGTCACAGGCAGATATTGAAAAAGCCGTTGAAAAGATAGGCTATGGAGTTATAAAGGAAGAAAAAAAGAATACCGTTACCATACCCGTTGGCGGAATGACCTGCGCCGCATGTGCAGCAAGGGTTGAAAAAGCCCTGGGAAAGACTGAAGGAGTATTAAAGGCCACTGTCAATTTTGCCACAGAAAAGGCAGTGGTAGAATATGACCCCTCTAAAATCAGGGTTTCAGGAATAAAGCAGGTTATTGAGAAAGCTGGCTATAAAGCTCTCAGCATTGAAAAAAGCACTGTTGATGAGGATAAGCTGAGAAAGGAAAGAGAAATACGGATTCTTCGCATAAAGTTCATTGTGTCTGCAATTTTTGCAGTTCCCTTATTGTATCTTGCCATGGGGCCAATGATATCATGGCTGTCGTTGCCTGTCCCCATGTTCCTTGATCCCATGCAGAACCCCATGAACTTTGCTGTTACCCAGCTGATTCTGGTTACACCGATAGTCATTGCAGGTTACAAGTTCTACACAGTGGGCTTTAAGGCACTCATAAAGAGAAGTCCCAATATGGACTCCTTGATTGCCATTGGTACTTCAGCTGCCATCATCTACAGCCTGTACTCAATTTATCAAATATCAACGGGCAATATGCACGCGGTGGAAGGACTGTATTTTGAAACAGCAGGTGTTATTATTACACTGATTCTCCTTGGAAAAACTTTGGAAGCCATATCAAAGGGCAAGACTTCCGAGGCTATAAAGAAGCTTATGGGGCTTGCTCCTAAAACCGCAGTGGTTATACAGGACGGAAAGGAAATAGAGATACCCATAGAGGAAGTGGAACCCGGAGATATTATTTTGGTCCGTCCCGGCGAAAAAATCCCGGTGGATGGTGAGGTGATTGAAGGGCACACTGCCATAGATGAATCCATGCTGACCGGTGAAAGCATTCCTGTTGACAAAAAGGCAGGAGACAAGGTGTATGCTGCCAGCATTAACAAAAACGGAATGATAAAGTTTAAGGCAACAAAGGTAGGGGAAGAAACGGCTCTTGCTCAGATTATAAGGCTTGTGGAAGAGGCTCAGGGCTCAAAAGCGCCCATTGCACAATTGGCAGATGTGGTGTCAGGATATTTTGTGCCAGTCGTTGTGGCTATTGCCATACTCGCTTTTGCCGCATGGCTTATTGCAGGCGAGTCTCTGGTATTTGCCCTGACGGTATTTATTTCAGTGCTGGTTATCGCATGCCCCTGCGCGCTGGGTCTTGCCACTCCAACAGCTATTATGGTTGGAACGGGAAAAGGGGCAGAATACGGGATACTCATTAAAGGCGGAGAAGCTTTGGAAACCACTCACAAAGTGGATATCATTGTATTTGATAAGACAGGAACCATCACCGAGGGTAAGCCTGAGGTTACCGACATCATAACTTCACCTGATGTAACCAGGGAGCGGCTTTTACAAATAGCTGCATCTGCTGAAAAAGGTTCGGAGCATCCTTTGGGAGAGGCTATCGTTAAGAAGGCAGAAAATGAAGGTATTCAAGTTTTGAAAGCGGATAAATTTGAAGCCATCCCGGGTCATGGCATTGAGGTTAACATTGATGGAGTCAATGTTCTTATAGGCAACAGAAAGCTTATGGACAGCAGAGGAATCTCTTTAAATAACCTTGAAGAGCAGTCCAACAGGCTGGCAAGCGAAGGCAAAACCCCCATGTATGTTGCCATGAACAATACCATATCCGGAATTATTGCTGTGGCAGACGTAGTTAAGGAAAACAGCGCAAAAGCCATTAAGACCCTTCAATCCATGGGTATTGAGGTTGCCATGATAACCGGTGACAACAGAAGAACAGCAGAAGCCATTGCAAGACAGGTTGGAATAGACAGGGTATTGGCTGAAGTTCTGCCCCAGGATAAGTCAAACGAGGTTAAAAAGCTGCAGGCAGAAGGCAAAAAGGTATGCATGGTGGGCGACGGCATCAATGACGCTCCTGCCCTTGTTCAGGCCGATGTTGGTATTGCCATAGGTTCAGGAACCGATGTGGCAATGGAATCGGCAGATATTGTCCTAATGAGAAGTGACCTTATGGACGTGCCTACCGCAATTCAGTTAAGCAAGAGTACTATCAGAAATATTAAGCAGAACCTGTTCTGGGCTTTTGGATACAACACAGCAGGTATACCAATAGCAGCAGGATTGCTTCACATTTTCGGTGGTCCCCTGCTAAACCCCATGTTTGCGGCTGCAGCCATGTCCTTAAGCTCAGTATCTGTATTGACAAATGCCTTAAGGCTTAAAAGATTTAAGCCATATAAATAGTAATCCTTTAATAGGAAATAAGACTGTGCTTGTTTGATGGAGAAGGCCGAATCAAATCCGATATTAGAGCGATTTAGATAGACCGTTAATAGATAAATATACCAAAAGGTTGCCCTCCTGCAAATAGGTATTAATCTCTTAATGTTATTTTAACCAGATAGCATATATCAAGATAAGGCGAATAAACTACTGATCTTAACAACCTGCCGTGGAAAGTCCCCCATTTTGACATACCCGGCAGGTTGAATTTTTCACATTTATAAACTTAAAGCTCAAGATAAATATTTCATATGAATTGTTATAAAGATGGCCTTCGCCATAGGAAAGCCTTGCCTTAATGCGCTGTGTGTTGCCAAACTGCCGAAAATGCCTTATAATAAATACTGCGTCTTGTGCCGCACTATAATATATTTAACATGGAAGAGTATCGAAGTGGTCATAACGAGCCTGACTCGAAATCAGGTGTACGGAAACGTACCGTGGGTTCGAATCCCACCTCTTCCGCCACAATTTGTCCGAAAACCCTTTCGTAGAAAGGGTTTTCGCTATTTTTACCGCTAAAAATAAAATAGTTTTTTAATAAAAAAATGAAATTACTGGCTACATTGCTGCCAGTAATTTGTTAATTCCTACCATATTGA
>JAAYAD010000076.1 GCA_012719545.1 Clostridiaceae bacterium
AATCAGCGAACAAACCAATTTGCTCTCTCTTAACGCAGCAATTGAAGCAGCAAGGGCTGGGGATGCAGGAAGAGGCTTTGCAGTAGTTGCTGAAGAAATCCGCAAACTTGCCATGGGAACCAAGGAGGCAACTGGTTTAATTGAGAAAATAGTTTCCAAGATTCAGGCGCAGACTGAAAAGGCAGTTAATGTAGTACAGGAATCAGGCAATATATTTGAAGAGCAGAACAAGATAGTAATTGAAACAAACAGCGCATTTAACGACATGGCACAGTGCATACAAAAAATAATACAGCAGATTGAAGATGTGAATATAAGGATGCAGGATATAGAAAATCAAAAAGAAGAATCAGTAAAAGCCATTGCTCAGATTGCAGCCATTGTAGAGCAAAATGCCTCAACCATTGAAGAAGTGACTGCCACAAGTGAGGAACAGGCAAGCTCTTCCGAGCAATTGGCCCAATTAGCCGGTAACCTGGCTGTTGCTATAACAACCCTGAAAGATTCATTGTCAAAATTCAGAATACAATAATCCAAGACAACTACAGGTTTTTAGAGGCAAGCGGCAGGCGATTCCACCTGCCGCTTTCTCATGCCCCCTCATTCAGGAAGATAATTACGAAGTTTAATCCAGTCTGCATTATATAAGCTTCCTAATTTAAGCTATTTTGCTGTGGCTATTTTGGGATAAATGATATTTGATATTTAATCCAAGTTATAACTTTATAATTGAATCTGATTAACCAGATTATTAAGCTTTTCAATTTCTGCCAGATTGCCCTTCATGTTCTCATGGACTATTACCACTTTTTCCAGCATGGAAGACATATTCTCCGCCATACTGTAGGTTCCCTGAGCCCCTTCGTTTACAGTTGTCGAAACGTCCTTGATAGCATTGATTATTTCTTTCATTGAACTGGTCAGTTCTTCAGAAGTTGCACTTAAATCGGTCACAAGGTTACTGATAAATTCAGCATCATGGGCATACTGCTCACTGGTTTTCAGCATATAATCGTAGTCACTTCTAACCTGTGTCTCCATAAATTCAAGAAGTGTTCCTGAAGCATCAGCCAGTTCCTTAACAGAGGCAATTACAGCATTGGTTGTTTCCTGAATTTTTGCCGCCATATTGGCTGACTGATCTGCAAGCTGTTTAATCTCGCCTGCCACAACTGCAAATCCACGTCCTGCCTCCCCTGCTCTTGCAGCCTCAATAGAAGCATTTAGTGACAAGAGGTTTGTCTGATTTGCAATGCCTAGGATTGCCTGGGTCAGGACATTAATTTCATTTGCTATTTTTGCATTGTCAATAGCTTGCTCCACCATTACCTTTGTATCACTGTACAACTGGCTTGTTGTCTTTTCTGACTTCACAAAGTTTTCTTTTAGCGATTTTGCCCTGCTGTCTATATCTGCGGCTTTAGAAGCCCCTTCTTCTGCCTTGGCCATAATGCTGTCTATGGATGCTTCTATCAGGCTTGTTGCTGAACTCATTTGTTCTGCGGATGCAGAAGTCTCTTCCATTCCGGCAGATAATTCCTGAATAATTGCAGATGAGTCCGCAGCCTGCATATTAAGGTCATTTGCCACCTCAGAAACTAATACGGCATTGGAATGTATAACATCTGAAACAGATCGGATATTGACTACAATATTTCTTAATGCTTCTCTTAAGTCTTTAAGGGCATTAGCCATTATTCCTGTTTCATCCTTAAACTTTCTGGTGATTGGATCAAGCTTTCCATCCTCTGTAAGGTCATACTTTGAAGTCTTGTTAAGTATTTCTGTAACCTGCACAACCGGTTTTGATATCTTTCTTCCCATAAACAGAGACAGTATTATTGCAAAAATATTGGACACAACTAAACCGATAATACTTGTAATGCCATTTTTCCGTACCATATCGGAATAAGCCTTGGCCTGAGCTGTTATAACAGCATCAATATCATCTATGTAATTTCCAGTACCCAAAACCCAGTCAAAGGGCTCAAAGTATAAAGAATATGCCCTTTTTGGCAGAGGTTCTGTTCCACCCTTTTTAGGGAACCAATACTCGGAGAAGCCCCCGCCCGGCTGCATTCCATGATTGATTATGTCCTGAATATAGTAGTGGCCATTTACATCCTGGGCATTGTATCTATTGGTACCCTCTGTCTCATTACCCAGAAGCACTACGTTTACACCTTCCGATGTGTCTGCCCAGAAATATCCTTCTTCGCCATATCTTAATTCCCTCAACAAATCGGCACCAAGTTTCTTTGCCTCTTCAAATGAAATTTCTCCGCTCTGACTTTTGTTGTAGATAGCTTGAAGCATACTGACAGCGGTTTCAACCTGATACTTTACATTCATGTCAAAGTTGTCCTTGTAGGTTTGCCTCATTTTCTCAAGTTGTGAATCTGTCATGTTTTTCATAGAAACATTAGAAAATATCCCTATAACCAATGAAGCCAGCAACGTTGATAGAATAGCGGTAAAAATGATCTTGTTTCTGATTTTTTTCATCACGAACCCCCAAAATAGTATAAAATTACCACCCCAAGTTATTTGAAAGTAAATCCGACTGTAACACTACAGTCAGAATAATACAGGTATATTTTTCCTGGACACTTCTGGAACACAAATGTATTTAAGTAAGGAGAAATAAACACATTGCGATAGATAATCTCATCCCAATGGGTATTAACCTTTACTTAAGATGACTTGTCATGTAATCCAGTCGAACAATCACTTTGCAAAAAGTGTACCTAACTCGCCATATATTCAGGAAAACCCAGTCATCCTGAAGTAAGCATAGTTGAAACCTTTTTTGTAATAAAAATACTTTCAATTCATATATCGGTATCTGCAGAGCAAGGATTAATCCTATTGACACTTAATATTTTTACTTTTTATATATCTAACATTTGATTATAATGGCAGCCCATGGCAGGTTAAATTTTTACAATATTGGACCGATAATATTTTTGACAGCCTTTATCAAAGCCGTTTTGGCAAATCGCCGTAAAAGCCTTACGGTTCGGTAAAGAATGTTGACACCTTTGATTGTAAAAGCAGGCAGACACCAAAATTCTCAACTGTTAGATAAGTCTTTAAGCAGGGCATTCAGCAGGTACAAAAAATTTTAAGAATTTCCACAGATAAGTGGAAAAATTTACACAAAAAATTTATATAATAGGGTGGCAGCCATGAGGAATAAGAAAACTAAAAATTTACAATCTAACGAAATCTCTGACAAAGGAATGTCTAAGAATGGGGTGTTTAAAAAGAAAAAGAGTTCTGATGGAAAACAAAAGATTCCCAGAATAGGATTTTTAAATAATATTGGAATAGCGCAAAAACTCATTATAGCTTTTATGATAATCAGCATTGTTCCTCTAAGCACAATAGCTGGATTTTCTTATCTTAACGCAGAAAAGACAATAAAAGACAAGGTCGGGCTTTATTCAAAGCAAATGGTTGAGCAAGCTGCTATCAATATTAACTCCAAAATAGAGCAGCTGGAAAACATATCTATGATGATCATTTCCAATGATGAGTTTATTTCTATTCTTCAGCAAGAAGAATACGAGAATATCGTTGATAAAATGAGAGATAACGAAAAACTCAGAGATACCTTATTCTCAATAAGTGTATCCAATAATGATATCAGCGGAGTTTACATATACAAGAACAACGGCGAAGTATATGGCACGGGCAGAGATATTACTTCACTCAGCGGAAATAACAGTGATACTGAGGCCAGCAGACAATTTTTAGCAGACATTGCCACCAAGCACGAAGGAAAAAATGTCTGGGTTACCGGTTTAAACAATTCCTACGAATTCGTGACTTTAACAAGGCAGCTTCGTAACCTAAAAACTCTTTCCCATATTGGAACATTGGCAATATATGTTGATTACAAAAAATTTAATTCAATTATTGACCAATCCGATTCGGATTCTTCCGAAATTATGTTGCTTGACGAAAACAGAAATATAATCGTACATAGGGATCCCAATCTTTTAGGAAGTCCTTTTACAGCCCAATATGCAGATAACATCTACAGTGATGCAAAGTCCGATAATTTTACCGATTCCGATGAAGTAATAAGCTATGCCACTGCCAAAAACGGATGGAAAGTAGTTACCAAAGCGCCTGTTTCATCTCTGATGCAGGAAATGGAAGTTGTTAAGAGCGGAATTATAGGCGTATCCATATTATGCATAATCATATCTGCCCTGGTAGGGCTCTTTATGGCCTTCAGCATATCCAAGCCCTTAAAGTTTATTATGAACTTAATGGGACGAATTGAGCAAGGTGACCTGACAGTATCCTCCCCCTTCAAAGGCAAAAACGAGATAGGCAGGTTATCTGGCAGCTTTAATAAAATGATTGAAAATATCCGTAATCTTATCATGCAGACACAAAATGTTGCCGACCAGGTAGAAAACGATACCATCGTTATAAAAAATTCCTCCGAGCTTTCTGCAGCGGCGGCAGCCCAGGTATCCACTGCCATAAGCGAATTGGCCCAGGGTTCTACTGAACAGGCTAAACAGGCTGAAAACGGCAATGCTTTAATGGAGAATTTGGCTCAGGATATCAACCATGTTATTAAAAGAATTGATGATATCATGGATTCAGTAAGGCAGACCGAAAGCTCAAGGGACTATGCTGTAAATACCATTGATAAGTTAAACGAGAAGAATAAAAATGCCGTTGAATCCTCCAACATAATTTATGAAGAAATCAAGCAGTTAAGCGTGGGCGCCAAGGAGATTATCCAGGTAGTGAATGTAATTACAGGAATCAGCGAACAAACCAATTTGCTCTCTCTTAACGCAGCAATTGAAGCAGCAAGGGCTGGGGATGCAGGAAGAGGCTTTGCAGTAGTTGCTGAAGAAAT
>JAAYAD010000043.1 GCA_012719545.1 Clostridiaceae bacterium
AAAACACGATAGCCTCCTGTATACCCGTTTAAATACTCATTAACAATCGCACACTTGAACTCATTAGAGTATTTCTTTTTTCCTGACATTATTAAACCCCTTTCGTTAGCTCTTTTGTCTAACAAAAGGGGTTCACTTTACTATATTGATACTCTTAATTATTTAACAGATGCGTACATGAAGTACTTGAAGCCCAGAGGTGAGGAGTAGAATCCTTCAACCTTTGTATTCAAGAGATAGATATCTACATAGTAGTAGATTGGGCAGAGCATCCATTCATCAAAGATGATGTCCTCAGCCTTGTGCATGAGTTCGAAACGCTTATTCTTATCGGTTGTGGTCTTGATTTCCTTGATAAGTGCGTCGTACTGAGCATTGGACCACTGAGCGTCGTTGTTACCGCCGCCGGTAATCCACATATCAAGCATGGAAATAGGATCGTTGTAGTCGCAGAGCCATCCGTTACGAGCTACCTGATAATCACCATTCTTACGGGTGTTGAGGAAGGTGTTCCATTCCTGAGAAGCGAGGGTAACCTGAGCTCCGAGCTTGCCCCACATATCCTGGAGAGCTTCACCTATAGCCTGGTGACCGGTACCTTCGTTGTAGATGTATTCGATCGGAGGAAGACCCTGGCCGTTGGGATATCCAGCTTCAGCAAGAATCTGCTTAGCCTTTTCGAGGTTTCCTTCGTAATCGTATGGATCATAGTAGTCGCCGCCAACTTCACGGAATTCCTTAGTAGGATCAGCATCTGTGAGACCTGTAGGAACGAATGCGCCTGCAGGAACCTGACCGGCCTTACCTATGTTCTTAACGATGAATTCACGGTCAACAGCCAATGTGAAAGCCTGACGAACCTTAGGATTGTCAAAAGGAGCCTTGGTTACGTTGAATGATACATAGTAGGTACCAAGCTGACCTTCAAGATTGAATTCAGGCTTATCTCTCCATGCATCGATTTCGTCGTTGGGCATTGAATCAGCAAAGAGAATTTCGCCCTGTCTGAATGCGTTAAGAATAGCTACGTCGTCGTCCATAAGTACAAACTTGATGTTGTTGGGACCAAGCTTGCTGACGTTGTAGTAGTGTTCATTCTTGGACATTGTGATATGTGAACCGGGAACCCATTCGGTAATCTTGTAGGGACCATTTCCAATATAGGTCTCAACCTTGGTAGCCCAAGCATCGCCATTAGCCTCGATTATATCCTGACGAACAGGCATATAAGCGGGGAATGCGCAGAGTTCAAGGAAGTAGGGAATTGGGGTAACAAGGGTAACAACAAGAGTCTTGTCGTCCTTAGCTACAACATTCAGCTTTGCGCCAGCAACGCCGTTTGCAACATCTTCGTATCCTTCGATTACATCAAACATGTAAGCATAGTCGGCAGCTGTTTCAGGGTTAGCAGCACGATTCCATGCATATACGAAATCATGTGCTGTTACGGGCTTTCCATCACTCCACTTAATGTCATCGCGGAGATAGAAAGTATAAACCCTTCCGTCTTCTGATACTTCAACTTTCTGTGCCTGTGCTTCTGTAGGAACACCGTTCTTATCGAGAGCCATGAGTCCCTCAAAAGCGTGGTTAATCATTGTACCGCCGTCAACAGCAGAGTTGAGAGCTGGGTCAATGGTGTCAGGATCGGGACCAACGTTTACGGCAAGAGTCTCAACAGCTTTACCGCCGTCGTTGCCTGTACCTGTACCTGTCCCTGTTCCTGTTCCTGTTCCTGTTCCGGTACCAGTACCGTCAGTTCCAGACTTGGTTCCGCAAGCGGGCAGAATAATCATGCATACCATGATTACCGCCAATAATAGTGCAAGCTTTCTTTTCATTTTTTTCCCTCCATTTTACTCGTACTTTGTACGGTTTTTATTATAACATTTCCAGGTGGGAAATAATTTCTTCCCTTTACCTGGAAATATCATATACCACATTTTAATATTTAATTATATATATTTTATTCAACCTTGTCTAGGTGATGACATGCAGCAAAATGTCCGGGAGAAACTTCCTTGAATTCAGGCTCAACCTGAGCGCACAATTCTGTGGCATAACGGCAGCGTGTTCTGAAGCGGCAGCCGCTTGGAGGATTGAGAGGACTTGGAACATCGCCTTCAAGAACTATACGTTTGCTGCTGCGAGCCTGTATGGGGTCTGCAATAGGAATTGCAGAAATCAAGGATTTTGTGTAAGGATGTACGCTGTGGAAAATCAATTCATAGCTTTCAGCAAGTTCAACGAGCTTTCCAAGATACATAACTCCTATACGCTGGCTTATATGCTTGACTACACTCAAGTCATGGGCAATAAAGAGATATGTAAGTCCCATGCTTTCCTGAAGTTCCTCAAACATATTTACTACCTGTGCCTGAATGGACACGTCAAGAGCAGATATGGGCTCGTCACAAACTATAAATTCAGGGTCAACAGCAAGGGCACGGGCAATTCCTATACGCTGCCTCTGACCACCTGAAAATTCATGAGGATAGCGGTTGGCATGCTCGCTGTTAAGTCCGACCTTTTCCAAAAGGCTGATTATTTTATCCTGTCTGTCCTTCTTTGTGGGAGCCAGCTTATGAATATCAATGGCTTCGCCCACAATATCGCCAACAGTCATACGTGGATCAAGACTGGCGTAAGGGTCCTGGAAAACAATCTGCATCTTGCGTCTGTAGGGGAGCATATTAACCTTTGTTATGTCCTGACCGTCATAAAAGATCTTGCCTGCGGTAGGCTCATAAAGGCGAAGAATGGTACGGCCGACAGTTGTCTTTCCGCAGCCGCTTTCCCCAACAAGACCAAGAGTTTCACCCTTGTTTATGTAAAAGCTGACATCGTCTACGGCCTTAACATATTTGGGACTGAAGATGCTCCCGCCGGCATGGAAATACTGCTTCAGATTCTGAACTTCTACTAATTTCTTGCTCACTTATTATCACCGCCCTGTTCGAACTCTTTTTTTTGCAGCAGCCAGCAGGCGCTTATATGGCCTTCTTTGACTGTTGTATAAGGAGGCATTTCACGAAGACATATCTTCATGCAGCTTTCGCAGCGTGGAGCAAAGGGACAGCCCTTAGGAGGATTCAGCAAGTCAACCGGTGTACCCTGAATGGGAACCAGTTTCTTGTGTTCCTTTTCATTCAGCTTTGGAATACTGCGAAGAAGGCCCTTTGTATATTCATGCTGGGGATTGTAGAATATTTCATCAGTGCTGCCGTATTCAACAATCTTTCCTGCATACATAACGGCGATCTTTTCGCACATATTGGCAACAATACCCAGGTCATGAGTAATCATTATAATGGACATGCCGATCTTTTCCTTAAGCTCCATCATAAGCTCCAGAATCTGAGCCTGAATGGTAACGTCAAGAGCTGTAGTGGGCTCGTCGGCAATAAGAAGCTTAGGCTCACAGGCAAGGGCCATGGCAATCATAACCCTCTGGCGCATACCGCCAGACAACTCGTGAGGATACTGCTTAAGTCTCTTCTTGGGCTCATTGATACCAACAAGGGTTAAGAGCTCTTCGGCGCGTTCCTGAGCTTCTTTTCTTGTTTTGTTTGTGTGAAGCATGATTACTTCACGAATCTGGTTGCCTATAGTATAAACAGGGTTAAGGCTTGTCATAGGATCCTGGAATATTATGCTTACCTCGTTTCCCCTGATTTTTCTCATTTCTTTTTCGGTCATGTCGTTGATACGGTGACCGTTGAACTCAACGGTACCACCAATTATCCTTCCGGTGTGGGGCAAAAGCTGCATGATGGAATAAGCAGTTACGCTTTTTCCGCTTCCGCTTTCGCCAACTATACCCAGGACATCACCTTCATACATCTGTATGGTAACATCATTGAGGGCCTTGACTTCTCCAGCCGGAGTAAAGAAAGAAAGCCGTTCATTTTGTATGTTCAACAATAATTTTTTGCTCAAGTTTAACACCTCAATTCTTCAGCTTGGGATCAAATGCGTCCCTAAGCCCGTCACCCAAAAGGTTAAAGGAAAGGATGATAAGGCTTATCATAATAGCCGGTGCCATTAATCTGTAAGGATAGGAGTAGATACCGTCAATCGCGTCTGACGCCATGGAGCCAAGGCTGGGCATGGGCGCTGCAACACCTATACCGATAAAGCTCAAAAAGCTTTCTGTAAATATGGATGACGGAATCTGCAGTGTGGTAGTAACAATAAGAGTTCCCATAACATTGGTAAGCAAATGCTTTCTTATAATTCTGCTATGGCTTGCTCCCAATGCTCTGGCTGCGGTTATGTATTCCATTTCCTTCAGGGAAAGAATCTGACCGCGTACAATACGGGCCATACCGACCCAGTAAAGAAGGGCAAATACTATAAATATACAAATCAATCCAACACCTAATTTATTTATCCAGGCAAAATTAGGATTATTATAAGCTAAATCCTGGAGAGGGAACTTCAAAGTAACCATTAACAAAATAATGATCAGTATATCAGGTACAGTGTAAATAATATCCACTATTCTCATCATTACCAGGTCGACTTTTCCGCCGAAATAACCTGCAATTGTGCCGTAAATAGAACCGATAACAAGAATCAGGGCACTTGCCACAATACCTACTATCAATGAAATACGGCTGCCAATCATGAGACGTATCATGATGTCGCGGCCCAGTGAGTCGGTTCCCAGAATATGTGGGAATACCTTTTCTCCTGCTTCTATACGTGCAAGCTCTGTTTCAGAGTATTGCATGGGGGCGAGGTTTTCGCTTCCCCTGATCTGCTGTTCATAGGAATATGGGTAAAAATACGGCGCTACAAAAGCGAAAAGCAATATAAGAATGACAACAACAAGACTTGTCATGGCAATTTTGTTTTTCCTAAAGCGGCGAAGACCATCACGCCAGAAGCTGACGCTCTCGCGCATAATCACAAGGCTTTGCTTCTCTTCCTCGTCTGCAGGAAGGAAGTCGGAAACATCCAGATGTAATGTAAGCTTTTTATTCAATTCACTCATTCAATTCATCCTTCCTACTTAAACTTAATTCTTGGGTCAATTATTTTATAGGCAATATCAACCAACAGGTTCAATATAATTAAGAGGGCAGCCAGGAATATGGTGGTACCCATAATCATGGTATAGTCCCTGTTTATAATTGAGCTTATAAACTCATTGCCAAGACCGGGTATTGTAAATATTTTTTCTACGACAAAACTACCGGTCAGGGTATATGCAAGCAGAGGACCTAAGTAAGTTACAATAGGAAGAATGGCATTTCTTAAGGCGTGCTTGAACAATATCCAGAACTGTGACAATCCCTTGGCCTTTGCTGTTCGCATATAGTCCTGGCCAAGCACCTCAAGCATGCTTGAACGCATAAGTCTGGAAATATATGCTGTTGGATAGAAGGAAAGAGCCATAACCGGCATAACATAATGCTTCCAGGATGTTAATCCATAGGTTGGAAGCCAGTTTAGCTTAACACTGAATATTATCATCAATACCGTGGAAACCACAAAGCTGGGTACTGCTATACCGCAGGTGGCAATGACAATTATGGTGTTATCAAGCCATTTTCCTCGATTCAGAGCGGCTATGCATCCCAACGGGACACCTATGCACAAAGCAACGGCAACTGCAAGGCCGCCGACTCTGGCAGAAACCTTAAATCCGGAGGAAATAATATCCTCTACAGTTCTGCCTCGCTGTTTCAGGGATTCTCCATACTCTCCCTTGAGAAAATTAATCATATAGTTTTTGTACTGAACAATAACCGGCTGGTCAAGCCCGTATCTTTTGTTCAAGGCTTCCAGCGTAGCTTTGGAAGGCGTCTTTTCCGAAAGGAAAGGCCCACCGGGAACCATAAACATTAAAAAGAATGTTATGGTAGCTACAAGCCAGAGGGTAAATATTGATAAAATGACCCTCTTTGCTATGTATCTTGCCACATGTATCCACTCCTCACCCTTTAGGTATAATATAATGCTGTTGTCGCGAAGTGATTACCAAGAAAAAAGACATGCCGTTATTATTTTTCTAATTGTCTGTTTTTTCTAAAACGGCAGTCAACTGGCTTTGGAGAATCCGCAGGTATTGCCCAAACCTGGCCAAACCGGGTAATGCCTTTGATTTTTCCAGTTTCGCACAAGACTTGAACCCTTCGAACAGATATTCCCCATTTCCTTGCCGCTTCTTTGGTAGTTATATAGTCCATAACAATACCTCGCAATACTAATGAAATATTATAAAGCGTTTTCACGAATAAAGCAACATTTTAATAATCGTGTTAAAACGCTAAAATATTACCATTGCAGCACTTTAAAGTTATAACGAAATGGGGTATATGAAGTTTCGAACGTTTGTTTTGAAGTGAGGTACGTTTTATTATATAATATTACCCTAAAGATTAGTACACTAAACTAAAGCCTGAACAGAAAAACATATGCGTTTTTCAGCTTTCCATTACAGGAAAGTGTTTTTGCTTGCAGCAAAAGACTTAAAATTACGCAGAAATAGGATTAACAAACCGGAGGTAATCATGAATCTTCTTGAAGGACTTAACCCCGAACAAAAAGCCGCCGTACTTCACACAGAAGGACCGTTATTGGTTCTTGCCGGCGCAGGTTCGGGAAAGACGAGAGTCTTAACCCACAGAATTGCATATCTGGTTGGAGAGAAGGGAGTCCGTCCATGGAATATACTTGCCATAACCTTTACAAATAAGGCGGCAAGCGAAATGAAAGAAAGAATTGAAAAACTGATAGGCCCTGAGGCAAGTAATATCTGGGTGGGTACATTTCATGCCTGCTGTGTCAGGATTCTGAGACGGGAAATAGTAAGACTTGGATATGACAGTAATTTTGTAATTTATGATACGGATGATCAGCAAAGCCTGATAAAAAGCTGTTTGGAACAGCTTAAGATAAATGAAAAAAATTTCCCGCCCCGCTCGGTTCTTCACGAAATAGGACGTGCCAAGGACGAACTTTTGGGGCCCCAGGAATATAAAAGATTATATAATTCCGATTACCGCTTAAGCAAAATTGCTGCTATCTATGAGCTGTACCAGAATAAGCTTAAGGCAAATAATGCCCTTGATTTTGATGACATTATTCTTCTTACGGTAAGGATAATGTCTGAGTTTCCGGAAGTGTTGGATTATTATTCGGACAAATTCCGTTATATATTGGTGGATGAGTACCAGGATACAAATACTGCCCAATACATGCTGGTAAGCCTCCTTGCCGGAAGGCACGGCAATATATGTGTCGTAGGCGATGACGACCAGATGATTTACGGGTGGCGCGGAGCCAATCTTCGCAATATTCTTGACTTTGAAAAGGATTTTGACAACTGCCGGATAATCAAGCTTGAGCAGAACTACAGGTCAACAAAGACCATCCTTGCCGCAGCCAATGAAGTTATCAAAAATAATATGGGCCGCAAAGGAAAGGAGCTTTGGACCCAGAATGACCAGGGGGCTCCCATAAACAGGTATGAGGCACAGGATGAGCACGATGAGGCATATTTTGTGGCATCTACCATGAAGGCTCTCAGAAGCAAGGGCAGAAGCTACAGCGATATGGCTATTCTGTACAGGCTCAACGCCCAGTCACGAGTTCTTGAAGATGTGCTCATGAAACAGGGTATTCCCTATAAAATTTATGGCGGCCTTAAGTTCTATTCAAGAAAAGAAATAAAGGACGTTATTGCATGGCTTCGTGTGGTTCAGAATTCAAATGACGATGTGAGCCTTACCAGAATTATTAATGTGCCTAAGCGCGGTATAGGAAAAACAACCCTCACAAGGATAGAGCAGTACGCGGTTGAGGAAAATGTGAGTATGTACAATATTATATCAAGGGCCCACGAGTATCCTGACCTTGCCCGTCAAAGCCGTGCTCTGGCAGACTTCCATAATTTCGTTGAAAGCATGAAGGACATGGCATCCAAAACAGAGCTGGTGCAATTCATTGAGAATCTGATTGAAAAGAGCGGGCTTGTTAAGGAACTTGAAGCAGAAATGACCCAGGAATCCCTGACCCGTATAGAAAATATCAAGGAATTTATTTCTGTAGCCAGGGAATACGAAATTACATCCGAAGAAAAACCCACACTGGAGGATTTTCTTGCCCATATCTCACTTGTGGCCGACATAGACGATACAGAGGAGGTAGGGGACAGGGTTGTCCTTATGACCCTGCACAGCGCCAAGGGGCTGGAATTCCCCATAGTGTTTATTACTGGCATGGAAGAGGGCATTTTCCCAAGCTACCGTTCGGCATTTGAGGAAGAGGAGCTTGAGGAAGAGAGAAGGCTGTGTTATGTGGGCATGACCCGGGCAAGGGAGGAGCTTTATATAACCAATGCCAAATGCCGCATGCTCTTCGGAAGTACCGCATATAACCGCGAATCCCGTTTTATAGGGGAGATTCCGGAGCATCTGATTTTCAACATTTCCAATGGGTTACGAGAAATACCCGGAAGAAGACAGGAATATACAAATGGAGAATCTTATAAGTCCTTCGGGAAAGTTGTGGATCTTTCGGAGCTTAAAGCCCGTATAAAGGAATTTAACCGCACCGATTCATCCGACGAGGTTCAGGTAGGTGATCGGGTTGTTCATAAAAAGTTCGGGCAGGGAGTTGTTAAGGCAAAGGTTAAGGAAGGCGGAGACTATCGGTTGGATATTCTCTTTGATGAATGCGGGTTAAAAAGACTTATGGAAAGCTATGCAAAGCTTAAGAAAATATAATTGGTATTACAGAAATCAGTTTTGACTTTTGCCATATCCATATAGGGTAAGTGCTGATTTATATAGCTATATAATAATGTAAATATAAATTACCCAACAAATTAAAACTAAAACATAAACCCGTTAAAATGAGGTATTTAGGGAATGATTAAAGCATTGGTTTTTGATATGGACGGCGTCATTATTGACAGCGAGCCCATACATACCCAGATTCTGGTTCAGGTACTGAAAGAACTGGGTAAAGACGTAGATCCCCGGGAATTTGATGAATTTATAGGTATGAGAGACGACGAAATGTGGGGCGTGCTAAAGAAACGGCATATGCTAAAAGAAACTGTGGAACAGCTTCTGGCTTTACATGACACCTACAAAAAGAAGCGTTTTTTTGGAAATGACTTAGAGCCAATCCAGGGGATTCCGGAACTTATTTCAAAGGCAAAAAGTATGAATCTTAAAATTGCTCTTGCTACTTCCTCACACAGATTTTTAGCAGAGCAGATATTAAAAACATTAAAAATACGGCATTACTTTGATGCCCTGGTTACCGGAAACGATGTGTCAAACAGCAAGCCTGATCCTGAAGTTTATATTAAGGCGGCTTTATCATTAGGAGTTGAGCCAAGTGAATGTATTGCCATCGAGGATTCATATTTTGGAATTAAAGCTTCAAAGGGTGCCGGCATGAAATGCATAGCCTATTTAAATCCCAATTCGGGAAGCCAGGATACAAGTTCTGCGGATTTGACCGTATCATCCATTAAGGACATTGATCTTGATAAAATAATAGAATTATTGGGTAGATAGTTTTTGTAGACAGTATAACTATGAACCAAAAAGAGGTTGAAGCATATGAATGACAATCCCGGTTACAGAAAAGAAAATATCAGTGATGAATTAAATGCCCTGCTTAATGAAATGGATTTTATTTTAAAACGCAATTACATGTCGGATGTATACGATGATTTATTTGACAGAAAGCTTCCCATCATAGACGATTCTGCCCCAAATCCTTTTGGGCCGAATGATATAAATAATCTTGATGTTGAGTTTGATGACGGTAAAAGCCCTCCCAAAAAAGAAGAGCTGGAGGACAAGGCCCCTAAAAAGAATTTGGAGGAGCTTTTAAACGAGCTTAACAGCCTGGTGGGCTTAAAGAAGGTAAAGGAAGACGTAAAGTCCCTTATAAATATAGTAAAGATAATGAAAATACGTAAAGAAAGAGGCCTTCCGGCTGTTGACATGTCCCTTCATCTGGTGTTTACCGGAAACCCGGGTACGGGCAAAACTACAGTAGCACGCTTGCTGGCCGGTATCTACAGGGAAATAGGCGTTTTGTCAAAGGGACATCTGGTTGAAGTAGACCGCTCAAAGCTTGTGGCAAAATATGTTGGTCAGACCGCGCCCCAGGTTATGGAGGTAGTGAATCAAGCAATGGGTGGGGTTCTGTTTATTGACGAGGCTTATTCGCTGGTTTCCAGAAGGGGAGAAAATGACTTTGGCTATGAAGCGGTGGATACCCTTATAAAAGCAATGGAGGACCATCGTGACGATTTAATTGTCATTGTTGCGGGTTATCCTGACAAGATGGAAGAGTTTTTGCAGTCGAACCCCGGTCTTCAGTCCAGATTCAACAAATATATTAACTTTGACGATTATTCTCCCCAGGAGCTTATGGACATCTTCTTGCGTATGTGCGAGAAAAACGGTTATAAGCCGACAGATGGAGCAAAGGAGAAGATAAGCCAGATACTTTCTCTGTTGCACGAAACAAGGTCGGACAGCTTTGCCAATGCAAGGACGGTGCGAAACCTTTTTGAGAAGCTCCTTACAATCCAGGCAGACAGGCTTGCCCTCCTTGAAAACGTCACCAATGAAGAATTATCCTGTATTGTGGAGGAAGATGTTGATAAAATTGAACTTGCCGACCTTATGAGATAAAATCCGGGTAAATTTATGGAAAACGATAGAATATAGTGGTGATTTCGGTATATTTATCTTCAAAAAACCGCCTTAAAAAAGGCGGTTTCAGATTGTAGACAAAAACGGTTGTGGTTTTAGACCATAACCGTTTTTTCTAAATACATCAATGATTTTTCTCTAAATACTGGTAAAAATTCAATAAGAAATTGCAAAATAGGGTTCATATCTGGATTTAGCTTTTTCC